>DATFAE010000367.1:0-21941 GCA_035254945.1 Arthrobacter sp. | reverse complement strand
CGGGCGATCAGCATCATCCGGCGGTACTTCTCCTCCCGGATCTGTTCCAGGTGCCGGGTCAGCTCCGTATGGCCGGCCGATGCTGCGTCCCGCATGAGGATCCACAGCGGCGCGCCCTGGCTGAGCACCTCAGCCGCCAGTCCGCCCAGGATGCCGGGAACCCGCAGACCTTGCCGGTGCACTTGGCGGCTGCACCGCCGTCGTGTCTGCCATCAGCGGTTTCGGGCCAGCCTCCGGCAGTACGCCCGCGGCCGTGGACCGGGACGGAAATGCCAACCTGGTCAAAGCCGCGGAGCTGGCCGGGGTCCGCCGGTTTGTGCTGTTCTCGATGCGCGGCGCGTCCGCGTCACACCCCCTGGAGCTGGCACGGATGAAATACGCCGCCGAGCAGCGCCTGGTGGGCAGCAGCCTCGAGTGGACCATACTGCGCCCCACCACCATCCTGGAGACGTACACGGCGATCATGGGAGACTCGCTGCGCCAGAGCGGCGTTGCCGTGGTCTTCGGCCGCGGGGACAACGCCGTCAACTTCGTCAGCGCCCGGGACCTGGCCGCCGCGGCGGTGTTCGCCCTGGACGGCAGGCTGGAAGGACAGGCTGTGGACGTCGGCGGCCCGGACAACCTCAGCCTGGACGCGCTGGCTGCCCTGCTCATCGAGCGCAACGGCGCCGGCCGGACAGTCCACGTACCGGTTGCCTTGCTTCGGGCCGCCGCGGCGGGTGCCCGGGTTGTGTCACCGCGCTGGGGCCGTGTTCTGGGAGGCGCCCTACACCTGGCCACGGCGGAGATGTCTTTCGATGCCGCCGGCGAACGTGCCAAACTGCCGGGAGTGCCGTTCACACGGGTGCGGGAGGCCCTTGCCATTCCCGAGCGGTCGGCATAGCCCGCCGCGGGGGCAGGCCGCCGGCGGCGGGGCCGGGCGATGCCGGCTTCTGCCGCCGCCGGGAAGCTTACGCTGCCGCGGGCCGGTTGACGATCCGCACGGGGTGGCGGCGGTCCTTCAGGTCCACCCGGAGCCTCAGCGCGCCTTTCCGGGCAAGGACGACGCCGACCGTCAACGCGGCGAGCGCCGGCACGCCGCCGGACACGAACAACGCCACGTGCGGGTCCGCATGTTCAGCGATCCAGCCGAGCATAGGGCCGCCGATTGCCTGCCCTCCGATCAGCACCATGATGTAAAGACTCATCACGCGGCCGCGGATGCCCATGTTCGAGCTGATCTGGACCAGCTGGTTGGACCCGGTCAGGAACATCAGGCACCAGAATCCGGACAGGACCATCACCACGCTGAACCACAGCATGGACGGCGCCAGCGCGGCCAGGCACAGCATCAGCCCGTACATTCCGGCGCAGAACACCACAGAACGGAGCCGAAGGTGACGGCGGCGGGTGGAAGCGATGGCACCTGACAGTGCGCCCAGTGCCACAAGGGCGTTCAGCAGGCCGTAGCCGCCGGCACCGACGTCGAACACGTGGTCCGCGAAGGCGGCAAGCAGCACCGGAAGGCTCATGGCGAAGACAGCGATGAAGCCCGCCATCAGCCATGGCCAGTAAATGGTGGGCTTGCTGAGGGCGTACTGCAGCCCCTCCCGCAGCATGCCCTTCTTCTTCGGGGCCGGGGTGCTGACGAACAGCTGGTCCTTCCGCAGGAGAAGCAGCATGGTAACCGTTGAGCAGCAGGCCAGGGCGTTCGCCGCGAATGCCCAGCCTGCGCCGACGGCCGTGAGCATCAGGCCCGCCAGGGCCGGGCCGATCAGCCCGCCCAGCTGGAACGTGGTGGAGTTGACGCTGATGGCGTTGCGAAGGTACTTCGGGCCCACGAGTTCATTGACGAAGACCTGACGGGCGGGCTGGTCCAGCACGGTGACCAGGCCCAGCACCAGGGCGATGACGTACACGTGCCAGACCTGCACGGCACCGGTGAGGGCCAGGACAGCGAGCGCGGCCGCAAGGACCCCGGCCAGGCATTGGCACACAATCAGGATCTTCCGCTTGGCGAACCGGTCAGCCATCATGCCGCCCCACGGGCCCAGCAAAAGCGAGGGCATGAACTGCAGCGCCACGGTGATGCCCACGGCGGTGACCGAGCCGGACAGTTCCAGGACCATCCAGTCCTGCGCAATCCGCTGCATCCAGATGGCTATCACCGCCACAAAATGGCCGACGGCGAAGATGCGGAAGTTGGGAACCTTCAGGGAGATGAACGTGTGCCGCCACGGGAGGCGTTCACTGACGACGGCGATGGGCTGGGTTTCGGAACTGGCGGAGTCGATGACGGGCTGGCTGACGGTTGCCGACGATGGCGGTGGGGGTGCCAAAGGGGTGTCCTCAAGTAAACGGGCGGGCTGGGATGCCCTTAACGCTAGGCTGGCCGGCCATGATTATGTAGGGTTATTGTGTCTATAACTAGGATTGCGTAACGTAATTAGCCCGCAGGCGCAGGTTGTTTCCCGCGCAGGGGGCCAAAGGAGCCACCCCGTGTTCGAACCCGCCCAGCTCCGCTCCTTCCTCGCCGTGGCGGAGACCCTCAGCTTCACCAAGGCGGCCGAGCGGCTGGGGCTTGCACAGCCGACGGTCAGCCAGCACGTCCGGAAACTTGAGGCGGCCGCCAAGCGTGTCCTGGTCACCCGGGACACCCGCGACGTCCGGCTGACAGACAACGGCGACGCCATGGCCGGGTTCGCGCGCACCATCCTCTCGGCCCATGATGCCGCCTCCCGCTATTTCTCCGGCTCCGCCATGCGCGGCCGGCTGCGCTTCGGCACCGCGGACGACCTCGCCATCACCGGCCTGCCCCGGATCCTGCGGGAGTTCCGCCAGATCTATCCGCAGATCAATCTGGAGCTGACAGTCGGCCAGAGCGACCAGCTGTACAAGAAACTCAACGCCGGCCAGCTGGACCTGGTGTTCGTCAAGTGGGTGGCCGGCGCCAAGGACGGCACAGTGGTGCAGCACGATTCCTTCTCCTGGGTGGGGCTGGAGCAGACCTCGCTGGAGCCCGGGAATCCGGTGCCGTTGATTGCCTACCCTTCCCCGAGTCTCAGCCGGAAACTGGCCATCGACGCCCTGGAATCGCACGGCCGGACGTGGCGGATCACGTGCACCACCCGGCAGATCAGCGGCGTGCTGGCGGCGGTCCGGGCCGGTATCGGCGTCGCCGTGATGCCGTCGTCGCTCGTCCCGGAGGACCTGAAAATAATCACCCGGCGCTTCGACCTCCCACCGGTGGGCGATGTCGATTTCACCCTGATCCGCAACCCGCTGGCCAACGCCGAAGTGATCGATGCCCTGACCCAGGCCATCGTGGGACGGACCCTGAAAAAGTCTGCCTGAAGACCCAGTGCACTCCCCCGGGGCCCGGGGGATCCAGGCACGTACCTTAACCGGAACCATTGATGCCGAAGCCCGCATCACCTATGCTGGATTCCCATGGGTCAAGCAGAGGCCGGTTTCGACACAACGAGCGCGCGCCTGCACCCCATGGGCCGGTCGCGCTCGGGATAGGCAGCCAATGAAGACAGCCAGTAACTCCCATTTCCACACAGCACCTCCGCGTCCGCATACCGGACGGCCACTGGTCACGCACCATTCCCGTTTCGGGGCAGGAATGCCCACCGCCGAGTCCGAGTATGTCGGCAAGCCCACCTGTGAGAAGTGCGGCACGGACGAATTCATCTATCTCGAGTCATACATTCCTCCGGTTTACCGGCGTGACGGGGTGGTCAGGACACTGGGCGAAGTCGCCTACACCTGCACCCGTTGCGAACAGTTCTCCGCCCACAGCGTTCCGGCGTCGTGGACTCCCCCGGGCTGGTACCTGGGCTAACAAAGGTCTCAAGGCTCGCGCCGCGCGCAGCCGACCCTCCTACTAGAGCGAAAGCACTGAAGCGAAAGGCCCGGCGGCCACCAAGTGGTGGCTGCCGGGCCTCTCGCTTGTCCAGGCTTCCGGGCGTCCTAAATCAGGGCGTCGGAGAGGTGGTTCGGCGTACCGAAGCGGTGTGCCGTGATACTGATGGCCTGCTCATGCAGGAACGGCAGCAGTTCAACCCGTCCGGCCTCCGTGACCGGGTGGGCGTAAATCGCCAGGTCCGGACGGCCGTCGGTGGCTTCGGCCAGGGCGGTGGCATCACCGCCGATCAGGCGGATCCGCGCACCGGACAGCCTGCCCGCGGCGGCGAGGCGGGCCGCCGAAGCCAGCCAGCCGGCGTCGGACTCCACCGTGACGGTGATGTCCAGGCCGGTGAGCACGGCCCGCAGCTGGGCGGGAAGTTCGACGGCGGTTGACACGGTCAGTGCCGAGCCCGCCAGGACGCCAGCCGCCACGGTCCGCGCCAGGCCTGCCAGCGGGGCACCTTCGGAAAGCCGAACGGTGACCGGCAGCGCACGGTAACGGAAGATGTTCCGTTCCGCGCTGAGCCCGGAGACGTCCTTGGCCGTGCCGAACTCATCAGCCCAGGCCTCGGCGTCGGACGCCAGGGAACGCTCAAGCGACTCGAGCTCGGCCGGCTGCAGGGCACCGGCGGCCGCGTTCCTGATCCGGCGGACAGAGGCGTTGGTGACGGCTGCCGTGGAGGAGGCTTCCGCACTTGCCCAGTCGCCGAGGCCGGCGAGGTAGTTGGGTCCACCGGCCTTGGTGCCCGCGCCCACTGCGGACTTCTTCCAGCCGCCGAACGGCTGGCGCTGCACGATGGCGCCGGTGATGCCGCGGTTGACGTACAGGTTTCCGGCCTGGATGGAGTCCAGCCAGATGCCGAGCTCGTCCGGGTTCAGCGAGTGCAGGCCTGCAGTGAGACCGTACTCGATCTGGTTCTGGATGGCGATGGCTTCCTCCAGCGTCTCGGCCGTCATCACGCCGAGGACCGGTCCGAAGAACTCGGTGAGGTGGAAGTAGGATCCGCGGCGGACGCCGTGGCGCACGCCGGGGCTCCAGAGCCGGCCGGTGTTGTCCAGCTTGCGGGGTTCCACGGCCCAGCTTTCGCCTTCGCCGAGGGTGGTGAGGGCGTTGAGGAGCTTGCCGTTGGCAGGCTCGATAATCGGACCCATCTGGCTGGTGGGGTCCTGCGGGTAGCCCACCTTCAGCGAGGTCACGGCGTCGATCAGCTGGTTGTGGAACCGCTTGGACTTGGCCACCGAACCCACCAGGATCACCAGCGACGCGGCCGAGCACTTCTGGCCGGCGTGGCCGAAGGCGGAGTAGGCCACGTCCTTGGCGGCCAGGTCCAGGTCCGCGCTGGGAGTGACAATAATGGCGTTCTTGCCGCTGGTTTCGGCCAGCAGCGGCAGGTCCTTGCGGAAGGAGCGGAACAGCTCCGCGGTTTCGTAGCCGCCGGTGAGGATCACGCGGTCCACGGCGGGGTGGGAAATCAGCTGCTGGCCAAGTTCACGCTCGCCGAGCTGCACCATGGTCAGCACGTCTTTCGGGACACCGGCCTCCCACAACGCCTCAATCATCACGGCGCCGCTGCGGCGGGCCTGCTTCGCGGGCTTGATCACGACGGCGGAGCCGGCGGCCAGTGCCGCGAGCGTGGACCCTGCCGGGATGGCGACCGGGAAGTTCCAGGGCGGGGTCACCACGGTGAGCTTGGCCGGAACGAACGTGGCGCCGTCGACCTTTTCCAGCTTGCGGGCAGACTCGGCGTAGTAGTGGGCAAAGTCCACCGCTTCGCTGACCTCGGGATCGCCCTGGTCGATGGTCTTGCCGGTTTCGCTGGCCATGACTTCAAGGAGGTCCGCGCGGCGGGCTTCCAGGACGTCGCCGGCGCGGTGCAGGATCTCGGCGCGTTCGTCGCCGGACAGGGCACCCCAGGCCTTGCCCTTGTCAACGGCGGTGGCGATGACCGTGTTGAGGGTGTCCGCGTCCGTGATGGTGGCGGCCTCGACGGCGGCGTTGCCCAGCGTGGAGGACGGGACACGGTCCAGGATGGCGCGGCCCCAGTCGCGGTTTGCCGGCAGCGACGGGTCGGTGTCCGGGGTGTCCTTGAACGAATCGTGCGGCAGGGGCTGCGGCGGCAGGCTGCGGTTCTGCTGGCGGTTGGCCGGCGGCACGGCGTCGTCGAGCCTGTCCAGGGAGGCGAGGAAGCGCTGCTTCTCGCGCTCGAAGAGGACTTCGTTGTCGCTGAGCTCAAACACTGCGGACATGAAGTTGTCCTGGCTGGCGCCCTCTTCGAGGCGGCGGATCAGGTAGGCGATGGCGACGTCGAACTCGGCCGGGTGGACCACGGGCGTGTAAAGCAGGAGCGAGCCGACGTCCTTCTTGACGGCTTCGGCCTGGCCCTGCGCCATGCCCAGGAGCATCTCGAACTCGATGCCGGACTCCACGCCGCGCTGCTTGGCGAGCAGCCAGGCGAAGGCGATGTCGAACAGGTTGTGGCCGGCCACGCCGATCCGGACGTTCCTGATCCGGTCCGGGTGCAGGGAGTAGTTGATGACCCGCTTGTAGTTGGTGTCCGAATCCTGCTTGGTGTTCCAGGTGGCAAGCGGCCAGTCGTGCAGCGAGGATTCCACCTGTTCCATGGGCAGGTTGGCGCCCTTGACCACTCGGACCTTGATGGCGGCGCCACCCTTGGCGCGGCGCTGCGCGGCCCAGTCCTGGAGGCGGATCATGGCGGAGAGGGCGTCCGGAAGGTAGGCCTGGAGGACGATGCCGGCTTCGAGGTTCTTGAACTCGGGCTTGTCCAGGATCCTGGTGAAGACCGCGATGGTCATGTCCAGGTCCTTGTATTCCTCCATGTCCAGGTTGATGAACTTGGCCTTGCTTCCCGTGGTTGCGAACGACGCAGCGCGGGTGAAGAGCGGGGTGAGCTTCTCGACGACGTGTTCCACCGCCTCGTCGAAGGCCCACGGCGAGTGCGGGGCCACGGTGGAGGAGACCTTGATGGAGACGTAGTCCACGTCCGGGCGGGCCAGGAGGGTGTGGGTTCCTTCGAGCCGGCGGGAGGCCTCGTGCTGGCCAAGGACTGCCTCGCCGAGGAGGTTGACGTTGAGCTTGATGCCGTCCTTGCGGATCTTGGCGATGGCTGGGCCCAGCTTGGCGTCGGTGGCATCCACGATCAGGTGGCCCACCATTTCGCGGAGCACCTTGCGGGCGATCGGGATGACAACCTGCGGCAGGACCGGGGCCATGGCACCACCGAGGGCTACTGCGCTGCGCATGTACCAGGGCAGGAAGGCCGGGACCCGCGGCGCCAGGGCGGCGAGGTTGCGGGCGGCGACGTGCAGGTCCTCGGGACGGACCACTCCGTCCACGAAGCCGACGGTGAAGTCCAGGCCGTTCGGGTCCTTCAGGACACCGGCGAGCTGCTCCGCCGAAGCGTCCACGGGAACCTTCGAAGCCTCCGTCAGCCACCGCCGCACCAGCGCAATGGTTTCTGCCGCGAGGGCACGCGCCTGCGGCACGTCAACGTCAGCTGTGCGGGGCGCGGATCCGGGGTTCACTCCGGGCTCCATAGCAATGTTGGTCATGGCTGCTACTCGTTCTTTCCTTGGGTGGTGAAGGGGTCTTATTCATCAGTATGAGCCCGCACTCACATAAGATAAAGCGATGTTTTCTAAGGAATACACATTAGAAAAGCCAACCATTTTTCGCCTGGCTGCCACCCTCTCTCACTTAATGCAACCTCTCCGGGGACGCTCTCTCCCTTAACGCAGAAAGAACGGAAACGCTCTCTCACTTTCCTGAGGAAAGTGAGAGAGCGTCCCGTTTAGGCGACATTAAGTGAGAGGGGGTGAGTGAAAAAGGCGCGTTAAGTGAGAGAGCGTCCCGGGGGGAGGTCAGCCGACGGGGCGGTGCATCTCCACGGCTTCCTCATGGCGCGGGCTGTTGGGGTTCATCAGCGAGTGCTTCTTGCCGTAGAAGAAGTAGATGGCCAGGCCGATGACCAGCCAGACGCCGAAGCGCAGCCAGGTCTCCCAGTGCAGTTGGAACATCAGGAAGGCAGAGGCCAGGACGCCGAAGGCCGGAATCACCGGCATCAGCGGCAGCCGGAAGGTGCGCGGCGCGTCTGGCTTCTTGTAGCGGAAGACGATCACCGAGAAACAGACGACGACGAACGCGGCCAGGATGCCGATGTTGGTGAGGTCGGCGACGGCCTTGATGGGGAACACTCCGGCCAGCAGGGCAGAGGCGACGCCGGCGATCCAGGTCACGCGCTGAGGCGTGCCGTGGCGGTCGGTCTTGGAGAACCAGCCCGGGAGCAGGCCGTCGCGGCTCATGGAGAACCAGACCCGGGTGACGCCGAGGAGGAAGGTCAGCATCACGGTGAGGATGGACAGGACTGCGAAGACGGAAATGATGGTGGCGATGACGGGCAACCCCACACCGGTAAACGCGGAGGCGAAGCCGGCCTTGGGGTCGATGTCCTTGTAGTTCTGCATGCCGGTCAGCACCAGCGTGGCGGCAACGTAGAGCAGCATGGCGATGATCAGGGACAGGATGATGGCCTTGGGCATGTGCTTCTTGCCGTCCGTGGCCTCTTCCGCCGCGGTGCTCATGGCGTCGTAGCCGAATACGGCGAAGAAGACGGTGGCGGAGCCCGCCAGGACCGGACCGAAGCCGCTGGGCATGAACGGGTTGTAGTTGTTGGTATCGATGTAGAAGATGCCCAGTCCGATGATGAAAAGAATCAGGATGACCTTGATGGCAACGGCCACCAGCTCAAACCGGCCAAAGGCCTTGGTCCCGCGGGAAAGGATCCAGGTCACCAGGAGGCAGACCAGGATGGCAGGAATGTTGACGATGCCGCCCTTGCCTTCATCGGGGGTGGAGGTCATCCAGACAGGCATGTGGATACCGATGCCGGACAGGAACGCGTCAAAGTAGCCCGAGATGCCGATGGCCACCACGGCGACAATGGCGATGTACTCCAACAGGAGGTCCCAGCCGATGAACCAGCCGATGACCTCGCCGAGGGCCACGTACCCATAGGTGTACGCCGAGCCGGCCCGCGGGATCATGCCCGCAAACTCGGCGTAGGACAGGGCCGCCGCGGCGGAGGCCAGGCCCGCGATAAGGAACGAGAACAGCACCGCGGGCCCCACCCCGGGTGTGTCTGCGCTCCCGGCCGCCACCAGTCCTGCGAGGGAAAAGATGCCGACGCCGATGATGCCGCCAACGCCGATGGCGGTGAGCTGCCAGAGCCCGAGGGATTTAAACAGCCCGCTGTGCTTGTTTTCTTCTTCAATGTCGTCAATGGGCTTGCGCCTCATGATCGACTGGGTCATGTCTTTGGTGCTCATCAGGAACTCCTGGGTTGGGGTGCGGCCCCATCGCGGCGCCTGCGTGGCGGGCTGTGACGGGGGTAACTCAGTCTCAACAGTATGCAAGCGCAGTTCCATTAGATAAAGTGACTACTTCTAACCAATATTCATTAGATTCAACAAGGAATCCGCCATGCTCGATGTCCGCCGCCTGCGGCTGCTCCGCGAACTGAAGATCCGGGGCACTTTGGCGGAGGTGGCCGAGGCACTGCAGTACAGCCCGTCGTCGGTCTCGCAGCAGCTGGCTTTGCTGGAAAAGGAAGCCGGCGTCGAACTGCTCCGCAAGACCGGACGCCGGGTCCAGCTCACGCCGCAGGCAGAGGTCCTGGTGGCCCACACCGCCCAGCTCCTTGAGACACTGGAGCAGGCGGAGGCTGACCTGGCGGCCTCGCTGACCACCGTCACCGGCACCGTCCGCATCGCCGTCTTCCAGTCCGCCGCCCTGGCGCTGATGCCGGAGACCCTCTCCAGAATGGCGACGGCGTACCCCGAGGTCCGGATCGAGATGATCCAGCGTGAACCCGAAACCGCCCTGCATGAGACGTGGGCCCGGGACTTCGACCTGGTGATCGCCGAGCAGTATCCGGGCCACGCCGCCCCGCGGTACCCGGAACTGGACCGCATCAAGCTCACCACCGACGCCATCCGGCTCGCCGTCCCTGCGGAGGCCCCGGACCGCCCCCGGATCACGTCAATAGAGGACACTGCCGGCCTCGCCTGGGTGATGGAGCCACGCGGCGCCGCGTCACGGCACTGGGCTGAGCAGGCGTGCCGCAGTGCCGGCTTCGAGCCCGACGTGCGCTTCGAAACGGCCGACCTCCAGGCCCAGATCCGGCTCATCGAGTCCGGAAACGCTGTGGCACTCATGCCGGACCTCGTCTGGACGGGACGCGGCACCACTGCCAAGCTGCTGGACCTGCCCGGCAACCCGTACCGCACCATTTTCACCTCCGTCCGCCGCTCCAGCGCGAAGCGGCCCGCCATCCTCGCCGCCCGCGAGACGCTGGCCATCACCGCGGAATCGGTGCGGAATCCCGACGCCGGATAAGGGCTTCTGCCCGTAGTCCCGCCACATGCGGGGCGTCTGTGACGTCCCGGGCGCCGGTGTTTCCTGCGTCACTGCGCGATCCGAAGCCCGACGCTAGACTGATCTGGTTATGAATCGCACAATGTTCAAGTCCAAAATCCACCGGGCCACCGTCACGCACGCTGACCTGCACTACGTTGGTTCGGTCACCGTTGACCTGGACCTCCTGGATGCTGCCGACATCCTGCCCGGCGAGCTTGTTGCCATTGTGGACGTCACCAACGGCGCCCGCCTGGAGACCTACACTATTGCCGGCGAACGCGGCTCGGGGGTCATCGGCATCAACGGGGCGGCCGCGCACCTGATGCACGAGAACGACATCGTCATCCTGATCACCTATGCCCAGATGACCACGGAAGAGGCGAATGCCTACACCCCGAAGGTTGTCCATGTGGATAAGGACAACAGGATTGTGCAGATCGGAAACGATCCTGCAGAGGGCCACACCCCTGGACTGATGCGCCCCCCTTTCGCCCTTAATAACGCCACCCTGTAACAGGAGCGTGAGACCCGGCCCCCACTGGCGCTGCGCCTTGGGACATCCTCCTTGTTAGGCGTGTTGGCGGGCTTTTTTGTTGTCTGGTGCATCATCCTGGTGGGCTGGTTCGTCGGCCGCCGGAAGATCCTGGGCGAGAACGCACGCCAGGTCCTCAGCGGGCTCACATTCTTCGTGGCCAGCCCGGCGCTGCTGTTTGAAACGCTCAGCAAGGCGAGGCTTCAGGAAGTCTTCGCTGCGCCGCTGCTGGTGACAGCCGTAGCCGCGATCGCTACGGCGTCGATCTTTTTTGCCATCACCAAATTCGTGCTCAAGCGTGCCCTGCCGGAGGCGCTGATGTCCTCGATGGCCGCCTCGCTCGCGAACTCCGCCAACCTCGGCATCCCCATCGCCGTGTATGTCCTGGGTGATGCCAGTTATGTGGCTCCGCTGCTGATTTTCCAGCTCGCATTCTTCACCCCGCTCTTCCTGATGATCCTGGACTCAAGCACCAGTTCCCACCGCACCACCCCACTGCGGTTTGTGCTGATGATCCTGCGGAATCCGATGATTGTCGGCTCCGGCCTGGGCCTGCTGGTGGCCGGGACCGGCTGGCAGGTTCCCGCACTGGTCATGGAGCCGATCCACCTGATCGGCGGCGCGGCGATTCCCGCCATGCTGATCGCCTTCGGCATGAGCCTGAATGGCAGCCGCCCGCTGCAGGCGTCGGCGGGCCGCCGCATCGACACCCTCCTGGCGAGCGCCTTCAAGCTCTTCATCCAGCCTGCCCTCGCCTACGTTTTCGCACGTTTTGCCCTGGGAATGGAAGGGCACGCACTCTTTGCCGTGGTGGTCACGTCTGCCCTCCCCACGGCCCAGAATGTCTTTGTGGCGGCCAGCCGTTACAAGACCGGCCTCACGGTGGCCAAGGACACCGTACTGATCACCACGGTAGTGGCCGTGCCCGCCATGATCGGCGTGGCGCTGCTGCTGACCTGAGCAAAACCTGAGGAGCCACATGGGAACAATCCTGGACACTGTTGTGATCGGCGGCGGAGCGATGGGCTCGGCCGCCGCCTGGGCGTTGGCACGCCGCGGCCGGCAGGTCACGCTGCTGGAACAGTTTGGTCCCGGCCACCGCATCGGGGCGTCCCACGGCACTACCCGCAACCTGAATCCGGGCTACCACCGGCCGGAATATGTGGCCATGCTGGCAGAAGGACTGGCGCTTTGGGACGAGCTGGAGCAGGACAGCGGCGAACAGCTCCTGGCACGCACCGGGATCGTCAACCACGGCCCTGATCCGCAGCTGCCGCTGGTGCAGGCCGCGCTCACCCAGGCAGGCATCCGGGCAGAGTTCCTCAGCCCGGAGGAGGCAGCTGAGCGGTGGCGCGGCATCAGGTTCGACCAGCAGGTCCTGCACATGCCCGACGGCGGCCAGCTGAACCCTGAGGCGGCCCTCCCGGCCTTCCAGCGGCTTGCGGCGGCCCGGGGCGCCGAGATCCGGCACCACACCAAGGTGGTGGACCTGGAAATCATGGACGACGGCGTCCGGCTCACCCTGGAGTCCGCCGGTCCCGGCCGGTCAGGCGGCACCGAGGTGGTTACCGCCGCCCAGGCAGTGGTGACGGCGGGCGGCTGGACGGAGAAACTGCTGGCCCTCGCGGCCGGGAAGCTCCGGATTCCCCGGCTCAGGGTCACGCAGGAGCAGCCGGCGCATTTCCGGCTCGCCGATGATGGTGCCGTGTGGCCGGGATTCAACCACATGCCGGGAACCGGGCCGGCGTACAAGGACTGGTACTCGCCTGTGTACGGGATGCAAACGCCCGGCGAGGGCATCAAGGCCGGCTGGCACGGTGTGGGTCCGGAGGTGGATCCGGACAGGCGCTCCTTCCTGCCCGAACCTGTCCAGCTCGCGGCGCTGCAGGACTATGCCCGGGCCTGGCTGCCGGGCGTCGACGCCGATTCCCTGGAAGCCATCAGCTGCACGTACACCACCACACCGGATGAGGACTTCGTCCTGGACCGGATCGGCCCCGTGGTCATCGGCGCAGGGTTCTCCGGGCACGGCTTCAAATTCACGCCCGTGGTGGGCCGGATCCTCGCGGACCTGGCCACCGGCACCCGGCCGGCGCCGCAGATCTTCTCCGCCGCGCGCTGACAGCCCGCTCCAAGCAGCGCGAACGTACACTTGAGGCCCTCCCAGGAGGGCCTCAAGTGTACGTTCGCGCCAGGTTACGGCACCCGGGCCCCCGCCTGGTGCTGGTCCAGAAGCCGGGCGCAGCGGATGAAGCCGAGGTGTGAGTACGCCTGCGGGTGGTTTCCGAGGTGCGTCTCCGTGCCGGGATCGTACTCTTCGGGCAGCAGCCCGGTGGGCCCGAACAGGTTCACCAGCTGGTCGAACAGGTCCCAGGCCTCCTCGATCCTGCCCACCGCAACGTACGCCTCGATGAGCCAGGTTGTGCAGATGTGGAAGCCGCCCTCCAGGCCCGGCAGGCCGTCGTCGTACCTGTACCGGAAGACGGTTGGCCCGACTCGCAGTTCACGTTCCACCGCCGTCACCGTATCCAGGAAGCGCTGGTCTTTGACGTCCAGCATGCCGGACAGCCCGATGTGCAGGACGGCGGCATCCAGGTCCGGGCTGTCGTAGGCCACCGTATAGGACTGCGCGGACCCGTCCCATCCCTCGCGCAGGACCTCCTCCCTGATGGTCCGCGCCGTGGGCTCCCACGTCGGCTCCGGCGCCCTGCCGTGCCGCGCGGCCGTGCGCAATGCCCGGTCCAGCGTCACCCAGCACATCACCTTGGTGTAGACGTGGTGGCGCGGCGGCCTGCGGGCTTCCCAGATGCCGTGGTCAGGCTCGTGCCAGCGTGCCAGCACGGCCGACGCCATCTGCACCATGAGGTCCCAGTGCTCATCCTCCAGCACCCCCGTCCGTTCGCTGAGCGCGCGGATGAGCTCTGCGATCGGGCCGAAGACATCAAGCTGGACCTGGTGGTCGGCCGCGTTTCCGATCCGGACCGGGCGGGAACCGGCGTAGCCGGGCAGGCTGTCGATAACCGCCTCCGTGGACAGCGGCGCCCCTGTGACGGAGTACAGCGGATGCAGCCATTCCGGGCCGGGCGCGTGCTCGAGGATCCGGCCCAGCCAGCTGAGGAAGCCGGCCGCCTCCGCCGTGGAGCCAAGGTCCACCAGGGCGTTCACCGTCATGGACCCGTCCCGCAGCCAGCAGTACCGGTAGTCCCAGTTGCGCGTTTCGCCGATTCCTTCGGGCAGGGAGGTGGTGGGCGCGGCCAGCACTGCGCCGGTGGGCTCGTGCACGAGTGCCCGCAGCACCAGGGCTGAACGGCGCACCAGCGAGGGCTTCACGGACGGAAGGTCCAGTTCCTGCACCCAGCGGCGGGAGTGGTGTGCCACCCCGGCCCGGCGGTTATTCTCTCCGGCGGGATGCTCCACCGCCGACTCGGTGTCGCCGCAGCGCAGGTTGAGGACCACGGGCCCGTCCTGCAGGTTGACCGAAGCGGTGGCGGTGGCATGGCGGCCGTCGGAGGTGATGGTGAAGCTGACGCCGGGGGCAAACAGGAAGATGGGATCGGACGTGCCCACGACGTGCAGCTCGTCGCCGCGGGCCTCCATGCTGAACGGTGCATTGGCGTAATCGGGCCGCGGGGCAAAAACGATCTTGGCGCCGCCGCTTCCGGACAGCACCCGGACCAGGCTGGTGATGCCCTCCGGCGCAGGCTCGAGGTAGTCCGTCACGGTGACGTCGGCCCACCGGGTCTCCACGATCATCGTGCTGTCCACGTAACGCTGGCCCAGCACCTGCGAGGTCTTGACCGGCTCCACCGAAAAGTGCCCGGCGGCGTCCCCGCCCAGGATGTGCGCGAACAGCGATCCTGAATCCGGCAACGGATGGCTCATCCAGCAGATCTTCGCATCCGGCGTGACCAACGCGGTGGATGACCCGTTACCGATCATCGAGTGCCGCTCAAGTCCCACGGCGTCCTCGCCGAAGAGCCACGCCCGCCGCAGCTCAAAGAGAATGGCCAGGACCCGGGCAAACGACTCAGGGTCCCGCAGCCGGTGCGCCGCCCGGGTCTCCCCCGGGCCCACGCGCAGCCCCATGTCCGGGCCGCGGAGGGTGGCGATAGCCAGCTCATCGCTGTAGGCGTCCCCGGCGTACAACGCCGCGCTGGCTCCGAGCCGGGACCTGAGGTTTTCCAGGGCATCCGCCTTGGACGGTTCCACTATCGAAAGGTCCAGCACGGAGCCGTCCACGATGAAGAACATCCCGTGGGCTTTGGCGATCGCCCGCGCCGTCTCCGTGACGGTCTTCACGACGTCCGGCGCGGCGGGCCGCGTGTGCACGGACACCGCCACGGGCTTCCGTTCGATCCAGATGCCTTTCTGGAATCCCACTGCCTCGGACAGGGCGGTACTGACCTTCTGCAGGGTGGCTTCGGTGGCGAGGCTCTGGACGTGGGCGAACCCCATGTCAGTCTCTGCGCCGTGCGATCCGATCAGGTGCACTTCCGCGGGCAGCCTGGACACAGCGGCGAGGTCACGCAGCGAGCGTCCGGAGATGACGGCCGCGTGCGTGTTGGGCAGGGCAGCCAGGGCGCGGAGCGCGATCGCTGCGCTGCCCAGCGGCAGGGTTTCGGTGGAAATGCCCTCGGCGTCGCACAATGTTCCGCCGTAGTTGCAGGCCACCAGCAGCCCGGGAACGCGGGCCAGGACCTTAAGCTCCGCGAGCAGGCTGGGCGTGAAGCCCTCGTCCGCGGCGTCCGACTGGACGAACGCGCGGAGCAGGCCCAGCGGGAGCGACCGGGTCAGGAGCGCGGAATCGGCGACACTCTGATTGAGCGGAGTAGGCATTTGCATAACCCTTCGAGCAGACTCCTGCCCGGAACAGCGGCCCGTTGGATCTTCCTGACGGACATCCGGGTGGTGCCCCTCTCCGGAAGTCCATACGGATTTCCGAAGGGGGCAATTGTCATTCTCCGCCCGTGCGGTTTCCCCCGAAAGTCCCTCTGATTGCAACTGTGTAAAAGTCGCGGCGGTGGGTATCCGGCCCGCCGTTACGCGGTGCACCTTTTTGGACCACGACGGCGCCTCCGGCCGCGTGCTTCCGGGGAACCCGCCGTCGTGCTTCCCCAAAAGCGTGCCGGGCGTGACGCCGGTCCGCCGGCCGCCGGCCCGTTAGCCGGCAGTCAGCGTCACGAGGGTGAAGCCGCCCGGGGCTATCGTGACGCGCCCGGAGGCGTTCCCCGCGGCGTCCCTGGAACCCTTGACCGGCTGGCCGAAGGAGTCGTACTGGCGCTGGACCAGCACAAACCCGTCCGGAACGGTCAGTTCCTGAACCGTGGTGGACTGGGCCGCACTGACGTACAGCGTGGTGTCCCCGCCGGAACCGGAGACGCTCACCGTGGAGATCAGCGGCTGGACCAGGAGTGCATCCAACGCAGCCTCCCCGTCGGTGCTGGCGGTGACCGAAGTCAGTCCGGCGGCCAGGGCGCGCTGCAGCGTAAACGGGAAGAGGATGCCGGGCGCGTCCGTGATGCCCTGCGCGCCCGCCCCGCCGTTGGCAGTGGTTCCCAGCGGGCCCTTCGCCGACGTCCAGGTGGTGGTGCCCGAGGGGGCGATTACCTGGTTCACGATCGGGAAGATGTTGCCGGGCTCGTGCGCTGCCGGCAGCGGGATGGTAAGGCTTCCGCCGGCTCCCAGGTCCACGTAGGCGCCGCCGGAGATATTCGCCTCGCCGGTCCACGACGACGGCGGCCGCACCACGGTGCCGTTTCCGGTGATGGTGCCGGACTCGGCTTCCACCACGCTGAGTCCGTGGGTCCTTTCAGTCACGCTGATCCCCAGTGCCTTCGCACGCAGCTCCGGGTTGGCGTCGAGGGCCAGCATTGTGAGCAGGGCGTGGATGGTGGATTCGGCGCCGGAGTTGGGGTTGATCCGGCCGTCCGTCTCGATCCCGTCGATGGCCGTGCCAGTGGCGGGGTTGTAGGCGGGCGCGCCGTTGGGGTTGGCGCCGAAGAACCATCCGGCGGCAATGGCGGCCACGTCCAGGAGTCCCGGAGCGTGAGCGGCTTCCGCCGTCGCCACCAGGCTCTGGACGCGGGAGTCCACGCCATAGGCAATCTGCGCCTCGCCCGGAGTGGGGCTCCAGGCGTTGTCCGGTCCGCCCGCGGCAAGGAGCTGCGGAGTGAACTGGGCGGTGTCCTTAACTGCCGCCGTCAGGAGGTCGGGCCGGTCCAGGACAGTGGACGCGGTGGCAACAGCAGCCGGTGCCATGCCGCCCCACGCATGCCACAGGCTCTGCGACTTGTTCCATGGCATGATCGCGCCGAACGGCCACTGGGTGACTGACCCCGAAGACATCGCGGCCACGCCCTCGCTCAGCTGGGACAGTGCCGTGGTGGCGATGTCATCGGACGGAACAACTTCCACGTAGGCTGCCAGGCCCAGCACGGCTTCGGCCGAGGCATCCGCACCCCCGGCGATGAGCCAGGCCGGGACCCGTACGCCGTCGGCGATGTCGTACGTGCCGTATTTGGCCAGGGACTGCCGGTTCAGGGCGTCCAGGGCGAGGTGCAGCCGGTCCTGGAGGAAGGAGGCAAACTCCGGATCGGATTCAGCAAACCCTGCGAAGCCCTCACCCAGCGCCCACACCGTGCGGGCGAGCCAGTAGGATTCCGCGGAGTCGGAGGGATCGGGCAGTTCCACCGGGATGGCGCTGGGGTTGAGGGTGCCGTCCGACTGCTGCCACAGGACCACGTTGCCGGCGTTCGGGCCGTCCACCGTCTGCAGGTAGGTCAGCGAGCGAAGGTTCTCGAAGGCGTGCTCCTTGCTCGCCAGGTCCCCCGTCTGCTCCCAGTGCCGAAGGTACACCACGGCGGTGCGGGCGATATCGTCCGCGTTGTAGGCGCCCTGGGTCCAGTGGCCGGTGGCCGGGTCAAGGTTGCCGCCGCCCACACGCGTGTAGGTGCCGTCGTCGTTGTTGTCGGCGTAGGTCCAGGGGGCTTCCGCCGCCGGGTACTGGTCCAGCTGGTAGGTGGTGTGACCCGCCACGGGAGCCAGCGGGACCGTGTCCAGCAGGAAGTCCAGGTGGTCAAGGTTGGTGAGGTTGCCGCCGTCGGCCAGAGCGGGTGCAAGGCCGGATGCCGCCGGTGCGGTGAGTGCAGGTACGGACGACGGCGGCGCGGCGGGTGCCGCTGTGGCGGCACCGGCCTGCAGCGAGACAGCCAGCATGGAAACGGCCACCGCCGCCACCACCGGCCGCGTTGCTTTCGGTGAATGCGTCACGGGGCTCAGATCCTGTCCAGTTTGGCGACGCCGATTTTGGAGTCCGCCATGCCATAAAAGACAAACAGCTGCTCCCCGATTTTCTCGATCGCGGTAGGGAACACCACGTTGGGCACAATCCCTGAAATTTCATCCTCGGTTTCAGGTGCCAGAAGCGGCTTGTCGCTGCGGGCGATCACCTGGGAGGGATCGTTGGCATCCAGGATCATCGCCGCCGCGGCGTAATTGACGTTCTGCTGCTGTTCGAAGGCCGAGGCGGCCATCTTGCCTGCCACGCCGTGGTGGATCAGGAGCCACCCCTCGTCAATGCGCAGGGGCGGTGGTCCGCCGCCGATCTTCAGTTCCTCGAATGCGAACTCGCTCAGGGCCACCAGGCGGTGCTTGCCCATGTGCACCAGGTTGCGCAGGTCCCGCTCGACGTCGGCCACGGCAGCGTAGGAGATCCAGATGCCGGGGCGGTTATCCGTGACCCCTGCGGGCAGGTGTTCACCCTCTCCGGGGCGGATCCAACCCAGGTCCCACATGGGACGGTGCAGCATGGCGAAGGAGGGCACGCCGTCGGGATCGTTCACCGGTTCGGGGAAGAAGACGGCGTCCTTGTTGGGGAAGAGGTTCAGGTCCATGGAGAGGTCGGCCTGGTACTCGAAGAAGCAGGGGCCCAGGCGTTCCCAGGTCCGGAGGTCCTCGGAATGGGCGAAGGCGAGCCGGGGACCCAGCGGACCATAGGCCACATAGGTCATCAGGTGCTTGCCAAGGGCCGGCACCCAGGTGGTCCGCGGGTCCTCGGTGCCGGCGTTGTTCAGCCCGCGTTCCCAGCCCTCGTCCGGGGCCAGCACCACCCCTTCGCGTTCGACGCCGGTGGGGACGCCGTCGTCGTTGATGATCACCTTGGCAAGGCCCACCCGTGAGACGTTGCCCGTTGCAACGAGGCGCGGCAGCAGGTACAGCTCGCCGTCCCGGCCACGCCCGCTGGCGGGGTTGAGGACGCCCTCGGCTTCGAGGTCGTTGCCTGGCTCGGGAGTCATGATGACCCCGGCGCGGGTCAGGGTGAATGGGACAGCGGGCAGTGCGGAAGTCTGAGGGGAAGTCATAATTAGCCCTTTACGCTGGAACCGATGTTGGTGGAGATGAACTGGCGCTGGAATAAAATGAACAGCGCGACGGCGGGTGCCGCCAGGACACAGGCACCGGCAAGGATGGCGCCGAACGGGTTGGCCGACGTGGCCGCCACATTGGAGATGTAGTTGGCCAGGGAAACGGCCAACGGCTGGAGCGACTGGTCCTTGGTCACCAGGAACGGCCACAGGAACTCGTTCCACGGACCGATGAAGGTCAGCAGGATGGCCGTGACAATAGCTGGACGGACCAGCGGGATGGCGATCTGCCACAGAATCCGCAACTCCGAGGCACCGTCGATCCGGGCCGCCTCAAACAGGGTGGACGGCAACTGGAGGAAGTACTGCCGGAAAACGAACACCGCTGTGGAATTGATGGCGAAGGGCACGATCATGCCGAGGTAGGTATCCGCCAGACCGTAATCGCGCACGATCATGACATAGAGCGGGATCTGAAGCAGCTGGAACGGGATCATCTGCACCAGCAGCATCAGCCCGAAAACCGCCCCGCGGCCCCGGAACTGCATCCTGGCGAGCGCGTAGCCAACCAGAAGACCGAAGACCACGGTAAACAGAATCACGCCGCCGGTGAAAATACCCGAATTGACCAGGCCCCTCAGCAGGTCGATGGAACCGTTGATACTGACGTAGTTCTCGCCTGTGACGTTGCCCGGGTTGGGGAAGGCGCCGGCCACAGAGGTATCCGGGGAGGCCTGCAATGATCCGATGAACATGTAGTAGAAGGGAAAAAGGAAGACGAAGGCGCCCAGGGCCAGCAGGATGAAACTGCCTATGCCCAGGTTACGGCGCTTTTCCACGCTGAAGTCGGCCCGCAGGGTGGCGTCCGCTGGCTCCGGACGCCCGCGGGCTTCGTCGTCGTTCTCGGCGTTTTGTGCGTTGGTAACAGACACGTCAGTCCTCCTCTCCGCCAACAAGGCGTCGCTGTATCAGGGAAATCAGGAGTACGCCGAGCACCAGCACCACGCCCAATGCGGCAGCCACATCCGGGTTCCCCTGAAGAATGCCCTTCTGGTACATCAGGAACACCGGCGACGTCGACGCGCCGTCGGGCCCGCCGCCCCCCGTCAGGAGGTACGGCTCGGTGAACAGGTTTGCGCCGGTGATGGTAGCCAGCAGTGTAACCAGAAGGGTGGCCGGACGGACCCCGGGAACAGTGATGTTCCAGAATTGGACCCACTTGTTTCCGCCGTCCACGGAGGCCGATTCGTAGAGCTCATCGGGGACGTTCTGCAGGGCCGCCAAGTAGAGCAGGATAAAGAATCCCAACTGCTTCCAGGTGACATACAGCGCCACGGTGGGCATGGCCAGCCACGAGCTGACCAGCCAGGACGGGTTCGGGGCGAGCGGCCCTAGCACGGCGTTGACCAGCCCGTTTTGCTGGAACAGAAAGAGCCAGACGCCGACGACGGCGACGCTCGCCGTCACGTAGGGGACGTAGTAGCTGACCCGGAAGAAGGCCTTCAGCTTCGTCACCCTGTTCAGGGCGTTGGCCAGGACCAGTGACAGAACAACCGTGAGTGGGACGTTGATGACCAGGAAAACGCCTATGTTGGCGAAGGAACGCAGGACTGCCGGGTCGGTGAGGATGGTGACGTAGTTTTCGAATCCCACGAACGGCCGGTCCACCTTGACGCGGGGCGCCGTGAAGTAGAAGTCGTGGAGGGAGATGTAGACGGCATAACCCAGCGGGTAGGCCAGGACAGCAAAGATGTAGATGACGTAGGGGGCACTGAACAGCAGGCCCAGCGGCTGGCTGCCTAGGAAGTTCTTACGCTTCCTGGCAACCGGCCGCCGGTCCGCCGTTCCACCAGCCCGTTTCCCCGTGCCGGGGCTCCCGCTAGAAGAGCGGAGTGACATTGGGGGTCACGCTACTTCTGGGCTACCAGTTGGTTGATCTTGTCCGCCGCGCCCTTCAACGCGGTGTCGGTGCTTTCATTCCCGAAGATCACGGACTTGGCCCACGCCGTCCGGAACGTCTGCCAGACCTCCACCGAGTTGGCTACGTTGGGAACCTCAACGGTCCGCGCGGCCTGTTCAGCGAACTGCGTGTACGCCGGGTTCTTTGCGAAATAGTCCGAGTAGGCGGTGCGGAGGTCCTTGCGCATGGGCATCTGTCCGGTGTCGGTCAGCAGCTTGCCGTCCTGCTCCTTGCTCGTGGCAAACTTCAGGACCTCCCACGCCGTGCCCTGGTTCTCACAGGCCGAGTACATGGCTACGTTCTTGGCATCGGAGAACGTGTAGGCTTCTGACTTGGCCTCGGCGGCCGGGACCGGCACAGCGCCCCAGTTCACCTTGTCCTTGTAGGCGGCAATGGCCCAAGGCCCGGCGAGGGACATGGCGGCCTTGCCCTCGAGGAAGGAGTCGCCCTGGTAGACCTCCTTGGACGCGAGATTCTCCTTGTAGAGCGTCTCGAACATGGTGGCTACCTGCTTGCCCTCAGTGCTGTCGAAGGTGGCCTTGCCGTCCTTCACCAGCGGTGTGCCGTCAGAGTTGGCAGCGTAGAAGGAATAGAAATCGAACCAGGCCTGGAAGAAGTCGCTGGCAGGTGATGGCCAGAGAGCGTTGGGGGCTACGCCTGAGGACACCAGGGTCCGGGCTGTCTCCAGCAGTTCGGCGTGGGTGCCCAGTTTCGGGTTCTCAGGATCGAGGCCGGCCTTGGTGAACATGTCCTTGTTGTAGA
>DATFAE010000366.1:0-5619 GCA_035254945.1 Arthrobacter sp. | reverse complement strand
TGGGCTGTCCAGTATCGCGTGAGGGGAGTGGTTCCGTGGGGTGTTCGTCATTGGGGGTGGGGGTCTGCGGGTTCATACTTCGATCCTCCCGTCCGGCGCTGTTCCGCTCTACTGGGGAACACCCTGAACGGCCCCTGAGATACCCCCGGTTCGGGCCCGAATCGGCTCCGGGAAACCCTGATCCATGTTTGGATTGACACATGAGCACAGCCTTGACCCGCCCGCCGCTGGTCCGCAGCAGCGACCGCATCATTGCGGGCGTGTGCTCCGGCCTGGCGTTGCATTTGGGCTGGCCGGTGAAGAGCGTCCGGATTGCCATGGCGCTCGCAACGCTGGCCGGCGGAGCCGGGCTGGCCTTCTACGCCTGGCTGTGGATCATGGTCCCCACCGCGGACGAAAGCGCCCGGCGCAATGCCCGGCGTCCGGCGTCGCCCATTGCCCCGGCCGTCAGCCTTGACCCGGCCTTCAGCACCGTGCCGCCCACAGCGGCGCCGCAGCCGGAAAGCCAGCCCGCCGCCCCGCCCTGGGGAACGTCCGACGGCGGTGCTTCCGCCGCCTACGTGGCCGGCCGCCCTTGGTTCCGGGTCCGCAGCATGCGGTACGGCAAGGAGATCCTGCTGGGAGCCGGGCTGCTTCTGGTGGCGGGCATCCTGATCGCGCAACTCCTGGGCGTCGACGTGCCACTGGGAACCCTCATTCCTGCCGCCGCTGTGCTGGGCGGTGCCGCCATCGCCTGGATGCAGCTCGACGAGACCCGCCGTGCTGGGCTGGTGGACAAAACCAAAGCGGACCAGGCCGGCGGCTGGGCCCGGCTGGCGGCGGGACTGGCCCTGGTGGTGGCCGGCGTGCTGGTGATGGTGTCGGGCTCGGGATCATGGGAGCAGACCTGGCTGGCGCTGCTGGCATCGGTGGCAGTGCTGGGCGGCGTCGTGCTGGTGCTGCTGCCATGGGCACTCAAATTCTGGCGCGACCTTGAAACGGAGCGTGCCGGCCGGGTCCGGGAATCGGAGCGGGCCGAGATCGCGGCCCACTTGCATGACTCCGTACTGCAGACCCTTGCCCTGATCCAGCGGCGGGCCGGCAACGAACACGACGTGGTCCGCCTGGCCCGCGCCCAGGAAAGGGAACTGCGGGGCTGGCTGTTCCAGGACCCGGGCCGGGATGCCGGGCAGCTCTCCGAACGGATCAAGGCAACGGCGGCCGAAGTGGAGGACCTGCTGGGCAACGCGGTGGAGGTGGTCAGCGTGGGGGACACTGCCATGACGGAAGCCCACGAAGCGCTGGTCCAGGCCAGCCGCGAGGCGATGCTGAACGCCTCCAGGCACGGCGGCGGGTCCGTTTCCGTGTACCTGGAGGTCTCGGATGGCCGCGCCGAGGTCTTCGTCAAGGACCGGGGGCCGGGCTTCGAACTCAACGAGGTGCCCGAAGACAGGCTGGGCGTCCGGGAATCAATCATTGGACGCATGAAGCGCCACGGTGGGACGGCCTCCATCATTAGCACCCCTGACGGCACTGAGGTGCGGCTGGGCCTGCCGGCGCTCCAAACGGACAACGCGGAAGGGAAATCATGAACAACGTACAGGGGACCGGACCTGTCCGCCTCGCACAGCCTGTCCGCGTGGTGCTTGTGGATGACCACGCTATTTTCCGTTCCGGCCTTAAAGCGGACCTTGACGCGGGCATCCAGGTGGTGGGCGAGGCTGCCACGGTGGAGCAGGCCATCGCCGTGATCGCCAAGGAGCGTCCGGAGGTGGTCCTGCTGGACGTCCACCTGCCCGGGGGCCTTGGCGGCGGCGGCCGGGAAGTCATCGCCGGTTCCGCCGCGTTGCTGGGCACCACGAAGTTCCTGGCCCTGAGTGTTTCGGACGCCGCCGAGGACGTGGTGGCCGTCATCCGCGCCGGCGCACGGGGGTATGTCACCAAGACGATCTCGGGTGCCGAGATCACCGACGCCGTGTTCCGGGTGGCCGGCGGTGACGCCGTGTTCTCGCCCAGGCTGGCAGGTTTCGTGCTGGATGCGTTCGGCACCGCCCCGGCGGACATCGCCGACAACGAGCTGGACCGGTTGTCTGCCCGCGAGCTGGAAGTCATGCGCCTCATCGCCCGCGGCTACAGCTACAAGGAAGTGGCCAAGGAACTGTTCATCAGCATCAAGACCGTGGAAACCCATGTATCGGCGGTTCTGCGCAAACTCCAGCTCTCCAGCCGGCACGAACTGACCAAATGGGCCGCCGAACGCCGCCTCCTCTAAACCCTCTCTCACTTAACGCCGCTTTTTCCCAAACGCTCTCTCACTTAACGCCGCTTAAACGCCCAGCGCTCTCTCACTCTCCTGAAGAGAGTGAGAGAGCGTTTGGGTTTTCCTGCAGGAAGTGAGAGAGCGTGCCTACTTGGCCTTGCCCAGGAAGTCCTGGAGCCGGGCCACGCCGGTGGCGAGGTCGTCGTCGCCCAGGGCGTAGGAGAGGCGCAGGTAGCCGGAGGGGCCAAACGCCTCGCCCGGCACCACGGCAACCTCCACCTCGTCAAGGATCAGGGCGGCCAGCTCAGCGGAGGTCGACGGCGTGGCGCTGCCTGCCGCCGTCGGGAATTCCTTCCCCAGCAGCCCGCGGACGTCCGCGTAGACGTAGAAGGCGCCCTTCGGCGTCGGGCATTCCACGCCCTCGATGGCGTTCAGACCGGCGACGATGGCCTTGCGGCGGCGGTCAAAGGCCACCTTCATTTCGTCGACGGCGGTGAGCGGGCCGGAGACGGCGGCGAGGGCTGCGATCTGCATGATGTTGGAGACGTTCGACGTGGCATGCGACTGCAGGTTGGTGGCGGCTTTGATGACGTCCGCCGGGCCGATCATCCATCCCACACGCCATCCGGTCATGGCGTAAGTCTTGGCCACGCCGTTGAGGATCACCACTTTGTCGCCCAGTTCAGGGGCGGCGGTGGCGATGGAGGTGAAGGGAACGCCGTCGTAGGTCAGGTGCTCGTAAATCTCGTCGGTGACGACCCACAAGCCCTTGGACGCGGCCCATTTGCCGATTTCGGCAACCTGTTCGGGGGAGTAGACCGAACCCGTGGGGTTGGACGGCGACACAAACAGCAGGATCTTGGTCCGGTCCGTGACAGCGGCCTCAAGCTGGTCGACGGTGACGAGGTAGTCCTGTTCCGGACCGGCAAAGACCTCGACGGGGACACCGCCTGCGAGCCTGATGGCCTCCGGGTACGTGGTCCAGAACGGCGTGGGGACAATCACCTCGTCGCCCGGATCAACCAGCGTGGCGAACGTGTTGTACACGGCCTGCTTGCCGCCGTTGGTCACCAGGACCTGGGACGCGTCCACTGAGTAGCCCGAATCACGGAGGGTTTTCTCGGCGATGGCCTTCTTCAGCTCAGGCAGGCCACCGGCGGGGGAGTAGCGGTGATACTTGGGCTGGCCAGCGGCCTCGATGGAGGCCTTCACGATGTAGTCCGGGGTGGGGAAGTCCGGTTCACCTGCGCCGAAGCCAATGACCGGCCGGCCGGCTGCCTTGAGCGCCTTGGCCTTGGCATCAACGGCCAGGGTTGCGGATTCGGCAATGGCGGAAATGCGCTGGGAAACGCGGGCGGCAGACATGGCAGGTCCGTTCTTCGCTTGCAGCCCGAAGGCTGAATGGTGGAATTCGACGAGATCTACTCTATGCTGTTCACCGGATCGTTCGGGTTGCCGGATTGGATTTATGACTGCAGGTCAGATCACCAATTCCAGCGAAACGTTGGGTCCGCAATGAGGCTGGTTCGACGAACACGAAGTTGTTGCGTAGACTGGTTCTCCGGTGTTGAAAACACGGATGATGACGTGCGCCCCAGTGCAAACTGTGGAAGTTTCGTCAGACGCGGTTTTTGATCCATAGGGTAGTGGCGCAATTGGTAGCGCAGCGGTCTCCAAAACCGCAGGTTGCAGGTTCGAGTCCTGTCTGCCCTGCGCAAGCTGTTCCGGCGGAATGCCGGAGCAAGCGCAGCAACCATGGTTCTGATCAGGGCCGGGTAATCCAACATTGCAAAGATGAGCGAGGACCAGGTGACCGAAACAGCTGCCAGCAGCTCCAAGGGCCGCCCAGCTAAGAAGGCCGCCAAGGCAAACTTCTTCGCTCGCATTGCACTTTTCGTCCGCCAGATCATCGGCGAACTGAAGAAGGTTGTTGCACCCACCCGCAAGGAACTGATCAATTACACACTGGTGGTGCTGGTGTTCGTGGCCATCATGATGGTCATCGTCAGCCTGCTGGACATCGGTTTTGGAACCGCTGTCAGCTGGGTCTTCGGCGGGATAGCTCCCGGGGACCGCTAAGGCGAATCGTCCGCAGGCTGCGTGGTCTGGTCCGGGTAAACCGGAGGAAACCACGTCAGCGTGCGGAATTGAGCCATTTAAATAGGCATGTTAGGCAATGAGGAAGCAGGAGACCAAGTGTCTGAGCAGGAGCTCGAGGTAACCGAGACTGAGCTGGAAGAGTCCACGGACGTCACGGCAGAAGCCGGTGAAGAGTCTGAGGTTGAGTCCGCTGCGTCCGAATCCGACTTCGCCGATTCTGACGACGCTGAAGATTCCGACGACCACTCTGACGTTTCAGAGGCAGACGTTGACGGCGACGACTCCGACGACGAGTCGGAGGAGGCAGACGCCCTCGCCGCCGCGGCCGCCAAGGCAGAGGTTGATCCCGCCGAGGAATTCAAGGCCAAGCTGCGCCGCCAGGAAGGTGACTGGTACGTCATTCACTCCTACGCCGGTTACGAAAACCGCGTGAAGGCCAACCTTGAGACCCGCATCCAGACCCTGGACATGGAAGATTACATCTTCGAAATCCAGGTGCCCATGGAAGAAGTCGTTGAGATCAAGAACGCCCAGCGCAAGGTCATCAACCGCGTCCGCATCCCCGGCTACGTGCTGGTCCGCATGGACCTGACCGACGCCTCCTGGGGCGCCGTCCGCCACACCCCCGGTGTCACAGGCTTCGTGGGCAACGCCCACAACCCCGTGCCCCTGCGCCTCGATGAGGTCTTCTCCATGCTGGCCCCGGTCTTCGAAGAAGAGCAGGCCGAGAAGGGCAAGCCCGTCAAGCACGCTGCCGCTCCGGTTGACGTTGACTTCGAGGTTGGCGAGTCCGTCATCGTCAAGGAAGGTCCGTTCGAGACCCTCCCGGCCACGATCTCCGAAATCAAGGTGGAATCCCAGACCCTCGTGGTGCTGGTCTCCATCTTCGAGCGCGAAACCCCGGTCACCCTGGCGTTCAACCAGGTCACCAAGATCTAGCAACACCCACAGAATTCGTTCCGCCACTGCCCGCTTAGCAGTTTCGGAACGGCCGGCTGCCTCGCCATGGCGGCCAAAAACCTGAGGCACGCTCCTGTGTCCCAGGACATTATTGAGAGAAGGACCCTACATTGGCTCCCAAGAAGAAGGTCACCGGCCTCATCAAGCTGCAGATCCAGGCAGGTGCCGCTAACCCGGCTCCGCCGATCGGTCCTGCGCTTGGCCAGCACGGTGTCAACATCATGGAATTCTGCAAGGCGTACAACGCTGCCACAGAAGCCCAGCGCGGAAACGTCATCCCCGTGGAAATCACGGTTTACGAAGACCGTTCATTCACGTTC
>DATFAE010000365.1:0-21935 GCA_035254945.1 Arthrobacter sp. | reverse complement strand
CCACCAAAACCGTCGACCAGATGTGCGAAGACCACTGGCGCTGGCAAAAGAACAACCCGAATGGCTACGCATCCTAAAGCAACGCGGGGTCACATAACGCCCAATTCCGGGCCCCGGAAGGGCCTAAAGTGACCCCGCCTTGCACGGTTAAGCAGAAGCGGCCGCCCACCTCGCAAGGTGGGCGGACGCCGTCGATATTCAATCAGTTGGAACGCTGATGAGATCAGCGCACCGGGTAGTCGCGCTCGGGCTCGCCGATGTACAGCTGGCGCGGGCGGCCGATCTTGGTGTTGGGGTCGCTGATCATTTCACGCCACTGGGCGATCCAGCCCGGCAGGCGGCCGATCGCGAAGAGCACGGTGAACATCTTCTCCGGGAAGCCCATGGCCTTGTAGATGAGGCCGGTGTAGAAGTCCACGTTCGGGTAGAGCTTGCGCTGGATGAAGTAGTCATCATTCAGCGCCTTCTCTTCCAGGCGCATGGCGATGTCCAGCAGTTCGTCGTTGCCGCCGAGCTTGCTGAGGATCTCGTGGGCCGTGGCCTTGACGATCTTGGCGCGCGGATCGTAGTTCTTGTAGACACGGTGTCCGAAGCCCATGAGGCGGACGCCGTCTTCCTTGTTCTTGACCTTCTCCATGTAGTCCTCGGGCTTGGTGCCGTCGGCCTGGATCTGGCGGAGCATCTTCAGCACGGCTTCGTTGGCGCCGCCGTGGGCGGGGCCGAAGAGGGCGTTGATGCCTGCCGACACCGATGCGAAGAGGTTGGCGTTGGAGGAACCCACCAGGCGCACCGTGGAGGTGGAGCAGTTCTGTTCGTGGTCAGCGTGCAGGATCAGCAGCAGATCCAGCGCCTTGGCGATGACCGGGTCCACTTCGTACTGCTCGGCCGGAAGGCCGAAGCTCAGGCGCATGAAGTTTTCCACGAGGTTGTGGGAGTTGTCCGGGTACAGCATGGGCTGGCCGATGGACTTCTTATGCGCGTAGGCGGCGATGACCGGCATCTTGGCCATGAGGCGGATGGTGGAAACTTCCACCTGCTCGGCGTTGAACGGGTCCAGGGAGTCCTGGTAGAACGTGGACAGCGCCGACACCGCCGATGACAGGACGGGCATCGGGTGTGCGTCGCGCGGGAAGCCGCTGAAGAAGCCCTTGAGCTCCTCGTGCAGCAGGGTGTGGCGGCGGATCTTCTGGTCGAACTCTTCCAGTTCCGTGGCGCTGGGCAGGTTTCCGTAGATCAGGAGGTAGGAAACCTCAAGGAAGCTGGAGTGCTGCGCCAGCTGCTCGATGGGGTATCCGCGGTAACGCAGGATGCCCGCATCGCCGTCGATGTAGGTGATCGCCGAGGTGGTTGCCGCGGTGTTCATGAAGCCGGGGTCAAAGGTGACTGCGCCCGTCTGCTTCAGCAGTTTGGAAACGTCGTAGCCTTCGTTTCCTTCAATAACCTGGATGCGCGGGAGCTTTAGCTCGCCCCCTGCGTGGAGCAGGGTTGCGCTGTTGGTCTCAGTCATGGAGTCCCCTTCATGAGGCGTCTGGGCCTCTGTCGAAAGCTTGATCCAACATCCGGTGAGCCGCGCACTGTCCCTGTTCGTTCAGGATTCCAACACCCGGGCTGCCTTCTTGTAGAAAGCCACCATTGATAGTCACTTAAAAAGTACAGCTCTCGGGCGGGTGTCACTAATCGGCGACGTTCGAAAATGGCCTAAAATGCCCATCTTGTGGCGCGAGTCACATGATTGTTACGGAGCTTCGGCGAGCCGCGACACCGCTGCATCGATGCGTTCATCGCTGCCGGTGAGTGCGACGCGCACAAACCCGTTGCCCGCCTCGCCATAGAAGACGCCCGGCCCCACCACGATGCCCCGGTCCGCCAGGCGCCCCACGGTCTCCCAGGTGCCTTCCCCGGCGGTGGACCACAGGTACAGTCCGGCCTCGGATTCCTTGATTTCCAGGCCGAACTGCTGCAGGGCCGGCAGAAGCCGTTCCCGGCGTCCGCGGTACAGGTCCTTCTGGGCCAGGACGTGTGCGTCGTCCCCCAGGGCCACGCGCATGGCTTCCTGGACAGGGTAGGGGACAATCATGCCGGCGTGTTTGCGGCTGTTAACCAGGTTGGCCATGATGACCGGATCGCCGGCCACAAAAGCGGCCCGGTAGCCGGCCACGTTGGACTGTTTGCTCAACGAGTACACGGCCAGCAGTCCGTCGTGGGAGCCGCCGGCGACGCGTGGATCCAGGATGCTGGGTACCGGCTCGCCGCCTCGCTGGACATCCCAGGAGCCCCAGCCCAACTCCGCGTAGCACTCGTCCGACGCGACAACGGCGCCCAGTTCCCGGGCCTGCGCCACGAGCGCCCTCAGCGACCCAGCGTCCCTGACGCTGCCGGTGGGATTGCCCGGGGAGTTCACCCAGATCAAGCGCACCCTGGAGCGGGTGGCGTCGTCGAGTTCGTCAAGGTTGTCGGTTGCAACCGCGGTGACGCCGGCGAGCGTGGCGCCGATGTCGTAGGTGGGGTAGGCCACCTTGGGACGGACGACGACGTCGCCCGGCCGGAGACCCAGCAGGAGCGGCAGCCACGCCACCAGTTCCTTGGAACCGACGGTGGGCATGATGTTCGTGGGGTCCAGGCCGGGGACGCCGCGGCGGCGTTCGAACCAGCCGGCGATGGCTTCGCGCAGCGGGAGGGTGCCGTGGACCGTCGGGTAGCCGGGGGCGTCTGCAGCGGCTTTGAGGGCCTCCTGGATCAGCGCGGGCGTGGGGTCAACGGGGGTTCCTATGGAGAGGTTTACCGCCCCGCCGGGATGCTCCTTGGCCCTGGCCAGGTACGGTGCCATGGCCTCCCAGGGGTAGTCGGGCAGGCTGAGGCCAAAACTGTTCACCGCTGCGGTCACCGGGGCACCCGGGTCAGTGGTCTTGGTTCTGCGGAGGCAGGGCGGCGATCATCGGGTGGTCCTTGCCCGTGTTGCCGATCTTTGCGGCGCCGCCGGGCGAGCCGAGGTCGTCGAAGAACTCCACGTTGGCCTTGTAGTAGTCGGCCCATTCATCGGGGGTGTCATCCTCGTAGTAGATGGCCTCCACCGGGCACACCGGTTCGCAGGCACCACAGTCGACGCACTCATCCGGATGGATGTACAGCGAACGCTCACCCTCATAGATGCAGTCGACCGGGCATTCCTCAATACATGCCTTGTCCTTGACATCTACACACGGCTGCGCGATTACGTACGTCACGTCCCTTGCCTCTCCAGGTTGGTTCCGGCGACCGCCGGCACTTGCATCCGGCGCTTTGTCCGGACTGTTGACTTCTGAGCCTATTATCTCCCAGCCCGATCACGCGAACCTAGCCGGCCACCTAGTATGAAGTGGTGAGACCCACCCAGCCTACGCCCCAAGAATTCCTGGCAGCCGCAGTGTCCGGCACAAGGGTGGTGGTCCGCTACCGGATTGAAGGCGGCTTCACGGACGCGCTTGGCCATCTGGTGGGCAGCGGTGACGGTGCCTGCACCGTGCGAACCCGGCAGGCCGACGTCGTGATTCCCCTTGAGCAGGTGGTGGCCGCCAAGGAGGTGCCGCCCGCTCCGCAGCGGCGCCCGGCGCGGGTCCGCGACTGAATCACGCCCGGACTTCCGCCGGAAAGCAGAAACTGCCGGCACGACGGCGGGAATCCCGCCTGCCGTACCGGCAGTTTCTGTTACGGCTCTTTGTGGCTAGACCTTCGCGCGGGCGCGGTTGGCCTTGGCGCGCTCGTTGGTGTCCAGGATGACCTTCCGGATGCGGATGGATTCCGGGGTCACCTCAACGCACTCGTCCTCGCGGGCGAATTCGAGGGACTCTTCGAGGGTGAGGTCGCGCGGCGGCGTCAGGTTCTCGAAGGTGTCCGAGGAGGCTGCACGCATGTTGGTGAGCTTCTTTTCCTTGGTGATGTTGACGTCCATGTCGTCAGCGCGGGAGTTCTCGCCGACGATCATGCCTTCGTAGACCTCGGAGGTGGGCTTCACGAAGAAGGACCCACGCTCCTGCAGGTTGATCATGGCGAACGGGGTCACAACACCTGCGCGGTCGGCGATCATGGAACCGTTGGTGCGGTACTCGATCGGTCCGGCCCAGGGCTCGTAGCCTTCGGAGATGGAGGCTGCGATGCCGGCGCCGCGGGTGTCCGTGAGGAACTTGGTGCGGAAGCCGATCAGGCCACGGGCGGGGACGATGAATTCCATGCGGCACCAGCCGGTGCCGTGGTTGGCCATGTTGGTCATGCGGCCCTTGCGCGCGGCCATCAGCTGCGTCACGGCGCCGAGGTATTCTTCCGGTACGTCGATGGTCATGTGTTCCATCGGCTCGTGGATCTTGCCGTCGATGGTCCTGGTGACAACCTGCGGCTTGCCCACGGTCAGCTCGAAGCCTTCACGGCGCATCTGCTCAACGAGGATGGCCAGCGCCAGCTCGCCACGGCCTTGGACTTCCCAGGCGTCGGGACGCTCAGTGGGCAGAACCTTGATGGAGACGTTACCGATCAGTTCCTTGTCCAGGCGGTCCTTCACCTGGCGGGCCGTGACCTTGGCGCCCTTGACCTTGCCGGCCAGCGGCGAGGTGTTGATACCGATGGTCATGGAGATCGCGGGATCGTCCACGGTGATCAGCGGCAGCGGCTGCGGGTTGTCGGCGTCGGTCAGGGTTTCACCGATGGTGATTTCCTCGATGCCGGCGACGGCGACAATCTCGCCCGGTCCTGCGGACTCGGCGGGAACGCGGTCCAGTGCCTTGGTGGCCAGGAGTTCGGTGATCTTGACGTTCTTGAGTTCACCGTTGGCGCGGGCCCAGGCAACCGTCTGGCCCTTGCGAAGTGTGCCGTTGTAGATGCGCAGCAGCGCGAGGCGGCCCAGGAACGGGGAGGCGTCCAGGTTGGTGACGTGGGCCTGCAGGACGCCGTTCGGGTTGTAGGTCGGCGCCGGGATGTGTTCGATGATGGTCTGGAACAGCGGCTCCAGGTCTTCGTTCTCCGGAGCGGTTCCGTCGGCGGGCTGCTCGAGGGAGGCGCGGCCTACTTTGGCGGCCGCGTAGACGACGGGAACGTTGAGGATCTTGTCCAGGTCAAGGTCCGGAACTTCATCCGCGAGGTCGGAGGCGAGGCCCAGGAGCAGGTCCATGGACTCGTGGACGACTTCCTCGATGCGGGCGTCGGGACGGTCGGTCTTGTTGACCAGGAGGATGACGGGCAGGTGCGCGGCCAGGGCCTTGCGCAGCACAAAGCGCGTCTGGGGCAGCGGGCCCTCGGAAGCGTCAACCAGGAGAACGACGCCGTCCACCATGGACAGGCCGCGCTCCACCTCGCCACCGAAGTCGGCGTGGCCGGGCGTGTCGATGACGTTGATGGTGATGGTCTCGCCCTTGGAGGACGGTCCGTTGTAGGCCACGGTGGTGTTCTTGGCCAGGATGGTGATGCCCTTTTCGCGCTCCAGGTCACCTGAGTCCATCACGCGGTCTTCGAGGTGGTTGTGCTCGGCAAAGGAGTTGGTCTGCTTGAGCATGGCGTCGACCAGAGTGGTCTTGCCGTGGTCAACGTGGGCCACAATCGCGACGTTGCGCAGGTCACTGCGCGATGCAGTGGCTACCGCGGTGTTGGTGGTGGTTTCAGACATGCGTAATGGCTCGATTCAGTGGGTCAGCTGTAAGGTATCGCAACATTTCCAACTGGAACGCACGACGGATTAGTCCCTTAGCACAGGGCACCTTCCCCCATTCTAGCCGCTGAGCCATTTATTGGCCTAAAAACCCAAGAGCGGATGCAGGCGGCGGGCGCCGCGGAACCGCCGCGGACGCGTATTTTTTGTGAGCAAAGTCACTGGCTTTATTTGACTTGATGCACCATCATGACTGTGATACTTCAAGCACGTCCGGAGAACCACTGATGCGAAAAGCCTCGGCTCTGTCCCGCTTCGTCGCATCCGGGATCGCCGCAGGCGTTCTCCTGTGCGGCTGCGGGCAGCCCCCTGCACCACCCACTGCGTCCACAGTGCAGGCCCCCGCGTCCGGGCGGCATCTGGCCCGGGGCGTTGATCCGGCAAGCCTGCCCGCCGGCACCATCTACCGGAATCCCGCCAGCGGCCGGGACGAAGTGGTGGTTCCCGATATCAGCCGCACAGCCCTCCTGATCGGGGACTCCCAGTCCGAACCCGCAGACGGCTGGCCCCGCCTGGGCCTGGGCGCCATCGGCTACAAGGTCCACTTCTGCGGGCTGGGCGGTACGGGCTTTGTGGCCGCCAACGGCAAGACCGGCAACTACATCGACGCCCTGGAGCGCGGAGACTGGATGCTTCCTTATGGCACTCCCCCACTCATCGTCATCCAGGGCGGAGGCAACGACGCCGGCAAGGGAGCCACGGACGCACAAATTGTGGCCAACGCGGACCGCCTCATCGCTGCGCTCAATGAACGTTACCCGGGTGTCCGGAAGGTCCTGATCGGCACGCTGGGGCGCGGTGCCAACTACGGCGGCGGGCGCCGCAGCCAGGTGGACTCCCTCCTGGGAACCGTGGCGGCCAGGCACGGCATGCCTTTTGTCGGCGTTGGCGACTGGCTAAGCAAGTACGGCCTCGCCAAGGACCTGGCCGACGCCGTCCACATGAACTCCTCCGGCCGGCGCGCGCTGGGGACCCTCCTCGAAGGCAGGCTGCGGGAGCTGGGCATTCCGGGCCCGCCCGGCGATGCGGCAGGCTCGCTGGCAGTCGCCGAACAGTACGCGGCCGCTGCGCAATAGTACTTAAAGCGGGATGGAGCCGGTGCCCGACCGGGCACCGGCTCCATCCGTTAAGTGCCGGTCAGGCCACCTCGGGCGGAAGCATCAGCTTCGCTCCGGGGATGGCATTGAGCAGCGCCTTAGTGTAGTCCTGCTGCGGCGACTCGAAGACGTCGTCCGTGGAACCGGTCTCCACCAGCTTGCCCTTTTCCATGACGCAGACGTGGTCAGCGATCTGCCGCACCACTGCCAGGTCGTGGGTGATAAAAAGGTACGTCAGGCCCAGGTTGGACTGCAGGTCAGCAAGCAGGTTGAGCACCTGCGCCTGTACGAGCACGTCCAGCGCGGACACGGCTTCGTCGCAGATGATTACTTCCGGATCAAGAGCGAGGGCCCGGGCAATGGCCACGCGCTGGCGCTGGCCGCCCGAGAGCTCATTCGGGAACCGCTGCATGCTTGACTGCGGCAGCGCCACCTGGTCGAGCAACTGCCGTACCTTCTTCTCCCTGCTCGCTTTGTCGCCAATCTTGTGGACGCGCAGCGGCTCCTCGATGGTCCGGAAGATGTTGTACATCGGATCCAAGGAACCGTAGGGATCCTGGAAGATGGGCTGTACCCGGCGGCGGAACTTGAAAAGCTCCGCCGGTTTCAGGGCCGCAGTGTCGACGCCGTCGAACAGGATCTTGCCTTCGGTGGGCTTCTCAAGCTGGAGGACCATTTTGGCTACAGTGGACTTTCCGGAGCCGGACTCGCCCACGATCGCGGTGGTGGTACCCCTCTTCACGTCGAAACTCACGCCGTCCACTGCGGCGAAGTCAGATGACTGGCCGAAGCCCTGCCGCAGTTTGTAGACCTTCTTCAAGTCCCGGATCTGCAGGATATTGTCCTGTGCCACCGCTTCTTCCGCCGCAGGTGCCAACAGGTCCGAGGCTTCAACACCCTGCTCCTTGGCAGCCTGGATCCTCCTGCTGGCCAGCGAGGGGGCGGACTCAACGAGCCGCTTGGTGTAGGGGTGCTGCGGGTTCTGCAGCAACTCCAGGGAAGGACCTGCCTCCACCACCTGCCCCCGGTACATCACAACCACCTTGTCAGCGCGTTCCGCCGCGAGGCCGAGGTCGTGCGTAATCAGGAGGACGGCGGTCCCCAGCTCGGTCGTCATGCCTTCCAGGTGGTCAAGGATCTGCCGCTGGACCGTGACATCCAGGGCCGACGTAGGCTCGTCGGCGATCAGGAGCCGGGGCTGGCAGGAAAGTCCGATGGCGATCAGGGCACGCTGGCGCATACCGCCGGAGAACTCGTGCGGGTACTGCTTGGCACGACGGTGCGCGTCTGGGAGTCCAGCCTCGGCCAGCACCTTTGCGATGTCGTCCGGACCACTCGGCCGGCCATTTGCGCGCAACGTCTCTTTAACCTGGTAGCCGATCTTCCAAACCGGGTTCAGGTTGGACATCGGGTCCTGCGGAACCATGCCGATGGTGTTGCCGCGGAGTTCGATCATCCGCTTTTCGGTGGCGTGGGCAATATCCTCACCATCAAGGAAGATTTGCCCTCCGGAGACCCTGCCATTATTGGGCAGGAGCCCGATTGCGGCCAGCGCCGTGGTCGATTTTCCGGATCCCGACTCTCCCACGATTGCCACGGTTTCACCGGGCATGATGGTCAGGTGCGCGTTGCGGACCGCCTCGACCTCTCCACCGCTGGTCCGGAACGTGATGGCGAGGTCGCGGATTTCCAGCAAAGGACGGGTCCCCGCGAAGTCTGCCTCATCAATGTGAATATCTGGAGTTGTCATCTGTTCGTCTCTCATCGCTGACGGCTCTTCGGATCCAGGGCGTCACGCACGGCGTCGCCCAGCATGATGAAGCTCAGGACTGTGATGGACAGCGCCGCGGCCGGATAGAGCATGATCTGGGGGTTGGTCCGGATGGACGCCTGAGCACCGGCAATGTCGTTGCCCCAGGACATAATGCTTTGCGGCAAACCGATTCCAAGGAAGGACAGGGTGGCCTCGGCCACAATGAACACACCCAGCTCAAGGGTTGCCAGGACGATCACTGGTGCCAGGGCGTTGGGAAGCACGTGCCGCACCAGCGCGCCGAACTTCGAAACCCCGAGGGCCCTGGCGGCTGTCACGAAATCCGCGTTGCGCACCTCGATGACGGCACCGCGGGTGATGCGGGCCATCTGGGGCCAGGCCAACAGCGAGATCACAAGAACAACAGTCCAGACGCTCTTGTTTTCGCGGAACAGGGGAAGTTGCGTGATCACCAGTGCTCCGAGAATCAGGGGAAGCGCGAAGAAGACGTCACCCAGGCGGGCGAGGACCGCGTCAATCCAACCGCCGTAGTAGCCGGCAATGGCGCCGATCGTCACACCGACCACCAGAACGCAGAGCACGGACAACACACCCACGGACAGGGAAGCCTGGGTGCCGTGCACCACCCTTGAATAGATGTCACAGCCTTGGAAGGTGAAACCGAAGGGATGCCCCGCAGTGGGAGCACCCTCTGAATTGGCCAATTCGCAGCCGTCATTCGGAGCCACGGATGAGAACAGGCCCGGAAACAGCGCCACAACGGTCAGCGCCAGGATCAGCAGGGCCGAAATGATAAACAGCGGACGACGGCGGAGCTTGCGCCACGCGTCAGACCACAGGCTGAGCGGAGCCTGGTCGGTCTTGAGGGCGTCCGTTGCCAGCAACGGGGTTTCATCTACGGGTGCCACAAAGTGGCTGTTACTACTGGTCATAACGAATCCTCGGGTCCAGCCAGGCGTACAGGAGATCAACGAGCAGATTGGCCACCACGAACACCAACACCAACACGCTGACGATGGAAACGATGGTGGGTCCCTCGCTGCGCAGGACGGCCTGGTAAAGCTTGTTGCCTACGCCCGGGACGTTAAAGATGCCTTCGGTGACGATCGCGCCGCCCATCAGGCCACCGAGGTTGGCGCCCAGGTAGGTCACGACGGGTATCAGGGAGTTGCGCAGGATGTGGGTCAGGACAACACGGGTGCGGGAAAGCCCCTTGGCTGTAGCCGTGCGCACAAAGTCGGCGTTCATGTTCTCGCTGACGGATGCACGCGTCAGGCGCAGGACGTAGGCGAACGATACCAGCCCCAGAACGACGGCGGGCAACAGCAGGCTGCCCCAGTCCGCATTGGCACCGACCGTCGGTTTGGCCCAACCGAGCTGGACTCCAAAAACAAGCTGGAAGACGAAGCCGAGCACGAACGTGGGGACGGCAATGACCACCAGGGAGGCCACGAGGACCGTGGAGTCAAACCAGCCGCCACGGCGAAGGCCGGCGAAGACTCCGAAGGCCACGCCGAAGACAGCCTGGATGGCCAGCGCCTCGACGGCAAGCATGGCCGTCACCGGGAAGACCCGCGCCAGGCTCGCTGCAATGGGCTGGCCCGTGAAGTCGTTGCCCAGGTTGAAGGTGAAGAGGTTCTGCAGGAAGAGCCCGTACTGGACCCAGAACGGCTCGTCAAGGTGGTATTGGCTGCGGAGGGTGTCAATTACGGCCTGTGGGGGCTGGCGGTCACCAAACAGCGCCGCGATGGGGTCGCCCGGAAGGGCAAAGACCATGTAATAGACCAAAAGGGTGGTGCCGATGAAGACAGGGATTACCTGAAGCAGTCGGCGCAGAATAAAGCGGACCACTGGATCACCAGCCTTCCGGGAAGGAGGAAATCGGGTTCATGTGTGCCTTCCTGCCGCGCAGGCGAAGGGGCCCGGTTGTCAGACCGGGCCCCCCAATGCCTTGCGGCAAGTTAGATCCTGGGACTACTTGGCCGTGATATCGAAGTAGCGGATGCCGCCATTCCAGCCGGTTTCGGCCTTCACAACGTTATTGCTCCACACGATCGGCTTTGCCTGGTCCCACAGCGGCAGGCCGGGGAGGTCCTTGAAGAGGACTTCCTGAGCCTGGTTGAACTTGGCGTTCGCGTCTTCCGTGGTCTTTGCTGCGAGTCCCTCCTTGAGGAGCTTGTCGAACTCAGGGTTCGTGTACTTCTCGTAGTTGGAGGAAGCGCCCGTTGCCCAGACAGGCCCGAGGAAGTTGTAAAGCGACGGGTAGTCGCCCTGCCATCCTGCGCGGGTCAGGCCCGGGAGGGACTGTGACTTCCGCAGGTTCAGGACCTCGGCGAACTTTGCGAACGGCTGGATTTCGGCCTGGATGCCAAGGTTGTTCTTGAACCCGTTGGCGACGGCGTCAATCCATTCCTTGTTGCCGCCGTCGGTGTTGGAGGCAATCAGGAGCGGCTTGGAAGCGTCATACGGCTGGATCTTGTCAGCCTGGGCCCAGAGGTCCTTCGCCTTGGCGGCATCGAACTTCAGGACTTCGCTGCCCTTGAGGCCTTCTTTGAAACCGTCGATCACCGGCGGGGCGTAGGCCTTGGCCGGGGTGCGGGTTCCGCTGAAGATGACCTTGCAGATTTCCTCGCGGTTGATCGCGTAGGACAGCGCCTGGCGGCGGAGCTTGCCGGCCTCACCCTGGAAGTTCGGGTTGTAACCCGGGATGTTCAAGGTGGAGTTGGTGGCAACAGCCTTCGTTGCGTTACGGTCCGGGAAATCCGAAACATAGGTCTTGAGCGCGTTCGACGGAAGGACATCGGTGACGTCGAGGTTGTCCGACTGCAGGTCCGTGTATGCGGGGCCCGGATCGGTGTAGAACTTGAAGGTCACGCCACCGTTCTTTGCCGCACGCGGTCCGCTGTAGTCGGCGTTCTTCACCAGTGCGATGGACTGGTCGTGAACCCAGGCGCCTTCCTTTTCGAGCTTGTACGGACCGTTGCCGACGGGGTTTTCACCGAAGGTCTTCGGGTCCTTCAGTGCGGCCGAAGGAAGCGGGAAGAAGGCCGAGTATCCGAGGCGCAGGGACCAGTCGGCCTCCGGCTGGGCCAGCTTGACTGTGATGGTCGAGTCATCTTTGGCTTCGAGACCGGACATGGTTTCCGCGGTGGGTGCCGGCGTTGTGGTGGTCTTGCCGTCCGCTGACTTCTCAGTTGTGACGGCGGAGACTTCCTCATAGCCTGCGATGGATTCGAAGAAGAATCCGTTGTTTTGGAGGTTCTTGGAGTTCGCTGCGAAGTTCCAGGAGTCAACGAAAGTCTTGGCCGTGATCTCTTCGCCGTTCGTGAACTTCTGGCCCTGCTTGACCTTGATGGTCCAGTTCTGGGAATCCGTCGTTTCAATTGACTCGGCGAGGGCATTCACCGGTTTGCCGTTGGGGTCGTAGGTGCGAAGGCCTTCGAAGAGAAGTTCAACGACACGGCCGCCATAAACTTCATTCGTGTTGGCTGGCAGCAGCGGATTCTGTGGTTCGTTGCTGTAGGCGCTGATGACTTTATTGGGATCGCCAGCGGCGTTGCTGGCTCCGTCATTGGTGCCGCCTCCAGCGCCGCAGCCGGTCAGGGCGAGTGCGGCGATTGCCACGATGCCCAGTGCTTTGGAAGTGCGCGTAAAACGCATTCCGCCTCCTATGAGTTGTGGGAGATATTCAGGGGAAATCTTGTGCTTCCCCGCAGCCTTGCCACAGTATTCCACTGTGACGCAGGCTACATATACGAGTAGCCTAACCGCACAAAGTCCAAATACTGGTACTCCGTTGCCAAACCGTAACCGGTTAATGGCCATTAGCTAGCCGAGGCGCGGAAGTTGTGCAAGTCACATGTTACTCGTAGGTAGGAAAAGTGCCGAATCGGCCCCTGTTATCTCCCTAAACCGCCGCCGGGGCCCGCGGCTGCGCACCTATTTCAGGCGCCACTCCCACATGTTCCACCACACGCCCAGGGGGCCTCCGCTGGACTTCACGCCGGCAATGCGAGCGGCAACGGCAGTGGTTCCCGTGGTCTGGTAAAGCGGCAAGCCGTAGTTGCTTTCCCACACCCGTTTGTCTATTTCAGCCATCAGTTCGTCCTGCTTGGCCAAGTCAGTGGTGGTGGACAACTGTTCCATCACCCTGTCCGCGTCACCGTCGGAATAGCCGTTGAAATTGCTGCCCGCGCCCGTCCGGAAAATCTGCGGGACCCGGCCGACGCCGACCCCTGTGCTGATCCAGCCGAGAATGGCAGCATCATACGTGCCGCCGCCAAGGGCCTTGACCCAATCGGCACTGCCCTGTCCCGCATCCAGCACGCGGATCCCAGCGAGTGCCGCCGAGTCGCGGATCAGCTCAAAGGCCCGTACACGGTTCGGGTTGTCGCGGTTGTACAGGATCCGGACGGTGGGAGTGGCGCCCTTCAGGAGCGACGCAGCACCGTCGATGTCGGGTTCCGCATATTCGGACGAGCCGTTGTCCTTGACGGTGTCGGCGTATTTGGGGTGGGACGGCAGGAAGACATGGGAGTCCAAGGGTTTGGGATCGGGCATGAGGTCACCGACGATTTCATCCACGATGTCCTGCCGGGGGATGGTCTTCAGGAACGCCTCCCGGACGTTGTCCCCGGCGAACACGCCGGAGAAGTTCAGGTCAATGTGGTCATAGCCTGACTGGCTGAAGCGTTGCACGCCAATCCCCTGGCTCTCCAGCCCGCTGAACAGGCCCTCGGAGCCTGCGGAGGGCTGGGGCGAGATGATGTCCGCCCGGCCACTCCTGATGGCGTCCACGGCCGCCGATACGGCACCCGTGAACTGGATGGTGACGTCATCCAGGTACGGCTCCGAACCCCAGACATAGTCCTTGTTCCGCACCAGTTTCACGGAGGTCCCGGGGACGATGTCCCGCACGATGTAGGGCCCGTTCGAGAGGTATACGGCCGGATCACCAGGCAGTGCCTTGGCGTCAAAGCCGGAGTTCCAGAAATTGCTGACCACCTTCAGGTCTGTATTCAGCGCCGGTTTCTTCGCATCCCCCCGGGGCGAGTCCCGCAGGAGTTCAACGAGGTCTTTTTCGTCATTCAGGCCGCCCTTGGCAGCCACAACGTGGGCCGGAAGGCCGACGTCGAACGCCACCTCCCAGTCAGCATAAGGCGATCCGTATTCCAAAGTTATGGAACGGCCGTCTCCCCCGATTTCCGGAAAGAGCGTGGTAGCCAGGCCGCTGGTGTCCGACGCTGTGGAGAAGTACTTTGTTCCCGTGCCGGCCGTGGTGTCAGCGTCGTCGAAATAGCCGGAGCCCGCAGCCCAGGCCAGCACGAGGTCCCCCGCATCAACGGCTTCGCCGTCGGACCATTTCACACCCTCGTTGACCGTGTATTTCACCTTAAGCGGCTGGTCGGAGACCTTTTCGTACCGGCCGAATTTCTCGTTCCGGACCACCTTTGCGGAGTCGTCAACGTAATAGAACCCGGAGTGCGTGGCGTACCAGATTTTGGCGTTGATGTCAGTGTTGCCGTCCGTGCTGAACGGGTTGAACGAGGAGAGTGCATTGACTTCAGCCACGGTGGCGCTGCCGCCGCGTTTTGCCTCGCCCACGACCACGGGCACCGCTCCCCCGCCGGCGGAACAGCCGGCAAGAACCAGGGCCGCCGCCGCTGCACTGCTGATGAGCTTGATCAGACGCCTGAGAGGCATGCCGTCTCTCCTTTTATGTTCCCTGTGCCGAAGGGGCCCCTGGAGTCGCCAGGATCACGTCCAATGTCCTTCAGTAAGGATACTTCGTATGGCCCGGGGCAAGGACCAAAAAAGCTGCCCGGTTCAATGAACCGGGCAGCTTCGTGGCTACACGTTGAAGCGGAACTCCACCACGTCGCCGTCGGCCATCACATATTCCTTGCCTTCAATGCGGACCTTGCCGCGTGACTTGGCCTCGGCCATCGATCCGGCCTCGATCAGGTCGTTGAAGGAGACCACTTCAGCCTTGATGAAGCCGCGCTGGAAGTCCGTGTGGATGACGCCGGCCGCCTGCGGCGCGGTGTCCCCCTGGTGGATGGTCCAGGCGCGTGTTTCCTTGGGGCCGGCGGTGAGGTAGGTCTGCAGCCCCAGTGTGTGGAAGCCCACGCGGGCAAGCTGGTCCAGGCCGGACTCGTCCTGGCCGTTCATTTCCAGCATTTCCCGTGCCTCTTCCTCGTCCAGTTCCACGAGGTCGGATTCGAGCTTGGCATCGAGGAAGACTGCGTCCGCGGGGGCAACCATCGCCCGCAGCTCTTCCTGCTTCTCCGGGCTGCCCAGGATGCCTTCGTCCGCGTTGAACACGTAGATGAACGGCTTGGCCGTCAGCAGGCTGAGCTCCTTGAGGTGCTCCATTTCCAGCTTGTCGCTCTTGATCGACGCGAAGATCGTGTCGCCGCGCTCCAGGACCGCCTGCGCAGCCTTGATGGCTGCCAGCTCCGCGGCTTCCCGCTTCTTGATCTTGACTTCTTTTTCGATCCGGGGAATCGCATTTTCGATGGTCTGAAGATCAGCCAGGATCAGCTCGGTGTTGATGGTTTCCATGTCCGAGCGGGGATCCACCTTGCCGTCAACGTGGATCACGTCGGGGTCATCGAACACGCGGACCACCTGGGCAATGGCCTCGGCCTCACGGATGTTGGCAAGGAACTTGTTGCCCAGGCCTTCGCCCTCGGATGCGCCCTTGACGATTCCGGCGATATCCACGAAGGACACCGGGGCCGGCAGCAGGCGCTGCGAGCCGAAGATTTCCGCGAGCTGCTTCAGCCGCGGATCCGGCAGGTTCACGACGCCGACATTCGGTTCGATCGTGGCGAACGGGTAGTTCGCTGCGAGCACCTGGTTGCGGGTCAGTGCGTTGAAGAGAGTTGATTTGCCGACGTTGGGCAGTCCGACGATGCCAATAGTAAGAGCCACGAGCATTGATTCTACCCGCAGCAGGCCTCGAACCTTCCAGCAGCCGCCTCTGGAGGCCTGCGGAATGCGTGGACATCCGGCCCGCCGGATTGCCGCTGCCCTAAATTGTCACAGGGGCATGCCACAGTGAGGATATGGATGCTTTCGCCCTGATTCTTGCCCTGTTGATGCTGCTGGTCGGCGCCTTTGCCGGTGCCGCCGCCACCTATTTCTCCCTCCGCCGCCGCGCCCACGCGCTGGAGGAGGATTTCGACGCCGTCTCATCCCGCCTTTCCGAGGTCAGCGCCCAATTCGCCGCAGCCGACGCCGAACGCCGCCTCCTCAGCATCCAGAACCGTGAGCTGGGCGAATCGCGCAGCCAGGACGGGAACGTGCTGCGTGCGCTCGCGCCAGTCGCCGAAAAACTGACAGCTGTGCAGCAGCAGGTGGCGCTTCTGGAACGCGACCGCCTTGAACAGTACGGGCAGCTTGCACAGCAGCTCCAGGAGGCCCGCCTGTCCGACGCCCAACTGATCCGCTCCACCCACGCCCTCGAATCCGCCCTCCGTTCCAACAGCGCGCGCGGACAATGGGGCGAGGTTCAGCTGCGCCGCGTGGTGGAAGCATCCGGGATGCTCAAGCATGTGGACTTCCTGGAACAGGTCCACAGCACCGGGGCGGACTCAACGGTGCGCCCCGACCTCGTGGTCCAGCTGCCCGGGGAAAAGCAGCTGGTAGTGGACGCCAAAGTGCCCCTGTCCTCATACCTTGCCGCCCAGGAACTGGGTTCCGGTTCAGCTGGGGAACACAACAGTAACCAGCTCGACAACGGAAACAGCTCGCAGCAGGCCCTGCTGGCGGCCCACGCAAAAGCCCTGCGGGCCCACGTGGACGCCCTCAGCAACAAGAAGTACTGGGACATTCCCGGCAACACACCCGAGCTGGTGATCTGCTTCCTGCCGGCCGAATCGATCCTGGCGGCTGCCCTCACGGCGGACGCGACCCTCCTGGACCATGCCTTGTCCAGGAATGTGGTGCTGGCGTCGCCCAGCACGCTGCTGGCCGTGCTGAAATCGGTGGCCTTCACCTGGCGCCAGGATGTGCTGACTGACAGCGCACGGGAACTGTTCGAGCTCGCCCGTCAGCTGTATGAACGCATGGGAACCCTGGGCGAGAACGTGGCCAAGCTGGGCTCGTCGCTGAAATCCTCGGTGGACCGGTACAACTCCATGATCGGCACCCTGGAGGCCCGGATCCTGCCGACCGCCAGGAAACTGAACGCCATGGACGAATCCGGCCTGCTCACTCCGCCGGCACTGGAAGTGACGCCGCGGTCGCTGGCGGCGCCGGAACTGCAGCAGGACGAGGCCGCAGCCTGACGTTGCCGGAGGGCGGTCAGCTGCGGGGCTGGTCAGTCGCGCGGCCGGCGTCCGCCGAGCGCCCGGCTGACGTCTCCGGCTTCCTTGAGCGTTGCGCGGAGCTCCTTGGGCAAGGAGAAAAGCAGGTCCTCCTCGGCCGTGACAACTTCCTCCACGGCGCCGTAGCCGTAGTCGGCGAGCAGCCGCAGGACATCCTTGACCAGGACCTCGGGCACGGAAGCACCGGAGGTAACCCCGACGGTAGCCACGCCTTCAAACCATGCCTCGTCCACTTCGTTGGCGAAGTCCACGCGGTAGGACGCCTTGGCACCGTATTCGAGGGCAACTTCCACGAGCCGGACGGAGTTCGAGGAGTTGGCCGAACCCACCACAATGACCAGGTCCGCCTGGGGCGAGATCTTCTTGATGGCCACCTGCCGGTTGGTGGTGGCGTAGCAGATGTCGTCGCTGGGCGGATCCTGGAGGGTGGGGAACCGTTCCTTGAGGAGCCGGACGGTCTCCATTGTCTCGTCAACGCTCAGGGTGGTCTGGGACAGCCAGATGACCTTTTCCGGATCCCGGACCTTAACCTTGTCCACCTCATGCGGGCCGTTGATGATCTGGATGTGCTCCGGGGCTTCGCCCGCGGTGCCCTCAACTTCTTCATGGCCGTCGTGGCCGATGAGGAGGATGTCGAAATCGTCCTTGGCGAACCGGACGGCTTCCTTGTGGACCTTGGTCACCAGCGGGCAGGTGGCATCGATGGTGCGCAGCCCGCGGTCCTCAGCGGACTGGACAACGGCGGGTGAGACGCCGTGGGCGGAGAAAATGACCAGGGCACCTTCAGGCACCTCATCGGTTTCATCCACGAAAATGGCGCCCTGTTCCTCAAGCGAACTCACAACGTGGACGTTGTGGACGATCTGCTTGCGCACATAGACCGGCGGGCCGTAATGCTCCAGCGCCTTTTCGACCGCGATGACAGCCCGGTCCACGCCGGCGCAATACCCGCGTGGAGCTGCCAGCAGAACCTTCTTGGGGCCGGCCACGGGTGCCGCCGCAGCTACTTCCTCAGGCGAGCGCCGCCTTCGCGGGACAGTTGGCATCGAAAGGGAAACTGCGGAGGAAGTCATTCCTCCATGCTACCGGGTAGGGGACCGCCGCCTCCGCGAAGCGATACCGGTCACAAGGCCAGCCGCTATAAGCACGCCACCGGCAACCAGGGTTCCGGAAATCCAGGACTGGAAGCTGTTGGACGCCGCAACCACGAACTGGTCCTTGAACATGTCGGCCACCTCGTTGCCGCTGGCCGTGCCCACGACGGCGTCACGTGCCAGTTGTGAACCGAAGGTCCATGCGGTGGCCAGCAGCAGCGCCCCGACGCCCGCACTGAAGATCACTGTCCAGCGGCGGCGCGCCGACACCAGGGCAAGGGCCAAAGCGATTCCCGCGCCGATCACCAGTGGATAGCCAAGCGGCGCGTAAGCCGACACGCCTTCGATCCACTGGCGCTGGTCCGGCTGTCCCACGTTGATCAGGGTTTGTTCCGGCGCTTCCAACGGCAGGCCTGTGGTGCGTGAAAGCTCCTCGGTCGCCAGCGCCACCAGGGGTGCTACGTCCAGCGTCATCGAAGAGGAGGAGTCCGCTTGGGCAGGCAGGGACGCGGGGTCGGCAAAGCTCAGCCGATGACTCTTCCGGAGCGTCTCTTCCCAGGCCGCCTGGTAACCGGGCAGTCCGGTCAGTGATCCGGCCGCCGCTTCAACCACCGGCTGCACGAGGCCCAGGAGGGCATCCGGGACAGAGCTTGTGTCGAGGGTTCCCACGGCGGCCGCAGCGAGCCGCTCCTGGAAGTCCGCGTCCTTCGCGAGCGGAGCGGAAAGTGCCACAAAGCCGTCCTCCTGCACCACGTTGCGGTCAACCCAGATCGCAGGGACGGCCACGGCGGACAGCAGGACGCCGATGATGACGGCCACGGCTGAAACGAAGGTACGCAAAGCTGGTCCTAACTGGTTGGCGGGCTGAGGAGCCATCCTATGCATCAAGCCTGGATAAAGAATGTCCGCCTCAGGTGGTAGAGCTTATGGATAAGGTTGAATGGCAGCCGCAATTCAACCACAAACCATCAAATGCCGAACAAAGGACCGCCATGCCGCCAGCCACAGCTTCCCGGGGCAGCGCGCATGTCTGAACAGGCTGCCCTTCCGGGCACGGCTGCCAGCACCCTGCCTGCCACAGCCGCTGAAACCAGCCCGGACAATCCCTGGCCGCTGCAGCTGCTGTCCCAGAAACTCAAAGCTCACATCGACCGCACACCGTCGGCGTGGGTCGAGGGCCAGGTCATCGAAATGAACCGCCGCGGCGGCAATGCCTACCTGACACTGCGGGACGTGGATGCGGAGGTATCGCTGCCGGCGTCTGTCTGGACCAAGGTACTGGACCGCCAGAACATGCCCCTGGAACGGGGTTCCCGGGTGGTTGCCCTGCTGAAGCCGGAGTTCTGGCTGAAGACAGGCCGGCTCAATATGCAGGTCAGGGATATCCGGCCGGTAGGACTGGGCGATCTGCTGGCCCGGATCGAACGCCTGCGCCAGGCCCTCGCTGCCGAGGGCATGTTTGCCGACTCGCGCAAGAAGGCCCTGCCGCTGCTGCCCCACCGCATTGGCCTCATCACCGGGCGGGATTCCGATGCCAAGAAAGACGTCCTGCAGAACGCAGCGCTCCGCTGGCCGGCCGTGGAGTTCGAGATCCGTGAGGTGGCTGTCCAGGGCAATACCGCTGTGTCGCAGATTGTCCGTGCGCTGCGCGAACTGGATGCCCGTCCGGACGTTGACGTCATTGTCATTGCCAGGGGCGGCGGGGCCCTGGAGGATCTCCTTCCGTTCAACAGCGAAGAACTGATCCGCGCCGTGGCCGCTGCGGTGACACCTGTGGTCAGCGCCATCGGCCACGAGGCGGACCGGCCGCTCCTTGACGACGTCGCTGACCTGAGGGCTTCAACGCCCACCGACGCCGCCAAGAGGATCGTCCCGGACGTCGCGGAGGAACTGGCCGGCGTCCGCCAGGCCAGGGAACAGCTCCGCCGCTGCATCGGCCGGCTCGTGGACCGGGAGACCGACCGCTTGCACGCGCTGCAGTCCCGCCCTGTCCTGTCCGCGCCGGAGACCATGGTGACGGGCCGCTCGGAAGAGATTGAGCGCCTGCTGCGGCGGTCCTCCGCGGCTGTCAGCTCACTGGTGGTGCGGGCCGCCGACCAGCTGGTCCATCTGCAGGCCCAGGTACGGGCACTCTCACCTCAAAAGACCCTCGACCGCGGCTACGCCGTGGTGGAACTGGCCAACGGCCGGCCTGCCCGGGCCACGGAAGCGTCCGGCCACGCGGTGGTACGTGACCCGTCGGAAGCACCGTCCGGAACAGCGTTGTCGGTGCGGGTGGCCAACGGCCTCTTCGGGGCCACATCCACAGGGGAACTTCAACAAGGAGAAGCACATGCCTGAGACAAAGCCCGATCCTGAAATCGAAGCACTGAGCTACGAGGAGGCGCGCGAGCAGCTCATCGGTGTCGTGGGCAAGCTGGAGGCCGGAGGAGCCAGCCTTGAGGAATCGCTGGCGCTCTGGGAACGCGGTGAAGCGTTAGCCAAGCGCTGCGAGGAATGGCTTGAAGGTGCCAGGAAGCGTCTGGCAGCTTCCCGGGACCAGCCCCTCTAGCCGCCCCGAACGAACCTTTCCGCTCAGGACCTGTCCACCAGCTCCCGTTCGATGGGGACATCAAACTCCGCCTTCGGCCATTCCAGCCTCAGGTCGGACAGTGCTCCCATCACCAGCTGCTGCACGGCGATCCTGGCATACCATTTCTTGTTGGCCGGGACCACGTGCCACGGGGCCGCTTCGGTGTTGGTTTGGTCGAATGCAGCCTGGTAGGCGTCCATGTAGTCGTTCCAGAACGCCCGCTCCTTAAGGTCGCCGCTGCTGTATTTCCAGTGTTTGGCGGGGTTGTCCAGCCGGGCAAGGAGCCGGGCCTTCTGTTCGTCCTTGCTGATGTTCAGCATTACCTTGAGGATTTTGGTGCCGGCGTCAGTCTGGCGCGCCTCGAATTCATTGATGGCCCGGTACCGGCGCTTGATCTCCTCGGGCGTCGCCCAGTTGTGGACCCGGTGGATCAGGACGTCCTCATAATGGGACCGGTCGAAGATCCCCACCATGCCCGCGGCGGGCACGGCCTTCTCGATCCTCCACAGGAAGTCGTAGGACTTCTCCTCCTCGGTGGGCGCCTTGAAGGCCTTGAACTGGACCCCCTGCGGATCCATCGGGGCCATGACGTGGTTGACGATGCCGCCCTTGCCCGCCGTATCCATGGCCTGCAGGATAAGGAGCAGCCGTTTTTTCCCGCCGAAGCGTGACTCCGCGAAAAGCTTTTCCTGCAGCTCGGCCAGGGCGCCGTCCAGTTCCGCCAGGATGTTTTGGCCGTCGGTCTTGTTGCCCGAATAGCCGGGCGTGGCCTCGGGGTCCGCGTCGGCCAGGGAAAAGTCGCTTCCGATTCTCAGCGTTTCGGAGGGGTGCTGATCGAACTCAACCAAGCCGGCCATAAGAATCCTTCGTCCGCAGTTCACGCGCGGGATGGACGCGTGAGGACAGGCTAGTTCCCCTGGTACCTGCTTAGGAAGTCCCCCATGCGCCCCACAGCCTCTTCGATGTCCTTGACGTTGGGCAGCGTGACCATCCGGAAGTGGTCCGGACGCACCCAGTTGAAGGCACGGCCGTGGGAAACCAGGATCTTTTGCTCCTTCAGGAGGTCAAGGACAAACTTCTCGTCATCGCGGATGTGGTAGACCTCGGGGTCCAGCCGCGGGAAAAGGTAGAGCGCACCCCTGGCCTGCTGCGTGCTGACTCCCGGAATGGCGTTGAGCATGTCGTAGGCCTTGTTGCGCTGCTCCAGCAGCCTCCCGCCGGGAAGGATGAGGTCGTTGATGCTCTGGTAGCCGCCAAGCGCGGTCTGGATGGCGTGTTGGGCGGGCACGTTGGCGCACAGCCGCATGTTGGCGAGGATGTCGAGGCCCTCGAGGTAGTTGCGCGCGTGCTCCTTGGGCCCGGTGATGACGAGCCAGCCGGAGCGGAAGCCGGCG
>DATFAE010000364.1:0-4185 GCA_035254945.1 Arthrobacter sp. | reverse complement strand
CATTGGTGATTCGTGGCTGTCTACTCTTCGGATGGGTCCAGATCGACACGCAGTTCCTGCGCCTGGTCCCGGTATTTGTTGGCCATCCGCCACAGGATGGTGGAGTCGGCCATGTCGTTGGGCCCGATGGTGTCGCCCAGGTTCTTGAACTGCCGGGACAGGCGCATCAGGTTCCGATAGCGGAACAGGTTCTCCTCGGGCACATGGCCCTTAGCCACGCTTGCCCTCCTCTTCATCGAGGATCTTCTCGATGATCCGCCGGCCCTGCGGGGTGATGTGCTCGTTCTCCAGCAGCCGCAGCGCTGCCCGCAGCCGGGCCAGGATCGGCGGCGCCTCACGGTCCAGTTTCTGCACCAGGTGGGTGACCCGGTCGGCGATCTCCTGGGCCTCGGCGACGTCGGCCTCCTTCCAGCCCATCGCCTTCTCCACCTTCTCCCGGAAGAACTTGTTCATGCTGCGCAGGTCGCTGTTCTGGTAGACCTGCCACTCGTGGTCGGTGATGCCCTCCGGCGTCATCTTCCAGGCCTTGGTCCACTCCGCATGGGTCTTTGCTGCGGCGATGGCCTCATCCCTGGTCGGCTTCCTCTCGTCAGTCATCGGACTCCTCGTCATACATGCCGGCGTTGGTCGCCCGCTGATTCACCCATTCCGGAAAGCCGAGGATCGTCAGCCGCTCGGACACGGCAACCTGCCAGTCGTGGTAGAGGCTCTTGTATGGTTCGGTGACCACGGTGTGAGGGCCAGGGATGGCCCGCCAGCCGCGACCGTTGGCCAGCTCGGCCAGGCCCTCGGCCTCCAGCTCCTTCAGGATCGTGTAGATCTCGTCCTGCTCGATCCCCTGCTCCAGCATGCGGCCGGCAAATTCAAAGCCCGGCGTGAAGGTGAAGTTGGACAGTGCGGCGTGCACCTTTGCTTGCTTTTCATTCATTCCGGATTCTCCTTCAGTCGGTCTCGCAGCTTGTCGATGCCTTCCATGCTGCCTAGCACCAGGTCCATTGCCTCGGCCAGCTCCGGGAATCCCAGCCTCAGCCGCGCCCTGTTGCCGGGGTCAGCGCCCTGGTATGCCCGCATGATATTGGACGTGAAGCTGCCGGCCGGCCACCCGCCAGGCTCCCCGAAATAGTGAAGGACATTCCTGATCACATCTTCGTTCATTCCGGATTCTCCTTCTCGATCATCTCCACCATGAGGTGGTGGTAGGTCAGCAGCACGCCGCCCTTGCTGTCCCAGTTATCCAGGAACCAGCCATCCATGCCCCGGCGCCACTCGCGCCCGTTCTTGTCGGTGTAGGTGCCGGCGGCGTAGGCCATGCGTACTGCCGGGTTATTGCTGAGTGCCATCTATTCCTCCGTAACGATGATCTTGAGTACATCCGTGGTCATCCGGAAGGTCCTGACGCCGTCGTCCCGGATCTCCAGCATGAACTGGGCCGGCTGGCCAACCTCCAGCGGCGCCAGGATCTCGAAGGGGATGGCCTCCCTGTCCATGCGCAGGTCGGCCACTAAGGCCGGCAGCCCATCGCGCGGGTTCTCCACCTCGATGGGCGCCTCCCTCGGGAAGCGCTTGAGCCTCATGGACACCAGGTCAAGCGCGTAGATGGCTGTCTCTGTTTCGACGATCATTGTGGGCCCCCCAGGATCCTGTGAATGAGTAATCGCTAGTGTATTGGCCGGACCCACAAAAAAGGACCGCCCCGCCGGGACGGCCCTGCCTGTTACGCGGTGCGCTGGAGCGCCCGCCTCCGCAGCGTCTTGCGCTTGTACCTGAGCCAGTGCCAGATGCTGATGATGCCGGCGATTGTCAGGCCGAGGCCTGCCGCGCCGGCGGGGGAGATGTTCCCGGTGACCACAAGCACAACAAAGATGGCCAGCAGTGCCAGGTACAGCACCAGCAGTGCGGTGATAGCGATGTCAATCATTGAGCGCGGCATTGGATGGTCATCCCCGTCCTGTTGTCTACGGTAAACTCTACGCCCCGCCCCGGTGCCACGCACCCCTGCAGCAGGGACGTCTGGAGGTTGAAGGCGGCAATGACCACGTTGGCCGGGACCCCCGCCTTCGGATACCTGGACGCGGCGACCGCCGCCAGGAGCTGGGCCGCAGAGCCGGCGGCGGCCCGTCTGGCCAGCAGCACCGCCGCCTTGCATGAGTCGGTCCTGTAGACGGTCATCGGGGCGAACAGGTTCCAGACGTGATAGCTGGAGTTGGACCCGTAACAGGTGGGCCCGGTGACGGGCGGCCGAGGGGGCCAGCCGTCCCCCGGGTCTGCCCAAACAGAACTGACGGCCACCCCCGATAGGCTGGCCGTCAGTAGTAGTGACGCGATGGTCCTGCGTAATGCTCTCATGTGATGTCCCCTTCCCAGAGGTCTTCGCTGCCGGGCATCCGGCGTACTCTAACCGTGACGTCGTGCTCGCGGGGGTAGTCCACCGCACGCTCAAACGAAATCAGCAGGGCGCCGTCGCGGTCCCTGGTCAGCGCCACAGACAGCCCGCCCATCTCCATCCAGCCGATGGCTGCGCCGTCCTCACCCTCGGGCTCACCGTGGATGTGGGTGACCTCTTCCCTGGGGCTCAGGTTCTTGGCCGGCATGCTGGTCACCTGGTCCTTTTCCCAGATGCCCTTGGCCTCCAGGAACTGGACGATGACACCCTTCAGGCCGTCATATCCAACCACCCGCAGCGCCGCCTCGGAATGGGTCATCCCGGGATAGGTGCCGGTAGCCACCTTGGCCCCCACGCGACTGCCGATGGGGAATTTACGCGTCATTTCCTGCCCTCCTTTCGTGGGGATTTGAAGACGTCAAGCCGGGTGGCTGCGTCTGTGGTTTTGATGATGAGGTGCTGGTAAACAAACTCCTGGACATCATGCGTCTCCATGCGCTGGGCCGGCAGCTTCACCAGCCAGCGGGTGACCTCGCCCTCGGTGTTCTCCTGGATGTAGGCGACCGCTTCCTTGAAGCGTGAGGTGGACGCCGATGCCGTGATGAACCAGTCCAGGTACTTCTCTGAGGGGTCACTGGCGTAGCTCGACACCACGGCCCAGACCCTGTCGTCCGGCACCTCTCCGTTGTAAAGCTGCATGCGCGTGGCTCCTCTTAGTGGGCTTCGATGGGGTTGTCAATTCTAGTCGGCACCTCTTCCTCTAGAGAGTTGTTAGTGGGTTGTACAATTGAATGGTGTTGCGTCTATTTATGTGACGTGTGCAATAGTGGGAACATCATTTCCAATCTCTGTAGGGGGAAAATACAAATGGTCAAAGTCAGGGTCGTCACAAACACGGCCAAGGTGAACGTCTTGGACAAGCCAAGCAAGCTCGTTGAACTGCACTGCAAGGAGTTCAGCCTCGACCTCAAGGTCCAGCGCCAGCTGCAGGAACCACGCGCCGAGGCGATGGCCGAGGATTTCCAGCCGCACGCCCTGGGCCTGATCACCGCATCGAAGCGGGCTGATGGTCATATTTATTGCCTTGACGGTGGGCACCGAATTGCCGCCGCACGGAAGGCTGACTACAACGGCCTGATGGCCACGCGTCTGTTTGAGAACCTCACCCTGAAGGAAGAGGCGGCGCTGTTCCTGACGCTGAACTCTAGCCGCGCAGTGCAGGCCATCGACCGCTTCAAGGTACGCATCACCGAGGGTGAGCCGATCGCCTCAGGCATCAACAATGTGCTCAAGCAGTACAACCTGCACGTTGACTGGGCGAACAACTCTAGCCTCAACGTGATCTCCGCAATCAGCACGCTGGAGAAGATCTACAAGGGCGCCGGCGTCCGCGAGGAGGGCACCTACCCGGACCTGCTGGACCGGCTGATCAAGACCATCGTGCAGGCGTACAGCCAGACGGACGGCAAGGCCGACCGGACCACGTTCTCCCGCATCATGCTGGAGGGTCTGGGCATCTTCATCGCCACGTACAACAAGCGCATCGACTATGAGCGCCTGGTCTACGTGCTCAAGGGCACCACGCCCCGGCAGATCGTGACCAACACCCGCACCCTGAAGGATGCCAAGGTCAAGGGTCCGAACCTGGGCATGAACGCCGCGCAGGTGATCCTGAATCTGTACAACAACAGGAACCGGGCCAAGCTGCCGGAGATGCACGCCATCGAGCCGCGCAACGACACCTACCACACTGACCCGCTGTACGTGGATCCGAACCAGTACGTCGGCCAGTCCTCCATCGA
>DATFAE010000363.1:0-6951 GCA_035254945.1 Arthrobacter sp. | reverse complement strand
CCCTCAAGTGGTACGGGATGCTGCCGGAGGAAAGCACCTTCATGAATGGCATGCGGGTCAGCATCATCGTCGCGGTGATCGTCACGGTCATCGTCCTGGCACTCGGCGTTCCGGCCGCCCTGGCGCTGGACAGGTTCGAGTTCAAGGCGAAGGCAGCGGTCCAGTCCTTCTTCCTCTCGCCGCTGCTGATCCCCAGCATCGTCCTGGCCCTGGGCATGGTGCTGCTCTTCGGACCGCTCAAGCTCACGAACACCTATGCGGGCATCATCATCGGGCACGTGGCCATCACCATCCCGTTCGTGATCAGGACAACGCTGATGAGCCTGGCCACCACCGACACGTCCTGTGAAGCGGCGGCGAGGATCCTCGGCGCTGGCTCCTGGACCGTTTTCCGGCGTATCACCCTGCCCATCATCCAGCCTGGAGTCATTGCCGGCGGCGTCATAGCGTTCATCGTTTCCTTCGACGAAGCGGTCATCTCGCTGTTTGTCGCCGAATCAGGGCTGCCGACGCTGCCGGTGCAGGTACTGCGGTACGTGGAGAATTCTGCTGACGCCGCCGTCGCGGCATTGTCCGTCATCCTCATTCTGATCTCCCTCGCTGTCGTGGTCGTCGTCGAGCGGGCCATGGGCCTCCGCAAAGCCCTGCGCTAGGTGCTCCGGGATAGGCCCCGGTCATAACCGGGGCCTATCCCGTGACACCGATTACGTCTTTGTGTGGGGCAGCGCACGGTGCCACCCTTGAATCAGGGCGAGGCGGCAGCACCAGCCCCCAACGTTTTCCAGCTCCCTGCGGGGCTTACACATTCAGTACACAACGAAGGAAGGCACACACTATGGGTCGCACAGTTGATCTCGTGGCAGATCTCGGTGAAGGCTTCGGTGCCTACTCCCTGGGTGACGACAGCGCGCTTCTTGAAATCGTCTCCAGCGCCAACATCGCCTGCGGGTTCCACGCCGGGGACCCGGACATCATGGATCGCACGGTAGCGGAATGCGTCCGGCGCGGAGTCAGCATCGGTGCACATCCGAGTTTTCCGGACCTCCGGGGCTTCGGCCGACGCGCCATGGACCTCACCGCTGATGAAGTCCGCAACGATGTCCTCTACCAGCTCGGTGCGCTGACGGCTTTCGCCGCCTACCACGGAACCAGCGTTTCCCACATCGCACCCCATGGTCGGCTCGGCAACCTGGTCGCCATACGCCAGGACTACGCCGCCGCCGTCGCTGACGCGGCGCACCGCGTCCGACCGGACCTGATTGTCCTCGCCCAGGATGGCGAGCTCGCCCAGGCAGCGGCAGGCCGCGGCTTGCCTGTGGCAATCGTGGGCATCGCAGACCGGGCCTATGAGGACGACGGAACCCTGGTGCCCCGCAGCCAGCCAGGGGCAGTCATCCACGACCCCGCCACAATCATCGACCGCACCATCCGCATGGTGTGCGAGGGCGTTATCGAATCCGCGTCCGGCGTGCAGCTTCCCGTCATCGCGGACACCGTCCTGCTGCACGGGGACAACCCGGGCGCCGTGGACCTGGCCCGCCTCATCCGCAAGGAGCTGACCGCGGCCGGCGTCACTATCGCCCCGGTGGCCCAGGTCCTGGCAGCCAAAGCGGAAGCCGCCTGACATGGCCGACACCGCAACACCCATCGAGGTATATGAGTCAGGCGACGCCGCCCTGCGCGTCGTCGCAACATCCCCCGACCGCGAACGGAACTGGGCAGCAGTTCACGCGCTCGCCGCGTGGCTTGAGACGGCCGACGTCGACGGTGTCCACGGAGCGGTACCCACCTACGATTCCGTGCTGGTCGAGTTCGACCCCTACATCACATCCGCCCGCCAGATACGCGCCTTTGTCCTGCTGGGCATGCGGCAACTGGACTTCGTTGGTACCCCGGCCCGTTCACCCCGGCAATTCGAGGTTCCGGTGGTGTACGGCGGCGAGTACGGGCCCGACCTGCAGAAGGTTGCGGACCACGAGGGACTCCCAGTGTCCGAGATCATTGCCCTGCACACTGCCAAGTCATACGTCATCCGCTGCCTGGGTGCCCCGGCCGGATCACCCATGATGGACGGCCCGGACTTCCCGCTGCCTGTGCCCCGGCTGAAGGACCCCCGGCTTTCCGTGCCGGCGGGCGCGGTGTCCGTCGCAGGCCGGCAGGCAGTGATTGCACCGGCAGTGGCCCCCGGCGGCTGGTGCGTCATCGGACAGACACCGCTGAGGGTGCTGAACCCTGACAGGCAGCCACTGGTTCCCTACATGCCCGGAGACCTGCTCCGGTTCCACGAGATCCCGGCCGCCGAGTTCGAGCGCTTTGCGGGCCTTGAGCTGGAGGCGTCGAGATGAGCGGGACCCTGACCATCCAGCAGGCCGGCCATTCCGTCGTCACAGACCTGGGCCGGTTCAGGGGGCCGCGGTACGGACTCCCCGTCAACGGGGCACTGGACCAGTTTTCCGCCCGCGCCGCCAACATCCTCGCCGGCAACCTGGACAACGATCCATTGCTTGAAATCACCGCGCTGGACTTCCGGATGCGTGCGGATACGGATTTGCTCATCGCCGTGACCGGGGCACCCGTGGCCCTTACCGTCGGCGGACGCGAATGTCCCCAGTGGGAACCGGTGTCTGTCCAGGCCGGGGAAACCGTGGCGCTGCGCGGCATGAATGCAGGGCTCCGCGCCTATATCGCAGTTCACGGTTCCCTGGAAGCCCCGACCCTGCTTGGCAGCTGCGCACCGGACACCGTCGTCGGGTTCGGCCTCAAGCTTGCCGAAGGAACCGTCCTCGGGGCCCGGGAAACTGTGCCGCCCATCAGGCAGCCGTACTTTGATCTTCCGTTGTTCCGCCTGGGGCTTTCGCGCCCCGGCATCAGTGCGCACCCAGTCATCGATGTCACGGACGGGCCGGACATCGATGAATTCGGCGATACCGCAGAACTCCTGTTCAAGACCAGCTACACCGTGAGCGGTCGGAGCAACCACATCGGTCTGCGCCTCGGCGGGGCTCTTCCGGAACGGCAGTCCACAGCCGAGGTCCTCTCCAGGGGCGTTCCGGTCGGGGCCATCGAGGTCCCGTCCCGGGAAGAGCTCCTGGTACTTCACCGGGGACGCGGCGTAACGGCCGGCTACCCGGTCCTCGGTGTAGTCACCAGCCGTTCGCTGGATGTCCTCGCCCAGGCAAGGCCAGGCGACACCATCAGGTTCCGCAAGACGACCGTGGCCGAAGCCACCGCGCGGCACCGTGCTGCCATGCGTGAGCTTGAGGCGCTGCGTACGTCAGTGAATACAGTTTTCGGCCTGCTCGGCGTGGGGGCGCCGGCAAGCTGGCGGGAACTCATGCCGGCCTCGGGAAGCTGAAGTCCAGCCATGCCCCGCCTAGTCACCAGAAACAAGTAAGGATTTAAGATGTCAACGTCAATGCGAGCGGCTGGTCCGCAGAACGATCGCCTGGATGCCAAGCAGACCCGGAAGGTGGTTACCGCCGGCTGCGTGGGCATCTTCGTCGAGCTTTACGACAACGGTATCTTCGCCTTTATGGCCGGAACCCTTGCCCTGGTGTTCCTCGCCCCCGGCAACCCGGACAACGCCCTGCTGTTTGTGTTCGCAGGCTACGCCGTGTCCTTCTTCGTGCGCCCCCTCGGCGCGGTGGTCTGCGGGTTCCTGGGAGACCGCATCGGACGGCAGAAGCTGCTGGTCTTTGTCATCCTGCTGATCAGCGTGGCCACGGCGGGCATCGGCCTGCTGCCGGCCTACTCGGCAGTCGGCATCGCCGCACCCGTGCTCCTTGTGCTGCTCCGCATGCTGCAGGGCTTCTCCGTTGGCGGTGAAGCCGCCGGCGCCATGACCTTCCTCGCCGAGCACGCCCCCGAAGGCAAGCGCGGCATCATCACCTCCTACGCCCAGATCGCCTCCTTCGCAGCACTGCTCACCGGCACCCTCGTTGCCTTCTCCATGTCGCCCTGGCTCACCCAGGCAGCGATCGACGGCGGCGGCTTCGGTTCGTTCGCCTGGCGCATCCCGTTCCTGGTTGCCATCCCCATGGGCATCATCGGCTGGTACATCCGCAAGGCGATCAGCGACACCCCGAACTTCGTGAAGCTGAAGGAAGAGGGCGGCCTGTCCAAGAACCCCCTGAAGGAAGCCTTCAAGTCCGCCGAACACCGCCGCGCCATGCTCCTGGCACTGTTCATTCCGCTCATGAACGGCTCCGGCTATTACGTCCTGTTCTCCTACATGCCCACCTTCCTGAAGGGCAAGCAGCTCAACTTCACCATCGGCGAGGCGCTCATCGTCACCGCCTGCAGCCTCGTGGTCATCTGCATCGCCATCCCCTTCATGGGCGCCCTCTCGGACCGGGTGGGACGCAAAAAAGTCATCGCCGGCTCCGCGATCGCCATGGCAATGGTCGGCATCCCCGCGTACGCCCTGATCGCCACCGGCCAGATGGCTCTGGCCATCCTGGGCGCCTGCATCATGGCAGTGGTCTTCGCCGGCCACACCGCAGTAATCCACATCCTGATCGTCGAACTCTTCCCCACTCGCGTCCGGTACTCCGCCTACGGCCTGGGCTACAACATCTCCTCAGCACTCTTCGGCGGCACCGCGCCGCTGCTGATGACCTGGCTGATCTCCTCCACCGGCAACATCTACATGCCTGCGTTCTACGCCGTCATCACCGCGCTGGGCACCCTTGCCGCCGTGAGCACGGTCAAGGACCGGGCGCACCTGCCGCTGCGGGACGCCTGACACCAAGTTGTATGCCGGGGCGCAGTCCCGCGCCCAAGCCCATCGATCTTTCCCAACCCCACTCATTGGAGACTTCCATGCCATTTTCAGACTATTCAACAGCCCTGGTCACCGGTGCATCCACCGGCATGGGCGCCGCCATCGCCGAACGGCTGGCAAAACGCGGACTCCAGGTGCACGCCTTCGCCCGCAATGAAGAACGCCTGAAAGATCTGGCCGACCGCACCGGAGCCATCCCGCACGCCGTTGACCTGACGGACACCGCCGCGCTGACTGCGGCGGTAGAGGGCCTTCAGGTGGACGTCCTCGTCAACTGCGCTGGCGTCTCCCGGCCCGGAAACATCCTCGACTCGACGGAAGAGGACATCGACGAGTTGGTGGACGTCAACCTCCGCTCCCTCCTGCAGCTGACGCGCCTGGTCCTTCCCGGCATGGTGGAGCGGGACAACGGCCATGTCATCAACATCAGCTCCATCGCCGGCATCTACAACTTCTACGGCCACACCGTGTATCACGCCACCAAGGCCGCGGTGCACCAGATCTCGCGCCAGCTCCGCAACGACACCGTGGGCAAACGCATCCGCGTCACGGAGGTCTGCCCCGGCCGGGTTGAAACCGAGATTTTCGGCCGGAACATGGGCGGCACACCTGAAGCCATGGATGAGGCCTGGAAGACCTACTACGAGGGCTATGAGTCCTTGACCACGGACGACATCGTCAACGCAGTGGACTACGCGGTGGAGACACCCCGGCACGTCAACGTGGGCATGCTGGAACTCATGCCCACGTTCCAGGTTCCCGGCGGACTCACTTTCAACCGCCGCTAAACACACCAGCGCCCCCGCACAGCAAAAGCAGAAACGACAGGTCCCCCATGCAAATCATCCGTACGGTCAGTTTCCCCGACCGGCAGCTCCTCGCCGATCTCTCGCCCCTCCCCGAAGGGATGCGGGGGGTGGTGTGGGACCTGAAATCGGATCCCGACGGCGGGACGCTCAGTGAGATCGACGGCGTCATCCTCCCGTACATCGACGCCTCCGCCGTGCTGGGCTCGCTCGCCCAGGTTCCGGGACTGAAGTACGTGCAGACCCAGTCCACCGGGTACGACGGGGTGGTTGAGGCGGCCGGCCCGGGGGCCGGCGTGGCCAGCGCCTCCGGCGTCCACGCGGCCGCCACCGCGGAACTGGCCGTGGGGCTGATCCTGGCCAAGCTGCGCGGCATCGACCAGGCCGTCCGCGATTCGCAGTACGGACTCTGGCGGCCGGAACGGCGCCAGTCCCTGGCCGACCGGCGCGTGCTGCTGGTGGGCGTCGGCGGGATCGGGCACGAAATTGCCCGCCGCCTGGAGCCCTTCGAGGTCACCGTCACCCGGGTGGGGAGTTCGGCCCGCGTGGACGGCCACGGCGAGGTGCACGCGTCCTCGGAGCTGGCAGCGCTTGCCGCGACGCACGACATACTGGTCTCGGTGTTGCCGCTGAGTGGGCAGACTCATCACCTGATCGGGGAAGAAGTCCTCGCCGCGCTGCCGGACGGCGCCCTGGTGGTGAACGTGGGCCGTGGCTCCGTGGTGGACACGGCTGCCCTGACCAAGGAAGTCCTGTCCGGGCGCCTGCAGTGCGCGCTCGACGTCGTCGATCCTGAACCGCTGCCGCAGGACCACCCGCTGTGGTCCACGCCCAACGCCCTGATCACCCCGCATGTGGGCGGCAACGCCTCGGCCTTCCAGCCCAGGATCCTCAAGCTCCTGAGGAAGCAGCTCGAAGCCCTCGCCGCCGGGCAGGCCCCGGCCAACCTGGTGCAGAACGGCCCCTTCTAGCACCCCAAAAGGAACCACCGAACCATCCGCGCGTTACCGCGCAGACCGCGGCGAAGGAGCTGCTCTTCTTATGACTTCACTTTTTGATTTGACCGGGCGGGTTGCCCTGGTGACGGGCTCGAGCCGGGGGATCGGCAACGCGCTGGCGCGGGCGTTGGCCGATGCGGGTGCCACGGTGGTGCTGAACGGCATCAACACCGAGCGGCTCAAGGATGCGGCGGCCGCGATGGCTGCTGATTTTGGGCCGGGCCGGGTGCACAGCATCGCGTTTGATGTCACGAGCGACACAGAGGCCGCGCGGGGCATCGCCTGGGTGGAAGAACATGTCGGTCCGCTGGAGATCCTGGTGAACAATGCGGGGGTCCAGCACCGGGTGCCGATGCTGGACCTG
>DATFAE010000362.1:0-5076 GCA_035254945.1 Arthrobacter sp. | reverse complement strand
TGACGGTTGGCCAGGAAAGGCCGTTCTCCGATGTGGTGCGCAGCCTCGCCGACGCCGCCTACGCGAGGGTGGACATGGTCACGCACCGTGGCGAGTTTGCCGTCCGCGGCGGCATCATCGACGTCTTCCCGCCCACCGAGGACCATCCCATCAGGGTGGAGTTCTTCGGCGACGAGGTGGACCAGATGCGCTGGTTCGCCGTTGCGGACCAGCGCTCGCTGTCCTCACCGGGCCTGCACCACCCCACCGTCCTGCACGCCCCGCCCTGCCGCGAAATCCTGATCACGCCCTCGGTGATGTCGCGGGCGGCAACCCTCAAGCAACAGCTGCCCGCGGCCGCGGACATGCTGGAGAAGATTGCCGGCGGGATCACCGTGGAAGGCATGGAATCCCTGGCCCCTGTGCTGGTGGACGCGATGGTCCCGTTCGTGGAACAGTTGCCCGCCGGCTCCATCTCCGTGGTCATTGAACCGGAAAAAGTCCGAACCCGCGCGCACGACCTTGCCGCCACCAACGAAGAGTTCCTGGAAGCCGCATGGTCCACGGCATCCGACGGCGGCACGGCGCCCCTGGACCTGACGTCGCAGGCATCAGCAGCCCTGCATTCGGCCAGCTTCCGTTCCCTGGCGGACACCCGCAGCTCTTCCCTGGACCACCGCGTCTCCTGGTGGTCCATCACGTCCCTCGCCACCGACGAGGAACTGCTTCCGGAGATTGACGTCCTGAACCTGCACGCCCGGGAGCCACGCGGCTACCAGGGCGACGTAGCCGAAATGATGGATTTCATCGGCTCACACGTCCGGGACCAGTGGCGGATTGTGGTGGCCACCGAAGGCCCCGGACCGGCCCAGCGCCTTGCAGAACTGTTCCACGACGCGGACATCCCCTGCGCCAGGGTGGACACCCTTGACCAGGAACCCCAGGCGGGCATCATCGAGGTGACCACTGCCGCCGTCGGACGCGGTTTTGTGCTGGACAGCCTCAAGCTGGGCCTGCTGACCGAGGCCGACCTGCTGGGCCGGACCTCAGCGGGCTCCACCAAGGACATGCGGCGCATGCCGTCCAAGCGGCGCAACGCGGTGGACCCGCTGCAGCTGGTGGGCGGCGACCACGTGGTGCATGAACAGCACGGCATCGGCAAGTTCGTGGAGCTGATCCAGCGGAAGGTGGCCGGCGGCGGGGACGGCGTGCGCGAATACCTGGTCCTGGAGTACGCCCCGTCCAAGCGCGGCGCTCCAGGTGACCGGCTGTTTGTCCCCACGGACCAGCTGGACCAGGTCACCCGCTACGTCGGCGGCGACACCCCGGTGCTGAGCAAGATGGGCGGTTCGGACTGGGCCAGCACCAAGTCCAAGGCGCGTAAAGCCGTCAAGGAGATCGCCGGCGAACTCATCCGGCTGTACTCCGCGCGGATGGCTTCCCGCGGCCATGCCTTCGGCCCGGACACGCCGTGGCAGCGGGAGCTGGAGGAGGCGTTCCCCTACGTGGAGACACCGGACCAGCTGACCACCATCAACGAGGTCAAGGCCGACATGGAGCGCGAGATCCCCATGGACCGCCTGGTGTCCGGAGACGTCGGCTACGGCAAGACGGAGATCGCCGTGCGGGCGGCGTTCAAGGCAGTCCAGGACGGGAAACAGGTGGCGGTCCTGGTGCCCACCACCCTGCTGGCCCAGCAGCACTACGAGACCTTCACGGAGCGCTTCTCCGGGTTCCCCCTGCGGGTCAAAGCCCTGTCGCGCTTCCAGGGGGCCAAGGAATCCAAGGAAACCGTTGAGGGCGTCAAAAGCGGCTCCGTGGACGTCGTGATCGGCACCCACCGCCTGCTGTCCAAAGACTTCGCCTTCAAGGACCTCGGCCTGGTGATCGTGGATGAGGAGCAGCGCTTCGGGGTGGAGCACAAGGAAGCGCTGAAGAAGATGCGAACCAACGTGGACGTCCTGGCCATGAGCGCCACCCCGATCCCGCGCACGCTGGAGATGTCCCTGACCGGCATCCGCGAAACTTCCACCCTGGCCACCCCGCCGGAGGAACGCCACCCCGTCCTCACCTACGTGGGTCCTTACACGGACAAGCAGACCTCCGCAGCCATCCGCCGTGAACTGATGCGTGAGGGCCAGGTCTTCCTGGTGCACAACCGCGTGTCCACCATCGAGCGGACCGCGGCGAAAATCCGTGAGCTGGTTCCGGAGGCGCGCGTGGAGGTGGCGCACGGGCAGATGTCTGAGAGCCGGCTGGAGCAGATCATCGTGGATTTCTGGGAGAAGCGGTTCGACGTTCTGGTGTGCACCACCATCATCGAAACAGGCCTGGACATCTCCAACGCCAACACCCTGATCGTGGACGGCGCGGACAAGTACGGCCTGTCCCAGCTGCACCAGCTCCGTGGCCGCGTGGGCCGTGGCCGGGAACGTGCGTACGCATACTTCCTTTACCCGTCCGAGAAGCCGTTGGGCGAGGTGGCCCTGGAACGGCTGAAAGCGGTGGCCACGCACAACGAACTGGGAGCGGGCATGCAGCTGGCCATGAAGGACCTCGAAATCCGCGGCGCAGGCAACCTCCTGGGCGGCGAGCAGTCCGGCCACATCCAGGGCGTGGGCTTCGACCTCTACATCCGGCTGGTGGGTGAGGCCGTGGCGGACTACCGCGGCGACGCCGAGGAAAAGGCCGCCGAAATGAAGATCGAGCTGCCCGTGAACGCCCACCTGCCCCACGACTACGTACCGGGGGAGCGGCTGCGCCTGGAGGCCTACCGCAAGCTGGCCTCGGCCCTCACCAACGAGGCCATCGAGGAGGTCCAGGCCGAGCTCGTGGACCGCTACGGGGAGCCCCCGCTGCCGGTCCAGAACCTCATCGCCGTGGCCCGCTTCCGGGTGGGTGCCCGGGAAGCCGGGCTTTCCGACGTCGCACTGCAGGGCAACTTCATCAAGTTCTCGCCGGCCCAGCTGCCCGAGTCCAAGGTGATGCGCCTGGCCAGGATGTACCCGGGGGCCCAGCCCAAGCCCGCCCTGGACGCCGTCCTGATCCCGAAGCCGAAGACAGCAAAGATCGGCGGCAGGGACCTGCAGGACGCCGAAATCCTGGACTGGGCCAACGGCGTGATCCGCAACATCTTCTCCGACGCCCCACTGGCGGTGGGATAACCCTTGATGGGAGGACATCACGCCGCGTCGGGAGCCGCGGCGTGGGTAGCTATTGCTTCGACCGGGCCGTACACGCTGGGCTGGTACCCGCTGGACGCTACCGGGATCCTGATCGGCGGCATGGCGACGGCGGGGACCGCCCTGGTGTGCGACTGGGACCACCGGCACAGCACTGTGGCCAACTCACTGCCACCGCTGTCCAACGTGATTGCCGTGGGCATTGAGAACGCCAGCGGCGGCCACCGGCAAGGCACCCACTCGGTGCTGGGTGGGGCGTTTTTTGTGCTGCTGGCCATGGTGGCCGCGCAGCTCCAGCTGCAGACGGACTGGGGACTGCTGTCCGTGGGTGCCGGCCTGCTGTGCATGTTCATGATCAACATCGCCGCCAAGGCGCTGAAGCTGTTCCCCAAGTCGGGCTTCCTCAGCAACTGGGTGTTCGCCCTGACCATGGCCGGACTCGTGACCTGGTACGCGCCGGAGCAGTGGACCTGGCTGCCTGTGTCGATGCTGACCGGAGTGGTGGTCCACATCGCGGGTGACATGATCACCACCGGAGGCGTCCCGCTGCTGTGGCCGATTGTCATCAGGCCGCCCAGGTTCGTGCGGAAACTGCCGGTGATCAACGACGTCTGGCGGGCCAACGGCGCCTTTTCGGTCCCCCTGCTGGGCCGGGCCGGTTCCCGGCGGGAGTGGCTGGTGCTGATCCCGGTGAGCGCCTACGCCATGGTGGGCATGTGCGTGGCCGCGTGGGCTTTGGCGAAGGCGCACTGGCCAGGGGTCCTCGCAGCCCTTGGCGGGGTGCTGACTCCGTAAAGCCTTAAACAAGCAACGCGGGGTCACTTAACGCCCAATAAACCACTCAGGATGGGCGTTAAGTGACCCCGCGTTGCACTTACAAGCGGGTGCTTAGTGCTCGCCGGCCGAATCGGAGCGGCCGGTGATGGTCTGCGGGATCCAGAACGCCAGCGCGAAGAGGCCCAGGCAGACGGCCATCGGCCACGGGTTGTCCAGGGTCAGGAATGAGAGCGAGTAGATTGCGCCCAGGAAAAGCGCCATCATGACAGCAAACAGGACGATACTGGTGACGAGGCTGTTCTCGTTCTCCGGGGTCTGGACTGTGGTGACGCCGGACGCTGTGGTCTTGCTGGACATTCATTCCTCCTTGGCCCCGCGGGGCCCAAATTGTGGCGGCTTCCGGTTGCGGGTCAGTAGAATGATGAACCCTGTTCACCTTTGACGATCGCAATTCCGGAGCTGGCACCAATACGTGTTGCACCTGCAGCAATCATAGCCTGCGCCTCGGCCAGGGACCGTACGCCGCCGGATGCCTTGACGCCAAGATCCGGGCCCACGGTCCGGCGCATCAGGGCGATATCTTCCGCCGTGGCGCCGCCGCCGTTGAAGCCGGTGGACGTCTTGACGAAGTCGGCGCCCGCTTCCACTGCGGCCTGGCAGGCGAGGATCTTCTGGGCGTCGTCGAGGAGGGCCGTTTCGATGATGACCTTCAGGATCGCGTCGCTGGCGTGCACCGCTTCCGCCACTGCCGTGATGTCCTCCACCAGGGCGCCCTTGTCGCCGGCACGGGCCGCGGCGATGTTGATGACCATGTCCACCTCGTCGGCCCCGTCCAGAACCGCGCCGCGGGCCTCGAAGGTCTTGACGTCGGTTGGGGTCGCTCCCAGCGGGAAGCCAGCCACTGAACAGGTCAGGACGCCGGATCCCTTGAGTGCCGTCTTGACCGTCTTCACCCAGAGGGGGTTGACGCAGACGGATTTGAAGCCGTACTCGGCTGCTTCGGCGCAGACCTTGAGGATGTCAGCCTCGCTGGCCTCTGGCTTGAGCAGGGTGTGGTCAATGAAGGAAGCGATGTTGCCCGGCCCCTGCTGCGTACCGGCGGACGGCTGCGCGGCGGGAATGGCTTCGTTGCTCATCA
>DATFAE010000361.1:0-11294 GCA_035254945.1 Arthrobacter sp. | reverse complement strand
CGCGTGCGTTCCCCGTCTTGGCTTCCCAAACCGGCAATCCACTACAGTGTTGGGATCGACGCTACAACCCTCGCCCCAGCCCCTTCCCCTGCCACCTCGCCTTCCCATGTGCCGCAGGCGTCCGAGCGCGGATCCGGCCCCCTCCACCTGCACAGCGGGATCAACGGCTGGTTCGCCGAAACTGCCCGCGACCTCCCGTGGCGTGAACCGGACTGCTCGCCGTGGGGCGTGCTGGTGAGCGAAATCATGCTCCAGCAGACACCGGTGGTGCGGGTCCTGCCGGTGTGGCGGGAATGGCTGGAACGCTGGCCCGCCCCGGCAGACCTCGCGTCCGAACCGGCTGGCGAAGCCGTGCGTCACTGGGGCCGGCTGGGTTATCCGCGCCGGGCGCTCCGGCTCCACGCAGCTGCGGTTGCCATCGGACGCGACCACGGCGGCCAGGTTCCCGGCACGTACGACGAACTGCTGGACCTCCCCGGCGTGGGCAGCTACACGGCCGCCGCGGTGGCGGCCTTCGCCTTCGGCCGCCGTGAAACCGTGGTGGACACCAACATCCGCCGCGTCCACGCACGGCTCATTTCCGGCGTCGCGCTTCCCGCCCCTTCCCTGACTGCCGCTGAGATGCGGCTCGCGGCGGAACTGCTGCCGGACGACGACGGCACGTCCGTGCGGTGGAACGCTGCGGTCATGGAGCTGGGGGCGCTGGTGTGCACGGCGCGGGCGCCGAAATGCTCCGTTTGTCCCGTGCGGAACTCCTGTGCCTGGCTGGCAGCAGGCGAGCCACCGCCGTCGTACATCCCTAAAGGCCAGGCGTGGCACGGCACGGACCGCCAGGTCCGCGGGGCCGTGATGGCGGTGCTGCGTGTTGCCGAGAGGCCGGTGCCGCCGGAGATGTTCCAGCAGGAACCGGCGGATCTCGGGTTCGCGCCGGACGGGATCGGCGTCCCGCTGGCCGCCCTTCACAGGCTGAACTCCGCCCCGGAACAGCTGGAACGTGCGCTGGCAGGGCTCCTCAACGACGGCCTGGCCGAGCTGCACCAGGGCGGCTACCGGCTGCCGGTGTGAGCATTTGCGTGAGCGTTTGACAGTCTCCTGGCGGCAGCTTTGACAATGACCTGCGGCTACGGGATGGCATACTTCTTGGTGACCGGAACCGGGGGAATTCCATGAAAATCGTGCTGTACGCCATTTGGGCTCTGTTTGTGGCGGGCGCCGCCGTTGCCCTTGTCCAGGCTGTGCGCAAAACCAGGCGCCACGAAAACGTGATTGCCGGCTGGCCGAAGGTGCAGGCTACGGTTACGGGCAGCGTGGCGGGCTGGAGCAACGGCGGCGGAGGCGGCACCCGCAGCCGGCGCTTCTACCCCACGTACCAGTTCACCCATCCGAACGGGACGTTGTTTGCCGGCGAATCGGAAGTCTCGTCCGCCTCCCAGCCGGTTCCCGGGTCGCTTCTGGAGGTGGCGTACAACCCTGTGAATCCCAACCAGTCGTTCCAGGTGGCGGCGCAGTCGAAGATGGTGCTGGGATGCCTGGTTCCGTTCTTCGCCGTGTTCGCCCTGGTTTCATTCTGGTTCGTCGGCATTTTTCCGGTGGGCTGAGCCATGGATTTCCTGAAGCTGCTTTTTGTTGTCCTGCCCGGCCTCTTCCTGGTGCTGGGCCTGGTCCTGGCGGGCCTGTCCCTGTCCGCGTCCTTCCGCCGCAGGCGGGAGATGGCGGGGTGGTCACACACGTCCGCCACCGTCACGGGAAACCTTCACGGGGCCGATGGCCCGGCCAGCAACGGCCGGGACCGATTCGCCCCCTCATATGAATTCGCGGACGCCGGCGGCCAGCGGTGGCTGGGGCAGTCCGACATCTACAGCCGCGACCAGGCGATCATCGGCACCACCGTTCCCGTGGCCTACAACCCGGCCAACCCCGCCGAATCCACGCTGCCTGTCTTCATTGTTGCCAGGGGCAGACTGGCCACGGGTCTCATTCTGGTGACCTTCGGCGTGGTGGCCATAACGATGTTTGCGTCAGTTTCCTGGTAGCCGTGCGGGCTGAGGCCCGCCGGTCCTACCCTGAAGTATGCGCAAGTACGGGGTACTTCTGGCATTGGTCACGACGACGGTGCTCACCTCCGGCTGCTACTTCTACCCCTATCAGCCGCCGTGTCCCGCGATCGCGCAGGCGACGGTCGTCTCCGTCACCGTGGCGGCCCCCTACGTGCCGCAGGTGCGCACGCTCCATCTGAAGGCCTGCCAGGACGGCGTGTGCACGGAGGATGACCTGGAGCTGCGCCCGGGCAGCGTTTCCATCGACCAGGGCTGCCGTCCTGACGGTGTGTGTTCAGCCACGGCTTCCCCGGACGGAACCATGATCGGCATGCTGTTCCTGGACACCCTGACCGAATCGCCCATGGCGGTGACGGCCACCGGAACGTCCGCCGACGGGTCCGCGCTGCCGGTCCGCACGCTCGACTTCCGCCCACGCGGCGAGTCCCCCTACGGCGAGCACTGCGGAAGGTTTGTCACCGCATCTGTGGTCCTGGACGCCGAGGGGCTGCGCCAGGCTCCCTGACGGCCACTACTGCCGGGCGGCAGGGTCTGATGCGGCAGGGTCTGATGCGGCAGGGTCTGATGCACCGGAGTCGACCGCACCCGCGTGGGGGACCTGCGCAGCTGTCCCGAAGAGCCACGCTGACACATCGCTGCGCAGGACAAGGTGGGGGCCTCCGGTGTCACTCACGCTGCCGGTAGGGACGTAGTAGCCGCGGCCAGCCCCGGCTCCGCCGGCAGCCCGGTCCAGGGCTTCCACCAGAGGTTTTGTCAGATGCCCCTGTGGCCCAAGGCCGCGAAGCCCGTTGAGTTCTTCAGCGGTTAGCCTGCCCAGAATTTCTGCAATATTGGCCATGGTGGATCCCTTCGAGCAAAGAGTGCCTGAAGGGACAATCTAGGGCACCACCCTGAACGGCAGGTGAACGTGGAATGGCGAATCTCCCCCGTCAGAACAGGGTGGCCTGCCCAATCACTCCGGCCGCGGAGCCGTCCAGCTCCGGGCCGGACAGGCCCGGAGCGACGCGCCACTCGAAACCGAGTTCGGCGAAGAGCTCCTCGATGGATGTCTGTCCGTCCAGAACCACCAGCGGCGGGCAGTTGTCATCGAAGTCGAGCCGTTCCATGGCATCGATGATATTCGCAGGCCCTGACAGGACAGGCTGAACACACCGGGGAAGGTCCAAAGATGGCGCCTGCGAAGTTCTACGGCTCGCCGAATCCGGCCTGGACCAGGCCGCCAACATAGTTGACTGCCCGCTCGGCGTCCACGCCCCAGGCTTCAACATGCAAGACCGAGCCTTTGCCCGCCGCGAGAGTCATCAGCGCCGTCATCGAGGTCCCGTCCTGGCCGTTGACAGTCACCCGCGCGTCCAGCGCCGACAGCCCGCCGGCGATCTTTGCTGCAGGCCGCGCATGCACGCCGGCCTGGTTGATGAGCTCGAAATCGCCGGTGAATTCAGGTCCTGCCCCGGTCACCGAACCCTCCTCGACGGCGCTGAGAGAGGACAACGGCGGCATTCCCGCTGCTGATCCGTACACCGCTTCCGCCGCGCGCCTGACGGCGTGCATGTCCGCGCCGCCCTGCGCCGCCACCGCAGCAGCCACCAGGCCCTCCACCACCGGAGCATCTGCCAGCAGCACCCCGTCCGGCTCCCCGGCGAACTCCAGTGCGGATTCCGCAGTCATCACGGCAGATCCGAGGTCGGTCAGGATCACCACACCATCGCCGCCCGCGGCCTGCTCCAGGGCGGCCATGACCCGCTCCAGGCTGGTGCCGATCCGCCCGTCCGTGGTGCCCCCGGCGGCCACAATCGAAACGTCCGGCGCCATTTGCGCAGCAAGTTCCGCGGCGCCGTCGGCAATCTTTTCACTATGGGAAACCACAACCAGGGCAACGGTCACGCCGCAGCCCCGACCGCAGCACGGAAAATCAGGGCACTCGAAGCCGCTCCCGGGTCGCGGTGGCCGGCGCTCCGCTCCCCCAGATAACTGGCGCGTCCCTTGCGCGCCACCATCGGCTCCGTGGCGACGGCGCCCGCCTCGGCAGCCTCGGCCGCTGCCACCAGTACTTCGAGGACGTTGCCGGCGCCGCCGGCGGCAGCCGCCAGGGCAGCTTCGACTGCCGGTGTCCACGCATCCACCATGGTCTTGTCGCCCGGCTCGGCCTTGCCTCTGGTGACAATGCCGTCCCGGGCCGCCACCAGGGCTCCGGCGAAGGCGGCAGGATCCACCTCAAGCGTGTCGCCAATTGATGCCGCGGCCCGGAGGAAGGCAGTTCCATACAGCGGGCCTGCGGCGCCGCCCACTTTTGACATCAGCGTCATTGCCGTCAGTTTGAGCGCTGCCCCGGGTGTTTCCGGCGGCACTTCCGCGAGCTTGTCCAGTACGGCCTGGAATCCGCGGTCCATGTTTTCGCCGTGGTCAGAGTCCCCAATTGCACGGTCCAGTTCTATGAGCCACACCCGGTGTTCAGCCATGGCCTCCGCGCAGAGCGTCAGCCACTTCACGGCCCAGATCGCATCGAGGACCATCGCTACACTCCCCAGCGCAGGGCGGCCGTGTGGACCGGAGCGTCCCAGAGCCCGGTCAGCTCATCGTCAAGCCGGAGGACAGAGATGGAGCAGCCCTGCATCTCCAGGGCCGTGATGTAGTTCCCCACCAGGGAGCGCTCCACGGTTGCACCCCTGTCCGTGATGACCCGGGCGGCGCGGCGGTACACGATGTAAAGCTCACTCAACGGCGTCCCGCCCATCCCGTTGACGAACAGGAGCACCTTGTCGCCGGCGGCGATGCCAAGGTCGGCCAAGACAGGTTCCAGCAGCCTGTCCGTGATGGAGTCCGCGCTTTCCAGGGGGATCTTGTGCCGGCCCGGTTCGCCGTGGATCCCGATGCCGATTTCGACCTCGTTGTCTTCCAGGTCGAAACTCGGCGAGCCGGCATGCGGCACGGTGCACGCCGACAGCGCCACCCCCATGGTGCGGACGTTGCTGTTCACCCGGTCGCCGATGGCGGCCACTTCGTCCAGGCTGTCGCCCCGCTCGGCAGCGGCTCCGGCGATTTTCTCCACGAGCACCGTGCCGCCCACGCCCCGCCGCCCGGCCGTGTAGAGCGAGTCCTCCACGGCAACGTCGTCATTGACCAGCACGGTGCGGACCTGCACCCCTTCGGCCTCGGCCAGCTCGGCAGCCATTTCGAAGTTCAGCACGTCACCGGTGTAGTTCTTGACGATATGGACCACACCTGCGCCGGAGTCAACGGCCTGGGTGGCTGGAAGGATCTGGTCTGGCGTCGGTGAGGTGAACACCGCCCCCGGCACGGCGGCGTCGAGCATTCCCCGTCCCACAAACCCGGCATGCAACGGCTCGTGGCCGCTTCCCCCGCCGGAAACCAGCCCCACCTTGCCGGCCACCGGCGCGTCCTTGCGGGTGATGAACAGGGGATCGGCGCTGACGGTGACCAGGTCCGCGTGGGCCAGGCCGAAGCCGTCCACTGATTCGCCCACCACCGCGCGGGGGTCGTTGATGAGTTTCTTCATGGCGGCGCTCCCGGGCGATCCGTCGTCTGCAGGGTGTCACTTTGACCCTACTACCGCCGCAGGGACTGCGGTAGCTCCTGTCCACGTGCCGCGGGTCTCACCGCACAGGCCATGCCTGGAACGACGAAAGGGACAGCCCCCAATGACTGTCCCTTTCGCACGTGCCCCCAAACACGGCCAAGAGTAGTTTATCCATCAATTCGATTAATGCAAGGACAAGTCATGGCATGACGCAGCCCCGACGCTCCGGGGACGGCGGTCCGGCGCCTTAGAGGAACTTGATCATGCGGGTATTGCCCAGGGTGTTCGGCTTCACCCTCGCAAGGTCAAGGAATTCGGCCACACCTTCGTCGTGTGAGCGGAGCAGCTCGGAGTAGACCACGGGGTCCACCGCCGACTGGTCCTCCATGACGTCGAAGCCGTGGCGTTTGAAGAAGTCCACCTCGAACGTGAGGCAGAAAACGCGGGCAACGCCGAGCGCGCGGGCCTCCTCCAGCAGGCTCTCCACCAGCACATGGCCCACGCCCCTGCCACGCCAGGCATCCGACGCGGCAAGGGTGCGCACCTCGGCCAGGTCTTCCCACATCACGTGGAGGGCGCCGCAGCCGATGACTTCGCCGTCGGCCGATTCTGCGATCCGGAACTCCTGCAGGCTCTCGTAGTAGGCCACCGTCTCCTTGGCCATCAGGATCCGCTGGTCCGCCAGCGGTGCCACCAGCCTCTTAATGGCGGCCACATCGCCGGTGCGGGCAGGGCGGATACGGAAGGAGTCAGTCACAGGATCAATCCTACGAGGCGCAGTCGTCTGCACGCAGGAGGGTGCCGGGTCGGGGCGCTCCGTTACCGGCGCACGCGGGAAATGTCCCAGCCTCCGAGCCGGAGGTAACCAAGCGGGAGGTGACTAGAGACCGAGCTCGGAAGGCACCGGCACGTCCTGGTCCAGCACGTTCTTCGCGAGGAAGCTCTCCACCACGCCGTACCAGACCTTCGCGTGCTGCGGCTGCAGGACCCAGTGGTTCTCGTCCGGGAAGTAGAGGAACCGGTGCGGGGTCTGGCCGTCCTCGTCCGCGGCCAGTTTCGACTTGGAGAGGAGTTCGTACCAGAGTCGCAGTCCTTCGCCGATGGGCACGCGGTAGTCCTTGTCACCGTGGATCACCAGCATGGGGGTGCTGATCTTTTCGACATGGAGGTGCGGCGAGTTGTCCAGCGCCATCTCCTCGGTCATTTCCTTGAGCCAGTACTGGGAGGCGTCCGTGGTGGGGCCGAACTGGTCCAGGGCCCACAGGCTGGCGTGCGTGACGATCGCCTTGAAGCGGTCCGTCTGGCCAGCCACCCAGTTGGCCATGTACCCGCCGAAGGACCCGCCCATGGCCGCGGTCCGGGTCGTATCGATATCCGGGCGTTCGACGGCGGCGTCGGTAATGGCCATCAGGTCGGCAAACGGGGCCTTGCCCCACTGGCCCCAGCCCCGCTGGATGTGCGCCTGCCCGTAGCCGGTGGACAGCGCGGGGTCGGGCAGCAGCACCGCGTAGCCCTTCGCCGTCAGCAGCCAGGGGTTCCAGCGCCAGGTCCAGGCGTTCCAGGATCCCAGCGGTCCCCCGTGGATCCACAGCAGCAAGGGCGCCGGGGAGTCAGAGGACGCGCCGTCAGGCAGTGCCAGGTAAGCCGGCACGCGCGTGCCGTCCGCGGCTGTTGCGGCCAGCCGCTCAAGCCTGCCGGGACAGGTTGGCCGTTCCGCGGGAGCGGGCAGCCGGGTGGTCTCGCCGGTTTCCAGGTCGATTCGGACCGCTTCGGGCGGGAACGTGTAGGAGCTTCGCAGTGCGTAGGCGCTTCGTCCTTCAGGAGAAACCACGACGTCGGTGTACGCCGCAGCGTCCTGCGTCACCCGGGTGACGCTCACTTCCGCGGCAGACGCCGGAACGCTGATCCGAAAAACGGGCGACGCGCCGTCGTCGTCCGCGGTGACCAGGAGCGCGGAACCGTCCGGCAGCCATGCGGCCGGCTTGGCCCAGCGGTCCCAATCGGGCACCAGCGGGGTGCGGCTGGTGTTGTTGCCGGCTGAATGCGCTGCGCCGCCTGAAACGTCCAGCAGGTGCAGCTTGACCTCGGGCGCCTGGTGAGGCGTGGTGTCGCTCTCGCTGACCACCACCAGGGTGTTGCCGTCGGGGCTGACCGGACCGGGGAAGTAGCTCATGCCCTCTTCGTCCAGGAGGACTTTCCGGCTTGCGGTCGCGACGTCCACGGCGACCAGGACCGAGCGGCTGTCCGCCTTTGCCAGCGGCCTGGTGCAGCTCGTGTAGATGGTCCGCCCGTCAGGACTGACCACCGTTTCGGCTTCGCGGAGCCGCGGCCCGGCGTCGGGGGTGAGGTTTCGGAGCCGCAGCGGCGCCGTCGCATCAACCGTGGCCGGCTTGCCGGGTTCCTTTTCCTCGCCCATTTCGACGGCGAAGATCCGCGGCTGCCCCGGCCCCAGGTCGGCATCCCAGTAACGGACCGGGTATTCGCTGTGCAGGATGGCCGAAACCTTGTTGTCCTTGCGGGACTTGCGCCGCTCGGCGTCGTTCTCCTCGTCCGTTGACCCGGCCAGGACCTCTGCCGTGACAAAGGTGGCGTCCGCGTTCCGGGCGGCCATAACACCGCCAACTCCGCCGGGACGTGAGAGGACCACACGGGCCTCGCCGCCGTCGGCCGGCAGGAGCCACAGCGCATTGACGGGTTCCCCCTCCGGAGTGTCCGGATCCGGGCGGGCCGAGGTGAAGTAGACGTCACCGTTGGCAGCGAAGGCAGCTCCGGCCTCGCCCTTGGCGCTGCGCGTAATGCGCCGCGCGTGCCGCTCACCCGCGGGATCAAGCTCCCACAGCGCGGTGGCGAATTCGGTGCCCTTGCCGTTAAGGGTGGACACGGTGGTGACCAGCCTGCGGCCGTCCGGGCTCAAGGTCAAGCCACTCACCCGCGGGATGGCCAGGTAGTGGTCAAGGTCGTGGAAAGGGGTTTCAGGTTGCTCGCCCGGGATCGCCGGGTTCTCAGTTGCCATGCCCCGATTCAACCCGACTGTGCCCTGCATCACAAACCAACCGGCCAGCGCTTCACACCCGACCGGCGCTGGCCCGGCCACGGGCCCCGACGGCGCCCAGCCACGGTGTTTAACGAGCGAAGGCCCCGCCGGCTCCTTTGTGGGAGCGGGCGGGGCCTTGGCGTGTTGTTGCTAAGCGCTCGGAGCGATTTCCGGGATACGCGGCTTGGCGTTGCCGGCGAACGTGAACTTGGCGTCGTCCCCTTCGCCGTCCACATCCACCACGACGATGTCGCCGGCGTGGATTTCGCCGAACAGGATCTTCTCGGAGAGCTGGTCCTCGATCTCGCGCTGGATGGTGCGGCGCAGCGGCCGGGCACCCATGGCGGGATCGTAGCCACGGGTGGCCAGGAGCACCTTGGCGGCCTTGGTCAGCTCGATGCCCATGTCCTTGTCCTTGAGGCGCTTCTCCAGACGGGTGACGAACAGGTCCACGATCTCGATGATCTCGTCCTGGGTCAGCTGCGGGAACACCACAACGTCATCCACACGGTTCAGGAACTCCGGACGGAAGTGCTGCTTGAGTTCCTCCGTCACGCGGGCACGCATCCGGTTGTAACCGGTCTGGGTGTCGGTGCCGGACTGGAAGCCGGTGGCAACGCTCTTGGAGATGTCCCGGGTGCCAAGGTTGGTGGTCATGATGATCACGGTGTTCTTGAAGTCCACCACGCGGCCCTGGGAGTCGGTCAGGCGGCCGTCTTCCAGGATCTGCAGGAGCGAGTTGAAGAGGTCCGCGTGGGCCTTCTCCACTTCGTCGAACAGGACCACGGAGAACGGACGGCGGCGGACCTTCTCGGTCAGCTGGCCGCCTTCCTCGTAGCCGACGTAGCCCGGAGGGGCACCGAAGAGACGCGAAACCGTGTGCTTCTCGGAGTACTCGGACATGTCCAGCGTGATGAGGGCGTCCTCTTCACCGAACAGGAACTCGGCCAGTGCCTTCGCGAGCTCGGTCTTGCCGACGCCGGTAGGGCCGGCGAAGATGAACGAGCCGCCGGGACGCTTGGGGTCCTTCAGGCCTGCACGGGTGCGGCGGATTGCCTGCGAGAGGGCCTTGATGGCCTCGTTCTGGCCCACCACGCGCTTGTGCAGTTCGTCTTCCATCTTCAGCAGGCGCGAGGACTCTTCCTCGGTCAACTTGAAGACCGGGATGCCCGTGGAGTTGGCCAGCACCTCGGCGATGAGATCCTCATCCACCTCGGAGATGTCGTCCATGCCACCGGACTTCCAGTGGCGCTCCTTCTCAGAACGCTCCGTGATGAGCTTCTGCTCCTTGTCGCGGAGCGCAGCAGCACCTTCGAAGTCCTGCGCGTCGATCGCGGACTCCTTCTCCATCTTGAGCTTGGCGATCCGCTCGTCCATGGCTTTCAGCTCCGGCGGTGCGGTCATCCGGCGGATGCGCAGCCGGGCGCCGGCCTCGTCGATCAGGTCGATCGCCTTGTCCGGCAGGAAGCGGTCCGAGATGTAGCGTTCGGACAGGCTGGCGGCCGAGGCGAGGGCGCCGTCGGTGATGGTCACGCGGTGGTGCGCCTCGTAGCGGTCACGCAGTCCCTTGAGGATCTCGATCGCATGCGCAACCGAGGGCTCCTTGACCTGGATCGGCTGGAAACGGCGCTCCAGGGCGGCATCCTTCTCGATGTGCTTGCGGTACTCGTCCAGGGTGGTTGCACCGATGGTCTGCAGTTCACCGCGGGCCAGCATGGGCTTCAGGATGGACGCGGCATCGATGGCACCTTCGGCGGCACCGGCACCCACGAGCGTGTGGATCTCGTCGATGAAGAGGATGATGTCGCCGCGGGTGCGGATCTCCTTGAGGACCTTTTTCAGGCGCTCTTCGAAGTCACCGCGGTAGCGCGAGCCTGCCACCAGGGACCCGAGGTCCAGGGTGTAGAGCTGCTTGTCCTTGATGGTCTCAGGGACGTCCCCTCGGACGATCGCCTGGGCGAGGCCTTCGACGACGGCGGTCTTGCCGACGCCGGGCTCACCGATCAGGACAGGGTTGTTCTTGGTGCGGCGGGACAGGACCTGCATAACGCGTTCCATTTCGGATTCGCGTCCGATCACGGGGTCCAGTTTGTTCTCGCGGGCAGCCTGGGTCAGGTTGCGGCCGAACTGGTCCAGGACCACGGAGCCGGCAGGGGTACCTTCGGGCTGGCCTGCACCGACACCGGCGCCGGTGGTTTCCTTGCCCTGGTAGCCGGAGAGGAGCTGGATGACCTGCTGGCGGACCCTGTTGAGGTCTGCGCCGAGCTTCACCAGCACCTGGGCGGCAACGCCCTCACCCTCGCGGATGAGTCCCAGCAGGATGTGCTCCGTGCCGATGTAGTTGTGGCCCAGCTGCAGGGCTTCCCGCAGGGAGAGCTCCAGCACTTTCTTGGCGCGGGGGGTAAAAGGGATGTGGCCGGACGGGGCCTGCTGGCCCTGGCCGATGATCTCCTGCACCTGCTCGCGCACGCCGTCGAGCGAAATGCTCAAGGACTCAAGAGCCTTGGCGGCAACGCCTTCACCCTCATGGATCAGACCCAAGAGGATGTGTTCGGTACCAATGTAATTGTGGTTCAGCATGCGTGCCTCTTCTTGGGCAAGCACAACTACGCGACGGGCACGGTCCGTAAATCGCTCAAACATTTCGCCACACTCCTAGCTACGA
>DATFAE010000360.1:0-5788 GCA_035254945.1 Arthrobacter sp. | reverse complement strand
ATCACCGCCACAGCCCGAACCCTCCAAAGCCCCACCGAGTCCCGCACCCTCACCCAGCTCCGCGCAGACATCGCCGCCAAACTACTCCTCAGCGCCGGCTTCACCACCACCAACCCACACACAGCGGCAGGCAGCACAGGCAACAGCACCGGCAACACCGCCAACAGCACTGATGGCGTGGCCGGCAGCACCAGCGCTGATGGCGCGGCCGGCCGCCCTCCAGCCACTGACGGCGTCGATGATGTCGTAGCCGGCCGCCCTCCGGCCACTGACTGGGGCGATGCCGGCGGGGTACCGTCCCCCGCGGCGCAGGTCCTGGTGACAGTGCCGGTGTTCGCGCTGATGGGCCTCACGGACGAACCGGCCGACCTCGACGGCTATGGCCCGATCCCGGCATCGATGGCACGGAGTCTCGTCGCCGACGGGGCGTCCTCGTTCCGCCGGGTCCTGACCGACCCCCGAGACGGGGAGCCGCTGGCGATCGGACGGGCCAGTTACCGCATCCCCGCAGCGATGCGGCAATGGCTGCGCATGCGCGACGGGAGATGTTCGTTCCCCGGCTGCTCCAACCAGTCTTTGGACAACGAAGCGGACCACATCCTCGCCTGGGCCGACGGCGGCACCACCGGCATTGCCAACCTCAGTCAAGTCTGCCGGAAACACCACAGGCTGAAGCACACCACCGGATGGACACCCACCGACGCCACCAAAGACGAACCGCCCGGCTGGACCTCACCCACCGGACGCCACTACCAAAGCGAACACCACGACCGGGAAGCACCACACTGGCCGCGGCAGATTCTTGACCTGTTATCAAACCAGGGACTCCGCCCAGCCGAGGCCGACGGCAGCCCGCCCGACAGACCCCTGCCCACGGACAGCCCGCCCAAATGTCCGATGCCTGAAGAATTTTTCGCTGATGAAACCACACCCGAAGCTGCCATGGCCGGGTGGGGCCTGGCAGTGATGAGCGCTGGCCGGACCGAATCCGGATCCGGATGAATGCCCCTGACTGACCGAACCCTGGTGCGAGCCAAGCAACACCACCGGCTGCGGGAAAGCACTTTCCCGCATATGCTGTACGGAAATCCGACTACGCATCCATGGAGACCGCCCGTGCACACTGAAGCGACCGCCACTAATTCAAAGCGTGGAACGGCAGCATCCAGCGTGGCGCCTACCAGAGCGGCGCCACCCAGCGTCGCCCCGCTCAGCCCTGATGCGTTCAAGACTCCTTACCGGGATCCTGTCTGGGACGGCCCCACAGACCCGATCCTGGTCTCGGACCACCTGACCGGTGACTGGGTGCTCTTGTACACCCAGCGCCGAGCCACCCAACCCGGCCTGACCGGCGTCGAATGGGTCCACGGCACGGCCATCGGAGTGGCCCGCTCGCCCGACGGCGGACTCACTTGGACCTATCAGGGCACCCTTGACGGGCTGGTCCCGCCGGAAACAGAACTGTCCGCCACGTTGTGGGCGCCCGACGTCGTTCGGATCGGAGACCAGTGGATCATGTACTTGACGGTCCTGGGCGGGGTCCGGACGGACTGGACCGGCAACGCCTCCATCGTGCAGCTAGCCAGCCAGGACCTGGCCACTTGGCAGTACCTCGGTGCCCTCGACCTGGACTCCCCACGCGTCATCGACGCCGCAGTGGCCCTCTGCGGCGACGGCCAGTACCGGCTCTGGTACAAGGATGAGGCCCGCGGATCCAACACCTACAGTGCGGTAAGCAGCACACCGGCCGATCCGTCGTCGTGGGTTCTTGAAGGACTGACCATTCCCGGCCGGCCCCACGAAGGTCCCAAAGTCTTCAAACTTGACGGTCAGTTCTGGATGATCGTGGACGAGTGGCGTGGCCAGGCCATCTACACGTCCGAAGACGCCTCAGGTGGCTGGACACGGCAGGAATACCTTGACGGCCTCATCCTGACTGATCCTGAAACAGCCGACGGCGGGCCAGTGGTTGGCAGGCATGCGGATGTCGTGCCGCTGGATGCATCGGTGGAAGGCAAGGAGCGCGCGCTGATCGTGTACTTCACGCATCCGCACTGGAACGGCGAGGACATCGACGCGATGACAGCCGACCCCAAGACCCACCTCAGCCACGTCCGGGCGGCGGTGCTGGAAGTCCGTGACGGCAACCTCGTCTGCACCAACGTCTGAACCCAAACCGGCCGACCGCGCGGGCGGTACCAACACGGGGCGGGCACCCCATATCACGCGGCACGACAAAGGGCCGAACTGCGGAACTATAAGCCAGCTGCTGCTGACACCGGTCCGCTGTTCGGCCCATCGCCGGACTCGCTCTCCCGGGCGGTGCCGGACGGCACCACCCGGACTGCTGTTAGTGGATAACGCGTCCCACTGGTAATCAGGCCCGCTGCGGTGAACCGAGCTCCACGGGGTCTTCATCGGTGAGGTAGGCGAGTTCCGAGTGGGCTGCGAGGTCGATGCCGCGCATTTCGTCTTCGGGCTTGATCCGCAGACCGATGATCCGGTCCAGGACCTTGGCGAGAATCCAGGTGATGCCGAAGGAGTACACGAGCACCGTAACCGTTGCCAGCGCCTGGACGCCCAACAGTTCAACGCCACCGCCGTAGAAGAGGCCGCTCACGCCGTTCGGAGCTGCATCGGTGGCGAACAGGCCGATCAGCAGGGTTCCGAGGATGCCGCCCACGAGGTGGACGCCAACGACGTCAAGCGAATCGTCATAGCCGAGCCGGAACTTCAGTTCAATGGCCAGGGAGCAGACTGCACCGGCGATGGCGCCGATGGCCAGTGCGCCAAGGGGGCTGACAGCGCCACAGGCGGGCGTGATGGCAACCAGGGCCGAGATCAGGCCGGACGCGGCGCCCATGCTGGTGGCTGCGCCGTGGCGGAGCCGCTCAACCAGCGCCCAGGCGAGGAGCCCTGCAGAAGCCGCCACTGCGGTGTTGAGGAAAACCACGGAAGCGGACTGGCCGGCGGAGAGCGCGGAGCCTGCATTGAAGCCGAACCAGCCCACCCAGAGCAAACCGGCACCAACGAGCACCAACGGCCTGCTGTGCGGCTTGGTGTGTTCCATCTTCGGCCAGCCGGAGCTCTTGCCCAGGACCAGTGCGAGGGCCAGGGCTGCGGCACCGGCGTTCATGTGCACTGCGGTTCCGCCGGCGAAGTCGATTGCCTTGATGCCGCTGGCGATCCAGCCACCGGTGACGCTGCCGTCAGCAGAGGAGAAGGCGAACACCCAGTGTGCGATGGGGAAATAGACGATGGTTGCCCAGATTCCGGCAAACAGCATCCAGGCGCCGAACTTCATGCGTCCGGCTGCCGCCCCCGCAACGAGGGCCGTAGTAACACACGCGAAGAACAGCTGGAACGCGGCGAAGAGAATCACCGGAATCGAGGCTGCCTCATCCGCGGCGAGCAGCTGCCCCATTCCCGGGAACTCCGTGATGTCCCCGATGAGCCCCAGGCCGCCTACCGAATTTCCGAAGGCCATCGAGTAACCGAAGAGCGCCCAGAGCACTGCCACCAGGCTCGCGCCGCCAAAGCACATCATCATCATGTTGAGAATGCGACGAGACCCCACCATGCCCCCGTAAAACAGGGCCAGGGCGGGGATCATCATACAGACCAGCGCAGAGCTGGCCAGAATCCAAGCGACATTTCCCGAATCCATGGGAAACCCCTTTCGTGATGCGAAGAGAGAACGGAAATTGCCCGTCAGAGCCGCTCCGGAGGAGGGACGCGGAATCAGTACCACGTTCATCGGAGGGCAGCTATTGCCGTCTGGTTCCAACCTTATGGCGGCAGTTTCGCGGTGGGTTTCCGGCTGGTTAAATCAACGTTTCAGTCGCAGGCACGTGAGTTTCACGTGTCCCTCAAACGCACTTTGGATACAGCGGACTCCGGCGCCCCAGGGCAGGAGCATGTGCCGGGTTATTTGGCGGAGATTGCCAGGAATTTGATGGGCAGGTCCAGCAGCTCCAGCGGTCCGTGCGGACCCTCGCCGTCCAGCAGGAGTGAGTCGCCCGATTCCATGGTGTACTCGTAGGCGCCGTGCCCGTAGACCATTTTCCCGGCCAGCATATAGATGAATTCCGTTCCCGGGTGCTGGAACAGAGGAAAGACGTCAGACGCGTCGGTGAGGGTGACAAGCGTGGGTTCGAGCGCGTCCGTGCGCCCCTTGAGCGTGCCCAATACACGGTACTCATGGCCGTGCTGGGTGCCGCTGCGGACGGTCAGGCTGCCCTGGCCGCTCTTGGTGAAGGTGGCGTCCCGGTCCGTGTCGGCTCCGCGGAACAGCGCGGTCACCGGAATTTTGAGGCCATCCGCCAGCCGCTGCAGCGTTGTCAGCGAGCACGACGTTGTTGCTGTTTCAATCCTGGAGATCATGGCCTTGGACAGGCCCGTCCGGGCGGCGAGCTCCGCCGATGACATGCCGTTGGCCGTGCGGTAGTGCCGGACCTGCGTGGCGATGACCTGCTCGAGTTTGCCCGAAACGGAGCCCTGATCGGCGGCGGGATCGGCGGCGGTGGTCGCGGCGTCGGTTTCCTCCGGGGCGTGATTGGTCATAGGAGCCATCATAGGTTGCGCCGCCACGGCCAGGGCGCAGCTGTATGCCCGGCGTTATTACGGTGGCCCGGGCAGCCGAAACGTGGGCGGCGGGCAGGCGGAACCCACCTGCCCCCGCCAACTATTCGACGGCGCGTGCCCCGCCCAGCAGCCCCGCCAGCGAGTCCGCGAGCGCCACGGCACCGGCTTCGGCATCCCAGTCCTCCACCAGCTCGTCGGGCGAATGCGAGACGCCCGTGGGGTTGCGGATGAACAGCATGGCCGTGGGGATCTGCGAACTGAGGACACCGGCATCGTGCCCTGCCCCGGTGTCCAGGACGGGGGCGTTCGGAAGAAAGCCCTGAAGCCGGTTCCGCAGTGCAGGGTCGAAATGCACCGTAGGGCTCAGTGATTCCACGGTGAGGCTGGCGGCGCAGCCTTCCTCGGCGGCCATTACCTGGGCGTTGAGTCCGATGGCTTCCACCAGCGCCGCGGTGACGGAATCGTCCGGATGCCGCACGTCGATCCAGAGATCCACCCGGGAGGCGATCACGTTGGTTCCGCCGGGGACCGGCTGGATCCGCCCCACGGTCGCCCGCGCATCACGGTACTTCCGGGCGGTGTCGCGGATGCCCACCATGACCTTGGCCGCCGCGATCATGGGGTCCTTCCGGTCCTTCATCAGCGTGGTGCCCGCGTGGTTTCCTTCGCCGGTGATGGCCAGCTTCCATCGCCCATGGCCCAGGATCGATGACCCGATGGCCACCGGCTGGTTCAGGTCGATCAGGCCCCTCCCCTGCTCAACGTGCAGCTCAACAAACACGCCCAGCTGCTGCAGCGTCTTGTAGTCGGCGCCGATGAGCCGCGGATCCTGGCCGTTGGCCGCGGCGACGTCGGCATACGTGTTCCCCTCCGGATCCTTGAGCCTGCGCGCCTTGTCAGGGTCCAGCTCGCCGGTGAGGAGGCGCGATCCCAGGCAGGCCACGCCGAAGCGGGACCCTTCCTCTTCGGGGAAGACCGCGATGGCCAGCGGGCGCCGGGGGCGCAGGCCGCGGGCCTTGAGAAGATCGACGGCGACCAGCGCCGAGGCGACCCCCAGCGGCCCGTCGTACTCACCGCCGCCCGGGACCGAATCGAGGTGGCTTCCGGTGACCACGGCATCGCGCCGCGTGCCCGCGGCGGTATCCCACCACGCCCAGATGATGCCGTTGTGGTCGGTCTGGACGTCCAGACCCCGGCGCCCGGC
>DATFAE010000359.1:0-31016 GCA_035254945.1 Arthrobacter sp. | reverse complement strand
TGATCAGGGGCGGTCCGGAACTTCGGAAACTTTCATGCCTAGACCATTAGTTTCCGAAACCTCGGGGGCTGTGATCCCGGCCGCCCTTCAACCGTAGGAAGGAAGATGCGGTGAAGTCAATGGTTTTCTCCCCTAGAAACTAAATAGAAATTTCTGATAGTTTCTTTAAAACTGATTCCTATGTGAGGAGACGCCCGTGAGCGGTGCCGCCGAAAAACAAGCACTCCCCCGCTCTGTCGGGCCGGACTCCGTGGAGCACCTCATCGCGGAGATGACGCTGGAGGAGAAGCTCGCCCAGCTGGTGGGTGTGTGGGTGAACGCGTCCACCGACGGCGACTCCGTGGCCCCGCTGCAGAACCAGATGGCTGGCGACGCCCGCTCCTGGGATGAGGTGATCGCCAACGGCCTGGGCCAGATCACAAGGATGTACGGCACCACGCCGTTGGAACCGCTGGACGGCGCCCGCCGCCTGGCCGCCGCGCAGGAGCAGATCATGGCAGCGTCCCGCTTCGGGATTCCAGCCCAGGTGCACGAGGAGTGCCTGGCCGGGCTGGCGGCCTGGAAAGCCACCGCTTTCCCTGTCCCGCTGGCCTGGGGAGCCAGCTTCAACCCGGAACTTGTCCGCGAAATGGCCGGGCTGATCGGCGCGGACATGCGGGCGCTGGGCGTGCACCAGGGCCTGGCCCCGGTGCTGGACGTGGTGCGCGACCTCCGCTGGGGCCGCGTGGAGGAGACCATCGGCGAGGACCCGTACCTGGTGGGGACCGTGGCGTCCGCCTATGTGCAGGGGCTCGAGGAGACGGGCATCGTGGCCACGCTCAAGCACTTCGTCGGTTACTCCGCCTCGGTGGCCGGCCGCAACCACGCGCCGGTATCCATGGGCCCGCGCGAACTGGCCGACGTGATGCTGCCGCCGTTTGAGATGGCACTCAAGCACGGCGGCTCCCGCTCAGTGATGCACGCTTACACGGACGTCGACGGCGTCCCGGCCGCCGCCAACCAGGCCCTGCTCACCGGGCTGCTACGGGATGAATGGGGTTTCGCGGGGACGGTGGTGGCCGACTACTTCGGCGTCGCCTTCCTCAACGTCACCCACGGCGTGGCCGCTGACCTGGGCGAGGCCGCAGCGCTGGCACTCACGGCGGGAGTCGACGTCGAACTTCCCACTGTGAACTGCTATGGCACCCCGCTGCTGCAGCGGGTCCGCGACGGCGCGGTGGCCGAGGCACTCGTGGATACCGCCCTCCGCCGCGTGCTCACGCAGAAGCAGCAGGCCGGGCTGCTCTCCCCCAATTTCGATCCCGCCCCGCCTGCCCTGGCAGCCGGCATCGACCTGGACCCCGCCGGGCACCGCGCGCTGGCGCGGACCATGGCGGCGCAGTCGCTGGTGCTGCTGAAGAACGGCACGCACGACGGCGGCCCGGCACTGCCGCTGCCCGCTGCGGCCGTGCGTTCGCTGGGGGTGGTGGGGCCGCTGGCCGAGGACCCGTTCGCGATGCTCGGCTGCTACTCCTTCGACGCGCACGTAGGTGCCTCGCATCCGGAGGTGCCGATGGGCATTTCAGTGCCGACAGTGGCCGGGGCTGCGGCCGGACGTTTTGCCGGGGTCATTTCTTCAACCACCGGAACGTGCGAGGCCATCACTCCGGAGGAGATTGCGGAGGCGTGCAGGATTGCCGCGTCCGTGAAGACCTGCGTGGTGGTGGTGGGCGACAACGCCGGGCTGTTCGGCCGCGGCACCTCCGGCGAGGGCAACGACGCCGCGGACCTTCGCCTTCCCGGCGACCAGCACGAAATGCTGGACCGGCTGCTCGCCGCCGCTGCGGCTGCCGGCACGCGCACCATCCTGGTGGTGCTCAGCGGCCGCCCCTACGCGCTGGGCGGCTTCGCGGACCGGGCTGACGCCGTCGTGCAGGGCTTTTTCCCCGGCGAGGAGGGTGCCGGGGCGCTCTGGGACGTGCTCACCGGCGTCGTAAATTTTTCCGGGAAGCTGCCGGTGTCCGTGCCGCGGACTTCCGGCGGGCAGCCCGGCACGTACCTGCACAGCCGGCTGGCCGGCCCCACCGGCGTCAGCGCACTGGACCCGTCGCCGCTGTACGGGTTCGGGTACGGACTGTCCTACACCTCGTTCGAGTTCTCGGAGCATGTGGCCAGCGCGCCCACGGTGTCCACGTCGGACACAGTGACCGTGGGCTGCACGGTGACCAACACCGGTGCGGTGAACGGCGCCGAGGTGGTGCAGCTGTACCTGGAGGATCCGGTGGGCGAGGTGGTGCGGCCGGTCCGCGAGCTGATCGGCTACGCGCGGGTTGAGCTGGCCGCCGGGGCCTCGGCCGCGGTGGAGTTCACGGTGCACGCGGACCGGACGTCCTTCACGGGCGTGGACCTGAAACGTGTGGTGGCGCCGGGGCTCGTGAAGCTGCACGTGTCGACGTCGAGCACTTCCGACGTGCACACGCACGAGGTGATCCTGCACGGTTCCCGGCGCGTAGTGGGCTTTGGGCGCGAGATGCTCACCCCCGTCACGGTCACCCCCGCGCGAACGAACACTTAAGCCCCACCTTTTAGGCGCGAACGTACACTTGTGGCCCTTGCAAGAGCGCGAACGTACACTTGTGGCCCTTGGACGAAGGGCCCCAAGTGTACGTTCGCGCGGAATCCAGTTAGGCCTGGACGCGCTGGCGGTACGTCCTGGGAGTTTCCCCCGCGTCGTTGAGGAAGTGCCGGTTGAAGTTGGACAGGTTGGAGAAGCCCACTTCGTAGCAGATCTCGGAAATGGGCCTGTCGCTGCTCTCCAGCAGGCGCCGCGCGTGTGCCAGCCGCAGCTTCCGGACCAGGTCGCTGAAATTCTGCCCCGTAGCCCGTTTGAAGTACTTCGAAAACGTGGGTTCCGGCATTCCCACCAGGGCGGCCGCCTCGGACATTTTGACGCTGCCGGCGTGGTTGCTGAACACATACTCCAGGACAATGTCGACGACGGCGGCGGCCTGGCCGTCCAGCTGCGGCCTGAACCACTCCTCGGCGAGGTAACGCCGTTCTTCCTGCGGCGCGCGGGCCAGGATCCCGAACAGGGCAAACAGGTACTCGAGCCGCTCCAGCCCGGTGGTGGCGCCCATCGCCTCAATGGCTGCGGCCGCCGTCTCTGCTGAGCGTCCCAGGAACTCGATCCCCCGCGCCGACTGTTCCAGGAGCGGCTTCACCTCGGCCAGTTCGGGGACCAGGGCCGCGGTCTGCTCAACCCATTTTCCGTCGAACTGGATCACGGCGTCCCGGTTCTCCAGCACTTCACCGGGTTCCAGGTCACTGACCCAGTCGTGCGGCAGCCCTGATCCCACAAGCGAGACATGGCCTGCCTCAAAGGTCCCGATGTGGTCGCCGACGATGAACTTCCCGGTGCCTTTCCGGATTAGGTGGATCTCGTACTCGGGGTGGTAATTCCACCGTGCCACGGGGCTGGGGTAGCTGTGCTCAACCCATCGGACCGAGTGGTTGGGGTCAGGCGGGATGACTTCCCGGTTGGCGCGCATCCCCACCAGCCGTTCCGCCAGCCTCGCTGTTGCTCCGTCGGCTGCGTCGGCGGCTGTCATCGTGGGTCTCCCAACATCGGGCGGTTATGAAATCTGGACGGCTCCTCAGTAGCCTTCCCCAGACTAGCGCGTACTGCCCACAACAGATACGGAAAATAAGTATCAGAAGATGGCAACCAAGGCGCTAGTTGTGCCCTGCCCCACAGGCCTAATCTTGAGGAACATCAACGAGGCACACCGGAATCCCCGGTCATCTGCCTCGCCCCGGTCCGGTACACCGACACAGCAGTCGAGGTGCGGAGACTGTGCACCCACTGAAGAACAAAGGAGTCCTTAATGCGCCCAAAAATGCGTGCAGCGACCCTGGCCGCCGGCGCCTTGTGCGTCGCGCTGAGTGCCTCGGCCTGTGCAGGTGCCGGCGGAGGCAATTCCGCGGGAAACCCGAACAGCATCAACGTCCTGATGGTGAACAACCCCCAGATGGAAGACCTGCAGCGGCTCACCGCTGATCATTTCACCAAGGAAACCGGCATCCAGGTCAACTACACGATCCTGCCGGAGAACGATGTCCGGGCCAAGATCAGCCAGGAGTTCTCCTCCCAGGCCGGCCAGTACGACGTCGCGTCGCTGTCCAATTACGAGATTCCGTTCTACTCCTCGAACGGCTGGCTCGCGCCGCTGGACGATGTGGCCGGGGACGCCGACTTTGACCAGAACGACATCCTGCCCGCCTACACGGCGTCCCTGACCGGCACTGACGGCAAGCTCTACGGCGAACCGTTCTATGGCGAGTCCTCGTTCCTGATGTACCGCAAGGACATCCTGGAGGCCAAGGGCCTGGCCATGCCGGCGAAGCCCACCTGGGATGAGGTGGCCGAGATTGCAGCAAAGGTCGACGGCGGCGCGCCGGGTATGAAGGGCATCTGCCTTCGCGGCCAGCCGGGCTGGGGCCAGGTCTTCGCGCCGCTGACCACCGTGGTCAACACCTTCGGCGGGACCTGGTTCGACAAGGACTGGAACGCGCAGGTCAACTCCCCCGAATTCACGGCAGGCGTCGAGTTTTACACCAAGCTGGTCCGCGAGCACGGTGAGGCGGGCGCTGCCCAGGCGGGGTTCACCGAGTGCCTGAACAACATGAGCCAAAGCAAAGTGGCCATGTGGTACGACGCCACGTCCGCCGCCGGCGCCCTGGAAGCAGAGGCGTCACCTGTGAAGGGGAAGATCGGCTACGCCCAGGCCCCCGTGAAGGAAACCAAGTCCTCCGGCTGGCTGTGGACCTGGTCCTGGGCCATGCAGGCCGCGTCCAAGAAGCAGGACGCGGCAGAAAAGTTCATCGCCTGGGCGAGCTCAAAGGATTACGAGGAACTCGTCGCGTCCGAGCTGGGCTGGGCGAAGGTCCCCTCCGGTAAGCGCATCTCCACCTACGAGAACGCCGAATTCCAGAAAGCGGCGCCGTTCTTCGAGGCCGAACGTTTCGCTATTGAGAACGCCGATCCGAAGAACCCCGGCGCGCAGGAGCGTCCCGCCGTCGGCATCCAGTTTGTGGGCATCCCCGAATTCGCCGCACTGGGCACCAACGTCTCCCAGGGTGTCAGCTCCGCCATCGCAGGCCAGGGCACCGTGGCCGACGCGCTGGCCAAGGGGCAGGCAGCCGCCCAAAAAGTCGCCGACAAGTACAAGCAGCCTTAACCGAACCGCAGGAGAACATCATGACTACCGCAACGGCGCGCATCTCCCGCCCGGGACGCAATGCAGTCACACCCTCACGAGACACCCGGTCGCGCGAACGCGCCCTTGCCTGGGCCCGCCGCGCACCGCTGCTCCCGGCCCTGGTCTTCCTCATCGTCGTCACCCAGCTTCCGTTCGTGGTGACGCTGATCATCTCGTTCCTGAACTGGAACAGCCTGAGCCCGGACAAGACTGCCTTCGCCGGTTTGGAGAACTACGCCACGGTCCTCACGGACCCGGATCTTCGCCAGGCAATCTTCACCACCATCCTGCTCACCGTCTCCGTAGTGCTGGCCAGCCTGCTCGTCGGCCTGGGGCTGGCACTGCTGCTGGACAAGAAGTTCATCGGCCGCGGCCTGGCACGGACCCTACTGATCGCGCCGTTCCTCGTGGTCCCCGTGGCAGCCGCCCTCATCTGGAAGCACGCCCTGCTCAACCCCGCCTACGGGCTGATCAACGGCATCCTGACCTGGCTCTGGTCCCTCTTTGGCAGCACCACGGCGCCCCAGCTGGACCTGCTGTCCCAGGCACCGATGATGGCCGTGATCGTCTCGCTGGTGTGGCAGTGGACCCCGTTCATGATGCTCATCCTGCTCGCCGGCCTGCAGTCCCGTCCCATGGACACCGTTGAAGCGGCGCAGATGGACGGCGCCACGCCCTGGGCAATCTTCCGCCACCTCACGCTGCCGCACCTGCGCCAGTACCTGGAGCTCGGCGGCCTGCTCGGTGCCATCTACATCGTGCAGAACTTCGACGCCGTCTTCACCCTCACCGCCGGCGGACTGGGCACGGCCAACCTGCCGTACGCCATCTACCAGACGTTCTACTTCGCCAACGAATACGGCCTGGCCTCCGCCGCCGGCGTCGTGGTGGTCATCGGCACCATCATCGTCGCCACCTTCGCCCTCCGCACCGTCTTTTCGCTCTTCAAGAAGGAGGCATCACGATGAGCACGCTCACTCCTGCCGCACCCCGCAAGTCGGGCCCCGCCCGTTCAACATCGCCCGCCGTCCGGACCACCGGCAGCCGGCGCGGCAAGACCCGGATGGACCCCACCCGCAACAACACCGCCGCGGGCCTCGCGGCCTGGCTGCTGGCCCTGCTCTTCGCAGCCCCCGTCGTGTGGATGATCCTGACCTCATTCCACTCCGAAACCGACGCGGCAACGAACCCGCCGTCCATCGCCGCGAACCTCACCCTGGACGCTTACCGGGAGTTCTTCGGCGAAACGTCCGGCGTCAGCCCGTGGCCGTCGCTGATCAACTCCGCCACCGCCTCGATCCTGTCCACGGTCCTCGTCCTGGTCCTGGCCATCCCCGCGGCCTATGCCCTGTCCATCCGGCCGGTGAAGAAGTGGACCGACGTGATGTTCTTCTTCCTCTCCACCAAGATGATGCCCGTGGTGGCCGCGATCCTGCCGCTCTACCTCTTTGCCAGGACCGTCGGAGCCCTGGACAACATCTGGTTCCTGATCCTGATGTACACGTCCATGAACCTCCCTATCGCGGTCTGGATGATGCGGTCCTTCCTGGCCGAGGTGCCGGAAGAAATGTTGGAAGCAGCACAGATCGACGGTGCCAACCTCTTCCTGACCCTCCGCAAGATCATCGCCCCCGTCGCCATGCCCGGCATCGCTGCGACCGCCCTGATCTGCTTCATCTTCAGCTGGAACGAACTGCTCCTGGCCCGGGTCCTCACCGGCGTGGTGGCAGGCACCGCACCTGTCTTCCTGACCGGCTTCATCTCCGGCCAGGGCCTCTTCCTCGCCAAGGTCTGCGCGGCCGCCGTCATCATCTCCCTCCCTGTGCTGTTCGCCGGCTTCGCCGCCCAAGACAAACTCGTCCAGGGCCTCTCCCTGGGCGCCGTGAAATAGCGCCGTCAAGCAACCGGCCATCCCCACACTTCAAAGGACTACTTCGATGACAACCCCCACCGCACAGTCCCACACGCTGGCACACCCGGAACTGCCCGCCACCATGCGCGCCGCCGTCCTGAAGCGCCAGGGCGACATGGTGATGGAAACCCTGCCCCTCCCGCAGCTCGACGCCGACCAGGTCCTGGTGCAGGTCGCCGCCGTCGGCGTCTGCGGCAGCGACGTCCACTACTACGAGCACGGCCGGATCGGCCCATACGTAGTGGACCACCCGCTGATTCTTGGCCACGAACTCTCCGGCCGAATCGCCGCCGTCGGATCCGCCGTTGACCCTTCCCGCGTCGGGAGCCGCGTCGCCGTCGAACCCCAGCGTCCCTGCCGGAAGTGCAAGCAGTGCAAGGCCGGACGCTACAACCTTTGCCCTGACATCGAGTTCTACGCCACCCCGCCGATCGACGGCGCGTTTGCCGAATACGTCACCATCCAGTCCGACTTTGCCTACGACATCCCGGACAGCGTCAGCGATGAGGCAGCAGCACTGATTGAACCGCTTTCGGTGGGGCTGTGGGCCTGCGAACGCGCCGGGATCAAGCCCGGCAGCCGCGTCCTGATCGCGGGTGCCGGCCCCATTGGCATCATCGCCGCGCAGGCGGCACGGGCCTTCGGCGCCACCGAAATCTACATCAGCGACATCGCCGAGGACCGGCTGGCGTTCGCCCTCGAACACGGCGCCACACACGCGCTGAACGCCCGGACGGACAGCGTGGAAGGGCTCGACGTCGATGCCTTCATTGATGCGTCCGGCGCACCGCAGGCGGTCCGTTCCGGAATCAGGGCCGTGGGGCCGGCCGGGCGGGTCATCCTGGTCGGGTTGGGAGGGGACGACGTCGAGCTCCCCGTCTCGTTCATCCAGAACCGGGAGATCTGGCTCTCCGGCGTGTTCCGCTACACCAACACCTGGCCGCTGGCCATCCAGCTCATCGCCGACGGCACAGTGGACCTGGACATCCTGGTCACCGGCAGGTTCGCCCTCACCGAATCCGAAGAGGCCCTTAAGGCGGGCAAGCAGCCTGGCCAGCTCAAAGCCGTGGTCTACCCGGGCCGATGACCATGATCACCGTCATCGGAGAATCCCTCGCCGATATCATCAGCGATCGTCGGACGGCTGGTCCTGCGCGGACCCATCCGGGCGGGAGCCCGCTGAACGTCGCTGTGGGCTGCGCCCGCCTGGGCCTGCAGACCAGGCTCGTGACGCACTTCGCCGGGGATGCGCACGGGCAGCTGATCGCCGACCACCTGCGCGGCAACGGTGTGGAGGTGACGGTGGGAGGCTCGCTGCCGACGTCGTCCGCAGTGGCGCACCTGGACGAAACCGGGGCAGCGGATTACACGTTCGCCATCAGCTGGGACATCAACGGAGCCTCCATCCCGGCCCAGGCAGCGGTGGAGAGATCGCTGCACGTCCACACCGGATCCATCGCGACAGTCCTGGCCCCGGGCAGCAAGTCGGTGCGGGGCCTGGTCGAGGCGGCCCGCCCGCACGCCACCGTCAGCTTTGACCCCAACTGCCGGCCCGCCATCAGCCGGGACGCCGACGGGGCCCGGCGCCAGGCTGAGGACTTTGTCGCCGCGAGCGACATCGTCAAGGCCAGCGACGAGGACCTGCGCTGGCTTTACCCTGACCGGACACCGGACCAGTCCCTACAAGCCTGGCTGGAGCTCGGGCCGGCACTGGTGGCACTGACCCGCGGCGCGGACGGGCCGGTGATCATCACCCGGCGGGGCCGCGTGGACATGCCCGGTGAGGCCGTCACGGTGGCGGACACCGTCGGCGCCGGAGACTCCTTCATGGCCGGCCTGATCTCCGGGCTCGCGCAGCTGGACGCGCTGGGCGCTGCCGCCAGGCCCCGCCTGCGGGACCTCGGCACCGCCGAGCTGCACACCCTGGCCGCCTACGCCAACAGGGCGGCTGCCATCACCTGCTCCCGGCCGGGGGCCAACCCGCCGACGTCGGCCGAGCTAGGCTCCCTTGCCGCCTCGCTCACCGCCGCGGAAGGCTTAACACTCTCGGCGGTTTGTTAAGCGCGAACGTACAGTTGTGGCCCTCACACACGCGCGAACGTGCAGATAATGCCCCCAAAATTCGGTTTCGAGGGCATTATCTGCCAGTCCGAACCAAGGAATCTGGGGCCTCAAGTGTACGTTCGCGCCTGACGCCAGACGCCAAACGCGTGAGTCGCGGCAACGTCAGGACCTGGCGGCCCGGATGACCCGGCGGACGGCGGCGCCCAGGACCGCGACCAGCGGGACCAGGCACGCCAGCATGACCACGGTGTTGGGCCTGAACGCCACGTCCCCGCCGACGTTCCGGTAAACGCCCAGCGGCAGCACCATGCCGCCGCCCCCTCCGCCGGAAGCGCCGCCGTCGCCCTCATTGCCGCCGCCGAAACCAAAGGAAACGAGTGCCACCGGGATGACCTCCTGCCCGCCCAGCTGGACGGGATCGCCGTACGCCCTGGAGACGCCGACGTTTTTGAATGTGTCCACGAGGTTGGAGAAAGTATCAGCCATGCCTCCACCGTAGGCCTGACCACCGGGAACCGCCAGAGCCTGAAAGTTGCCCAACATGTCGATTATCGATAGCATCAGATTGTTATTCGACATATAGGAGACCCCATGGGAAAGCTCACCGTCCATGCGTTGCGCATCGTCATTGCAATGGTCCTTGCCGGTTCGCTGTTTGTGCAGGTGCGGATGGTGCCGTTGCTTTCGGCCGACCTCGTGGAGGCGGGTGCGCCCGATGGCCCGCGCATTGCATTGCTAGCCATCATCGTTCTGGGAATCGTTTGCGTTCAGGTCACCGGCGTGTGCGTGTGGCGCCTGCTCACGATGGTGCGCCGCGGAACGGTCTTCTCGCACGGGGCCTTTCGGTACGTGGACGTCATCTTCGGGGCAATCGCCTTTGCGTCACTGTTGATGTTCGGGATCGCGGCCATCCTGGCGCCCGGCGAAACGGCGCCCGGAGTGGTGCTCCTGATCTGCGGGGCGTCCCTCTTGATCGCCGGCGTGGCACTGATCGTGCTGGTGATGCGCACGTTGCTGGCCCAGGCCGTTGCCCGCGACGCCGAAGCGAAGCACCTGCGCAGCGAACTCGACGAGGTGATCTGATGCCCATCGTCGTCGACATTGATGTGATGCTTGCCAGGCGCAAGATGCCGGTCGGTACGCTCGCTGAACGGGTGGGGATCACGCCAGCCAACCTTGCGGTGCTCAAGAACGGCCGTGCCAAGGCGGTCCGCTTCACCACGCTTGAGGCACTGTGTGAGGTGCTGGAGTGCCAGCCCGGGGACCTGCTGCGCTGGGAATCCGAGGATCCGGCCCCGCCCGGAACGCACGACGGCGGGAGGCCGCTTACCGAGTCCGGCTAGCCGGGCTGCCACGCGGGATAATGGACGCATGACCGACCAGGACCATGGGCTGTGGGATGAGTTCGACAGGCTCAAGCCCGCTGGCCGCGACCGCGTGGAAGGGTACCCGGGCGGAGAGCCTGTGGGCTTTGGCTTCCGGACCGGCGTGCGGAGCGCCAAAGTGGCCATTGGTTTTGCCGTCTACGCGCTGGTCCTTGGCACCGTGATGGTCCTGCTCGGCGTCATCTACTTCATCAGTGAAAGCCAGTGGCTGATGCTCGGCCTGATGGCGTTGATCGAGGCCCTCTTCGTCTTTGCCTTCCTGAGGCTGGTCCGCCAGGCCCGCAACCGGCGCGCGTCCGGCTAGCCGGACGGCTCCGACCGCCGGCCAGCGGCTCCCCGGAGCAGATGTGAATGTCAGCCGACGTTCCGGATGATCTCGATGAAATCGTCCACGCGGAAGCCGTGTTTGGGAGCGTAGAGCACGGGTTCGCGGGCTTACTTGATAGACCGTGTGATCATTCCGCAGCCCGGTCGTCATTCAACCCGCGTGCAGGCTCCCTGCGGCCATTCCTTCCAAGAACACCGGCAGAATGCGCATCAGCGGCCAGCAGTTCACAGTCCCAATCGCCGGCCAGGGCGGCCTGCCCGCCGAGGTGGGCGCTGTCGTCGTGAACATGACCGCCGCGCGCACCCAGGTCGGGGGTGCGTCCACCACTTACGGCTACCTCACTGCCTTCGCCAGCGGCAGCAGCCGCCCTGCAACATCGAACGTGAACTACGACTGGACCATTGGGGACACCCCTAACTTGGCGGTGGTTCCCGTCGGGGCTGACGGAAAGATCTCCATCGCCAACACCTCGAACGGGCCCGTGGGCGTTGTCGTTGATGTCATGGGCTATTTCCTTAAAGGCACCGCCGCTGCAGCGGGAACATTTCACCAAATGGCACCCACCCGGTTCCTCGACAGCCGTTCAAACCCGGCGCCCGTGGGACCAGGCCAGGACATCAGCGTGGATGTGGCCGGTGAGAAGGGAGTTCCCGTAGAGGCGAAGGCCGCCATGATCAACCTGACCGCCACCGAGGCCCAGTACTACGGGTTCCTCTCGGCTTACCCTGCCGGCCAGGCACTCCCCAACGCATCCAACGTCAATTACCTGCAGAGGCAGACCGTGGCCAACTTCGCCGTAGTTCCTATCGGGGCGGATGGGAAGATCACCATCCACAACACCTCCTACGGGACCGTCCAGGTGGTGGTGGATGTCATGGGCTACATCATGGGCTGACGGGGCGCCTGGACCACTGCCGGATCGGCCACGGTGAACTTCGCTTCGATGAACTTCAGCATCGGCCGCGAGTTCAGGCAGATCAGGTACATCACCAGCCCGGCGATGACGGTCAGCAGTGACGCGGTGGTGGCCAAGAGCAGGAATCCGGTGATGAACAGGATTCCCGCGTTGCCCAGCGAGACCCGCTTCTGCGCGCCCAGGCAGTAGAGCGAGAGCCGGTACAGGTCCCGCGTGCGGAACGTGAACCGGGAAAGCAGCAGCATCGCTGTCACGCCCGCCGTCGCCACCAGGAGCCCCAGCACCAGCAGCCCCACCCGCGCGGCTGACGGGGCGGGGTTCCCGGCGTCGAACGTTCCCGGCAGAAGCAAAAGATTGACCACGACGGCGGCCAGCACCGCGAGGTACGGCAGCCAGACCGCGAGCGCTTGGCGGAAGTTGGCCCGGTAGCCGCGGACAAAGTCCCGGAACACCCCGGTGTCCTCCCCCGCCAGCAGACGGTTGAACGCGTAAGCCGCGGCCACCAGGGACGGACCCACGGGTACGAACGCAACCAGCACAAGGCCCGCGGCCAGCTGGGCGGAACCGGCGAACAACGCCACCAGCAGTGGCGACAGCACCAGCAGGATGTTGGCCAGCACCAGCAGCACGTCGGCCGTCATCACCCCGTAAACGGCTCCGGCCGCCCTGAACAGCGGACCGGAGCCGTACTCCGCCTTCTTTTGTGCCACGAACTGCCTTACTTCTTGTCTGAGTACGCCTTATAGGCCTTGTTCGCCAACTCTACGTACTTGGACTGGCCCTTCGCGTCGAGCTCCTTCACGTAGGCGTCGAACTCGCTGAGGCTCCGCTGGCCGGTGATGAATTTCAGGGTGTTCTGCTTGACGTGGTCCTTCAGCGGCGTGAGCACCAGGGTGGCCTGCTCACGGTCCACGTCGCTGAACGGCACGGGCGGCTGGACGGCCTTGGGTGTCTTGGACTTCATGGCCTTCTGGAACGCCAGCTCCTCCTCGTTGAAGGTGGACTGCAGCAGGTCGGTGGTGCCGCCGTAGGCGAAGTTGCCGCCGGAGAAGCCGTACTCCATGCGGAGGTCCTTGGTACCTGCCGGGTTCAGGCCCTGGAAGTTGATGTCCTTGGCCAGGACCCGCTTGCCGCCTTCCTTGGTGTAGGTGGTGCCTTCCACGCCCCACTTGGCGAACTCCTGCCCGGCGTCGCTGTAGAACAGCCAGTCGATGAACTGGATCAGCGCCACGAAGCTGTCCTTGTCCTTCACGGACGAGTTCAGCATGATGCCGTTCTCCAGCCGCGAGCCGCCGATGATGTCCCCGGCCGGGCCGCCGGGCACCGTAATCTTGCCCACCGCGAAGTTGCCCTTGCCCAGCGACTGCTCCATGGACGTGCGGTACGTGATGACGTTCTGCGAGTTGGCGCTGATCACAAACGACTTGCCGGAGACGAACTTCTGGATGGCCGAATCGTCCGTCTGCGTGAAGCTCTCCGGGTCCATCAGGCCTTCGGACACCAGCGAGTTGAAGTACTCCAGCAGCTCCTTGAACTCCTGGGTGCCCGCGCCGAACTCGAATTTCTTCGCTGATTCGTCGAAGTTCAGCCCGTCCACCAGACCCCAGCCGGCCACGGTGCCGAAGGCGTTGCCGGCAATGTTGAGGACGCTGTTGCCGTTGAAGCGGTCGGAGAAAGGCACGACGTCGGGATAGGCCTTCTTGAGCGACCGCAACACTTCGCGGAACTCGTCCCAGGTCTTGGGCTCGGAAATGCCTTCCTTCTGCAGAATGTCCTTGCGGAACGCCAGCGAGTAGTCCGGCCACAGCTCCTCGTGCAGGCCCGGCAGCACGTAGTACTTGCCGTCCTCCTGGGTGAGCGCGGCGATCTCCGGCTCCAGCTTCCACTTCTTGACCTTGTCCTGGAAGTGCGGCATCAGGTCCACGTAGTCACTGACCGGCAGCACGGCCCCGGAGGACACGTAGGCCGATTCCTGGCCCGGGTACGTCTTGGCGATGATCTCCGGGGCGTTGCCGGAGCTGATGAGCAGGCTGCGCTTCTGTTCGTAGTCGCTGCCGGGGACCACCGTGGTTTCGAGCGTGACGTTGTTATCGCTGGCAATCTTGGTGAACAGCAGCCAGTCCTTCTTGTACGGGTAGCTGGGCTGATCGGAGAAGAGGAAGCTGAACGTCAGCGGCACCGTCGCCTTGAACGTGTCCCCCACGCCGAAGCTGTCCATCGCGCCGGTACGGGCCTTGGAGGTGTCCACCTCATCGGCGGACTCGGAGTCGCAGCTGGTCAGCATCAGGCCGATGGTGACTACGGACGCCAGGCCGAGGAAATCTCGCCTGCGGAGCTCTGGTTTGCGGATCATGGGCTTTCCTTTCATAAGGGTTACTCCTTGACGGAGCCGAGCATGACGCCCGAGAAGAAGTACTTCTGGACGAACGGGTAGATGCAGAGGATGGGGATGACGGTCAGGACGATGGTGACCGACTGGATGTTGGCGGCGATCTGGCCCAGGTTTTCCGCAGTGCCGCCGGCTGAGCCGGCCGTGGTGACGCCGGCGATCATGTTGCGCAGGTAGATGGTCACCGGGAACAGCTCGGGCCTGTCCAGGTAGAGGAAGGCCTGGAACCAGGAGTTCCAGTTGGCCACGGCGTAGAACAGCACCATGGTGGCCACGATCGCCTTGCTCAGCGGCAGCACCACTTTGAAGAGCACCCCGTACTGGGTGAGGCCGTCGATGGCGGCGGCTTCCTCAAGTTCGCGGGGCATGTTCTCGAAGAACGACTTCATGATCAGCAGGTTGAAAACGCTGATGGCGTTGGGCAGGACCACGGCCCAGATGGAGTCCCGCATGCCCAGCGAGCTGATGAGCACGTAGTTGGGGATCAGGCCGCCGTTGAAAAACATGGTGAACACCGCGATGCCGATGAACACGCTGCGGCCTTTGAGGTCCTTCTTGGCGATGGCGTAGGCGAAGGATGTGGTCAGCACCATGGAGATCGCCGTGGCCACCACCGTGTAGAGCACAGTGTTGCCGTAGTTGTTCCAGAAGGTGGAGTCGGCCAGGATCAGCTTGTACGTCTCCACGTTGAAGCCCAGCGGGAACAGGTTCACCTGCCCGGCGTTGATGAACCCTTCGCTGGAGAACGACTGGGCCACGATGTTCAGGAACGGGTACACCGTCAGGAACACCACCACCAGCAGGAATGCCAGGTTCACCACGCGGAACACGCGCATCCCGCGGGAGACTTTCATGTCCCTGACCAGGACGCCGGTTTCTTTCCTGGCCGGACGTTTCTGGAGTGTTGCACTCATTGCAGTCCCTTTCACCACAGGCTCGTTCCAGCGAGGCGCTTGGAGATGGCGTTCGCGGAGAGGATCAGCGTCAGGCCAATGACGGATTCGAACATTCCGATCGCGGCCGCGTAGCTGAAGTTGGACGACTCCAGGCCCACCCGGTACAGGTAGGTGGAGATGACATCGGAGGTTTCGTAGTTCAGCGGGTTGTAGATCAGCAGGATCTTTTCAAATCCGACGGCCATGAACGTGCCGATGTTCAGGATCAGCAGCGTGATGATGGTGGGCCTGATGGCCGGCAGCGTCACGTGCCACGTCTGCTGCCAGCGGTTGGCGCCGTCGATCCGTGCCGCCTCATACAGCGACTCGTCCACCCGGGTCAGCGCGGCCAGGTAGAGGATTGCGCCCCAGCCCATGGTCTGCCACACCTCGGAGCTGATGTACATGGGCCGGAACCAGGCGGCGTCCTGGGTGAAGTTCACCGTGGTGCCGAAGACCGTGTTGGCGATCTGGTTCACCGTGCCGGTCATGGAGAAGTTCTGCAGGATCATCCCGGCGATGATCACCACGGACATAAAGTGCGGCAGGTACGCGACGGTCTGGACGAACTTCTTGAACTTCTGCGAGCGCAGTTCGTTCAGCATCAGCGCGAAAATGATGGGCATCGGGAAGCAGAACAGCAGGGTCAGCACGCCCAGCACGATCGTGTTCTGGAACGCCTGCCAGAAGCTGGGGTCGTTGATGAACAGGGTGACGTATTTCAGCCCCACCCACTTCTCGCCGAAGATGCTGCCACCGGGCTGGAACTGCCGGAACGCAATCACGTTCCCGGCCATCGGCAGGTAGCGGAACACCGCGAAGTACAGCAGCGGCAGTGCCACCAGGGTGTACAGGCGCCAGTCCCGCTTCAGGGCCAGTTTCCAGCCGTTGGGCTTGTTCCGCGGTTTGTCCTTGGTGCCGGGCGGGTCCGCAGTGACCGCCTCGGGAGGTAGGTCCAGTTGCATGGCCATGGTGTTTCCTCCTATCGGACGGATTCTGCGGGGACGGTTTCTTCTTCCAGGACGAGGACGCCGTTGGCCGCGAGCTCCACGCTTCCCTGGCGCTGCGTGCCGGTGAGCCGGTCGGTGCCGCCGGCCCGCACGTCCACGCTCACGGGGGCGTCGTTGTGGTTCAGGACCAGCAGGTAGCTGCGTCCGTTGCCAGTACGACGGCGGACCTGCACTCCCGGCGGCGCGGCCAGTTCCGGACGGATCCCCGCAGCCCCGCGTTCGGCGGCGAGCAGCTCCTCCAGGTAGGTGCTGTCCACCCGGGCGGACAGGTAGGCGGCGGTGCCCTTGCCGAACGTGTTGCGGGTGACGGCGGGTGAGCCGGCGAGCCTGCCTGACGCGTAGCTGGCGAGGACGTCCGCTGTTTCGGTGTGCAGGTGCTCAGTCCAGTAACTGGCTGAGGCCGTGCCGCCGTCGGCCGTTGAAAGCTTCACTTCCTCGCCCTCGCCGGCGAGCGGGTGCAGTTCCTCGCTCCAGGCGCCCAGCACCTTCCGAAGAGCTCCGGGGTAGCCGCCAAGGCGGATGGTGTTGTCCGGGTCCACGATGCCGGAGAGGTAGCTGGCCACCAGCCGGCCGCCGTCGGACACGTAGTCCTCGAACCGTTGCGCTGATTCGTCGGAAAGCAGGTACGACGCCGGCAGGACCACCAGGCTGTACTGGCTGAGGTCGCTTTTGGTGTCCACGAAGTCCACCGGGATGTTGGCGTCGAAGAAGGGCCGGTAGAGGCGGAGGACTTCCTGCGTGTAGTTAAGGTCCGAGCGGGGCGAGTTGCCCAGTTCCAGGGCCCACCAGCAGTCCCAGTCGAAGACGATGGCCGTCTTGGCCGCCGAGCGGGTGCCGGTGATGCCGCCGAGGCCCTTGAGTTCCTGTCCCAGTTCGCAGACTTCGCGGAAGACCCGGGTGTTGGGGCCGGCGTGGTTGACCATGCCGGAGTGGAAGCGTTCGGTGCCGCCCTTTGCCTGGCGCCACTGGAAAAAGAGGATGGAGTCCGCGCCCTGGGCGATGGCCTGGTAGGAGCCCAGCCGCATTTTGCCGGGCAGCTTGGAGACGTTGACGGACCACTGGCTGACGGCGGCGGTGGCCTGCTCCATGACCAGCCAGGGCTGGCCTTTGCGGAGCGAGCGCATGAGGTCGAAGTTCAGCGCGGCGGCCACGTGGGCGTCGGCTTCGCGGGGATCCGGGTAGATGTCCAGTGCGGCGGCGTCCTCCTCCGCGGCCCAGGCCCAGTAGTCGTTGTTTTTGTAGAAACGCATGAAGTTGGTGACCACCGGCAGGTCCGGGGTGTGGCGGCGCAGGATGTCCCGTTCGGCCTTGTAGTGCTCCAGCATGGAGTCCGAGGTGAACCGGTGGTAGTCCAGGCGGCGGGACGGGTTGGACCAGGTGCGGGGCTGGGCGGGGGCGTTGACCTGGGCCCAGTCCGAGTAGACCTGGCCCCACACGTCGGTGCTCCAGGCCTGGTTGAGTTCGTCCAGGCTGCTGTATTTCGCTTGGAGCCATGCCCGGAAGGCACGGTCCGCGTGCGGGCCGTAGGACACGGGGCCGTACTCGTTGTTCACATGCCACATGCAGAGCGCCGGGTGCTTGGCGTAGCGCTCCCCCATCTTCTCCGCCATGGCCAGGGACTTTTCCCGATAGGCCGGGTGGGAGACGTCGAAGTGCTGGCGGGAACCGAAACCGAAGGTGGTGCCGTCCGCCAGGACCGGAAGGATGTCCGGGTGCTGGGCGATCAGCCAGGCCGGCGGCACGGCGTCCGGGGTAGCAAGGTCCACGCCGATGCCGTTGGCGTGCATGAGGTCCATGACGTCGTCGAGCCAGTCGAAGTCGTACACGCCGTCAGCCGTTTCGAGCCGGCTCCAGGAAAAAACGGCCAGGGTGACCAGGTTGACGCCGGCCTCCTTCATCAGCCGGACGTCCTCCTGCCAGACCTCGCGAGGCCACTGCTCCGGGTTGTAGTCGCCGCCGTAGGCAATGCCGCCAAGGCGTTCGTGCAGGCGTTTCAGGCGGTGTTCCGCGGTGCTGGTGAGTGGCTCGCTGGTCATCATTGTCCTTTGGTTGGCACGTTGGCCGCGTGGTTCCCAACCATGCGACCTGCATCACACGTAGAAACTATCGTAAACTTTACGCAATAACAACACCCTCTCCACGGGAACGCTGCTCCCACTAAATTCGGACAACAGGCGCCCCGGCTTTGCGCGAACGTACAGTTGAGGCCCCCGGTAAGAGCCCAATAAGGAACCCGAAAGCACCAAGGCACCCGTTGTTTCCGACGAATCTCAGAAACTATCGGAACCACCCTGGCGGACCGGCACGTCCCACCTGCTAAAGTTGTGTTGAATTTCCAACACAACTTGTTTGCATTGCCACTACTGCCCCGGGGAGCACCATGGACCTGTCACCGTCCTTCAAGGCCTACGACGTGAGGGGCCTCGTTGGCATCTCCATTACCGCCCAAAGCGCCGAAGCTGTGGGCGCTGCCTTTGTTGACGTCCTGGGCCTGTCCGGGCAGACCATCGCCTGCGGCGGAGACATGCGGCCGTCCTCGCCCGAGTTCAGCCACGCATTCGCAGCAGGCGCTGCGCGGCGCGGGGCGTCCGTCCTGGAACTCGGCCTGATCTCCACGGATGAGCTCTACTATGCGTGCGGCTCGCTGGACATGGCCGGGGCCATCTTCACTGCCAGCCACAACCCCGCCGAATACAACGGCATCAAGATGGCCAAAGCCGGCGCCGTGCCGGTTTCCTCCGAAACCGGACTCAGCGCCATCAGGGACCTTGCCCAGCAATACCTGGACGACGGCATCCCGGCAGCACGAATCGAAGGCAACATATCAAAGCAGGACGTCCTGGCCGGCTACGCCGAAAAACTGCGCTCACTGGTACCACTGGACGGGATCCGGCCACTCAAAGTGGTGGTGGATGCAGGCAACGGCATGGCAGGCCTGACCGTACCGGCTGTCCTGGGCGGCCAGTTCCACCCGGCCCTGCCCCTCACCGTGGTTCCGCTCTACTTCGAACTCGACGGCACGTTCCCGAACCACCCCGCCAACCCGCTGGAACCCGACAACCTCCGCGACCTGCAGGCCGCCGTCGTCGCCCACAACGCGGACCTGGGGCTGGCGTTCGACGGCGACGCTGACCGCTGCTTCGTGGTGGACGAGACCGGCCAGCCGCTGACGCCGTCGGCCATCACCGCGCTGATCGCGGTCCGCGAGATCCGTCGCGCCAAGGCAGCCGGGGAAGCGGAGCCGGCCATCATCCACAACCTGATTACGTCCCGCGCGGTGCCGGAGATTGTGGCGGGTGCGGGCGGGCGGCCCGTCCGGACCCGCGTGGGGCACTCTTTCATCAAGGCCAGGATGGCCGAGGAAGGGGCCGTGTTCGGCGGCGAGCACTCCGCGCACTACTACTTCCGGGACTTCTACAACGCGGACACGGGCATGCTGGCCGCGATGCACGTCCTGGCGGCCCTGGGTGAACAACAAGGTCCGCTGTCGGAGCTGGCCCGCGAGTTCGACCCGTACACCGCCAGCGGGGAAATCAATTCTTCCGTGGACGGTGTGGCGGCCACGGTTGCGCAGGTGAAGACCACCTACGAAAATGCGGGCATCATTGATGAACTCGACGGGCTCAGCGTGATCGACGAGGCCGGAAACTGGTGGTTCAACCTGCGGCCATCCAACACGGAGGAGCTGCTGCGGCTCAACGTCGAAGCCTCGGACGCGGCCACCATGCAGCAGGTGCGGGACGCCGTCCTGCAGCAGATCAGGCGCTAACGGCCCAGCACCACGTTCACCGGCTCCTGCCCCGCAAGCAAGAGGGATATCTGCTTCCGGACCAGCCGGGCCATCCGCGGCAGCATGGCCGAGCTCGCCCCGCCCACGTGGGGCGTGATCAGCACCCCGGGAACCGTCCACAGCGGATGGTCGGCCGGCAACGGCTCGGGGTCGGTCACGTCAAGCGCCGCCCGCAGCCTCCCCGAAGCCGTTTCATGAAGCAGCGCGCCGGTGTCGGCCACCGGCCCGCGTGCCACGTTCACCAGGAGTGCGCCGTCGGGCATGGCGGCCAGGAACTTCGCGTCAACCAGCCGCGTGGTGGCCTCGGACAGCGGGACGCTGACCACCACGATGTCATGGAGCGGCAACTGCCCGTACAGCGAATCGATGCCAAAAATCCGGCCCTTTTCATCGACGCGTTCGCGGCTGGCCATCCGGGTCACGCGGGTTTCGAACGGAAGGAGCCTGGCCTCGATGGCCTTGCCCACTCCCCCATAGCCCACCAGCAGGACGCGACGGTCAGCCAGGCTGGGACGCTGGCTGTTGTCCCAAGTCCCCGACGCCTGGTTCCGCACGAAGTCCGGAATCCCGCGCTGGCTGGCAATCATCATTCCCAGGGCGAGCTCGGCAGTGGAGGTCTCGTGGACCCCGGCCGCGTTGGCGAAAAGGCAGCCCGCGCGCAAAACGGCCGCTACGCCGTCGTACCCAATGGACTGGCTCTGCACGAGCCTCACCTCAACACCCTCCAGCGCAGCAAGCGCGCCCGGCCTGCCCATGTACGGCGGAACCAGGAGATCGAAACGGTCCGCCGGCGCCGGCCCGGTCAGGTCCCACAGCAGGAACTCGACGTCGGCGGACGGCCCCACGGCATCCAGCAGCCGCTGGTCGGGCAGGCCCACCCGGAGCCGGGCCATCACCGGGCCACCACCAGTTTGACGTTGGCGGCCCGGAGTGCAGCCTCGATCTCCCGCGGCGGCGGAGCATCCGTGACCAGGACATCGGCCGCGTCAAAGGCAGCGAGCCGGGCCAGGGCGTACCGCAACATTTTCTGGTGCGTGGCCACCACCACCACCTGCTCCGCTGAGTCCATCAGGGCAATCTTGGTGGCGCGTTCCACATCACGTTCAATGTAGAAAGCCTCGTCATGGAGCCCGCTCACCCCGATGAACGCCGTCTTGGCGCGCAGGCCCTCTGCGGCGGTGACCGTCATGGGACCGTTGAAGGCCTGGCTGTCCAGGAGCAGCTCGCCGCCCAGGCAGATGGTCCGCGCCGATGTCAGCTGCAGGCAGCGCTGAATGGCGGGGACGGAGTGGGTGATGATGGTGCCCGCGAACGACGCCGGCAGCTCCTGGGCGATCTGGTACGTCGTGGTTCCGGCGTCCAGGATGATGGCATCCCGCTCCCGGATCATCGACACGCAGGCCCGCGCCACCCTCTGCTTCGCGTCGGCGTCCTCGCGGACCCTGGCGGCGAAATCCGCGCTCTGCCCGTTGGCGTTGACAGCGCTCACGCCGCCGTGGACCACGCGCACCAGCCCCTTCTGTGACAGCGCGCGCGTGTCCCGCCGCACCGTCATGTCCGACACGGCGAACGTCTCGGCGAGGTCCATGGTGGAGATGAAACCCCGCCGCTCAAGCTCGTCAAGAATAGTGCGCTGGCGGGGCGTCAGCGGCGCCTCTTCATGTGGGCTGCTCATATCCCGTTCTCCTGCTTCCCCCTGGCCGGACGCCCTAGCCGGACGGCTGGCCTGGCAGTGTGTTGTAATTCCAACACAAATCTACTTAATGCCTGGCGCCCGCGCCCGCATTCGCCAACTCCACGGGGCGTCCTTCCACGATGGAACGCTCGGCGGCGAGGCCCATCCGCACCGACTGCAGGCCGTCGGCTACGGTGACTTCCACCGGGCCCTCGCCCAGAATGGCCTTCCGGTAGCCAAGGTGCTCATAGTACGTGGAACCGTGGTGGGCGCCGGCCGCGAGCACAGCTTCATCAACCGGAACCTCGTGCATTTCCGGACCCAGCGGCGAGCGCGGGCTGAATTCCACCGTTGCCTCGGCTTCGTCACCCTCGATCCAGTGGTTGGCGGCAACCGGAATCAGGGTCTCGATCTTGGCGGCGTCGCCCACGATCGAGATGCGTTCCTGGAACTTGGAGCCCTCTGCGAACATGGACAGCTCCAGCATGGCCCGGCGCCCGCCCTTGAAGTCCACAATCACGTAGGCGTTGTCGATCATGTCCGAGACCCTGCCGTCGTAGACCTCGTCCATGTGGTTGACGTCGTGGCCGCCGCTGGCGTAAACCCGGACCGGCTCATCCTGCAGGATCAGCCGCATCAGGTCAAAGAAGTGGCAGCACTTTTCCACCAGGGTTCCACCGGTCCGCTCCGCAAAACGGTTCCAGGCGTCCACCTTGTGAAGGAAGGGGAACCGGTGCTCCACGATGGACAGCATGTAGATGTTGCCCAGCTTGCCGCCGTGCGCGGCCTGGATGATCTCCTGCACCGGCGGCATGTACCGGTACTCCATGGCCACCCAGACCGGCGCCGGATAGCCGGCCGCGATGGATTCAAGTTCGTCGGCCTGCTCCGCCGTAGTGCACACCGGCTTTTCCACCAGCACCGGCAGGTTGGTGCCACTGGCGAAAATATCCTTCAGGATGCCCACGTGCGTGTCGTTAGGGCTGGCGATCACCAGCGCATCCACGAGGCCCGAATCCAGCAGTTCCTGGTGATGCGGGAAGGTCTGGACGTCGTAGCCGATCTCGGCCACCGTCTCAGCAAGGGACGACGCCTGGGGATCGGAGACGGCGGTGATCCGGCTTCCGGGGATCAGGGCGAGGTTCCGGACGTGTTCGCGGGCCATGTGGCCGGCCCCGATGAGTCCATAACGAATGGTCCGTACCGGTTCCGCAGAAGGCAATGACATGAGCTGCTCCGTTTCTCTACGTTGAGTTTTTGGGGGGGACCGCGGCGTTGCATCCCAAACAGAACTATACCGAAAGTGTTGTTATTCCAACATAGCGTGTGTATATTTCTTCAGTATCAGCCGTAACTACAACGAGGTGGAACGTGCCCCAACCATCATCCGGAACCCTGCTCTTCGTAGGCTGCGCCACTCTTGACTCCATTGCACTCGTCCAGGATTACCCCGCCGCGGACAGCCGCACCGTCGCCATGGACTTCGCGACGGCGGGCGGCGGCCCGGCTGCCACTGCAGCCGTAGCGGCGGCCCGCGCGGGCGCAAACACGGCCTTCGCAGGCGTCCTCGGAACGGACGAGGAAGGCGACCGTATCATCGCCGGACTGCAGGCAGAAGGCGTGGACACCTCCGCGGTGGTCCGCGATCCCGATGTCAAGACCGGCGCAAGCGTGATTGTTGTCAGCCAGGCCTCCGAAAGCCGGGCCATCGTGACCCGCCCGGTCCCGCCCGTCAGCTTCCCTGCCGAGGGCCGCTTCCGTGACGTGCTGGACACCGCCGCCTGGGTCCACGTGGACCACCTGGGCTGGAACGCCGTCTCGTCCGTCCCGGGAATCAACCCCGCCGAACTGAAGATCAGCGTCGACGCCGGCAACCCGATCCCCAACTTCAGCCCCCGCGGCGTGGCCCTGTACGTCCCCACCATCGAGCGGCTCCGGGCCGAATATGGGGAGCACCACTCTCCCGAGGCACTCCTCCGGAGAGCGATCGACGGCGGCGCCTCCGCCGTCGTCGCCACCGCCGGCTCCGAAGGTGCCTGGGTTCTGGCGGGCGACGGCGACCCGGTCCACGTGCCGGCCACGCCCGCCACCATCGTCTCCACCCTTGGCGCGGGCGACGTCTACCACGGGGCCCTCCTTGCCGCCGTCGCGGCCGGCCTTCCGCTCGTCGACGCCGCGGCCTTCGCAGGCCGTACTGCCTCCGCCTCCTGCGAGGGCCTGGACGGCCGCTCCAGAATCCCGCACCAGACCATCACCCCTGTCCTAGCTACCAACCCCACCGCCTAGCTGAAAGAAGCAGCACATGACCCCCACAGACCTCTCACCCCTCCAGCGCCCGTCCGGCGCGTTCGCGATGCTCGCCGTGGACCAGCGCGAAGCGATGCGCAACATGTTCGCCGAGCACACCGACCAGCCCGTCACTGACCAGGACCTCCAGGATTTCAAGCTCCAGGCGGCCAGGATCCTCACTCCTTATGCCTCCGGTATCCTGATTGACCGCCAGTTCGCCCTGGACCAGGCCATCGAGGACAACGTAGTGGACCCCGCCTGCGGACTCATCGCCTCGGCCGACCACTTCGAATCCGCGCACGGCGAACTCGTGGGCGAGGTGACAATCGACCGCCTGGTGGACCCGCACAAGTACAAGGCCCTCGGCGTCAAGGCACTCAAGCTCCTGGTTCTGTACCGCCCGGACGAGCCCGCCGAAGGCCGCGTGGCCATGGTCCGCGAATTCGTGGAAAGTTGCCGGTCCGCCGGGCTCATCAGCATCATCGAACCTGTCTCCCGCAAACCCCTCGCCGGCGGCGACTTCGACTGGAACGCCGGAATCCTGGCAGCAGCCAAGGAACTGGGCAGCCTGGGCGCGGACCTCTACAAGGCCGAGGTCCCCTTCAAGGGCCAGGCACCCGAAGCCGAGGTCCGCGCCGCCTGCGCCGACCTGACCGCCGCCATCGATGGCCCGTGGGTGGTGCTGTCCTCCGGCGTCCCCGAGGACGTCTTCCCCGACGCCGTACGGTGGGCCTGCCTCGAAGGCGCCAGCGGCTTCCTCTCCGGACGCGCCGTCTGGGCGTCCTGCATCGGCGCCCCCGACGTCGTCGAATCCCTGTCCACCGACGCCGTGCGGCGGCTGCAGCGCCTCTGCGCCGTGGTTGACGACGTCGTCTCGTCGCAAAGGACCACTGCATGAACAGTCCCGACGCACCACGCGCTTCCTGGTGACAGCCAGTCCGTAGGCAACAAGCAAGGCACAGCAAACACTCAACGAGGAGAATATTGTGAGTCAGATTTCACGCAGGCAGGCCATCGCGATTCTCGGAGCCCTGGGCTTCGGAGCAACTGCGGCAGCGTGCGCCGGGCCGGGCGGCACCACGGCGCCCGGCGGAGCCACGGGGCCTGCCGCCCCGTCCACCGGCGCCGTCACCGGCAAGGTGTCCTTCGCCCACTGGCGCGGCGAGGACAAGGCGGTGTTCGACGAACTCATCAAGCGCTTTGCCGCCAAGCACGACGGCGTGGAGGTTGCCCAGGACATCTCCACCTCCAATGACTACAACGCCCAGGGCCTGCAGAAGGTCCGCGGCGCGGCCATCGGTGACGCGTTTGCCACCTTCCGCGGTGCCCAGTTCAAGAACTTCACCGAGGCCGGCATCTACACCGAGCTCAAGGACAGCAAGGCAGTAGGCAACTACCAGCCGGGCCTGCTCTCCGCCGGGAAGTCCGGCGACAGCCAACTGGGCCTGCCGTACCAGGTGGTCTTCCCCATGCCGATGGCCAACGCGGACCTGTTCGCCAAAGCCGGCGCGGACATCGCCCCGAAGGACTGGGACGGGTTCCTGGCCATGTGCGAGAAGCTCGCAGCCTCCGGCGTCATCCCGATCTCCTGGCCGGGCGGCGACGTGGGAAACGGCGGCCAGCTGTTCAACTGCATGATCGCCAACAACGCCCCCGTCGACGACATGTGCGCCCAGATCGAGCAGGGCAAGCTCAAGGTCACCGACGACTGGTTCATCAAGATGCTCAACCAGTACAAGGAACTCATCCCCTACCTGCAGCCCAATGCCACCGGCACCGCGGTGGAGCCGGCGCAGAACCTGTTCTCCCAGGGGAAAGCCGCGATGCTCGCCACCGGCTCGTACCACATCGCTGCCGTCCGCGGACTGGGGGCAACGTTCCCCATCGAGCTCGTCTTCCCCAACACCTCCGACGGCTCCGGCAAGTACGAGGGCGCCTACAACGCCACGTTCATCCTGGGCGTCAACTCAGCCAGCAAGAACCAGGCCGCCGCGGCAGCATGGATCGATTTCCTGTCCGAGCCGGAAAACGCCGGCTACTACGCCAACCAGACAGCCCAGCACGTGACCGTGGACAAGGTGGAGTACACCAACCCGGACCTGAAGCGCCTGAGCCCCTGGCTTGAGAAAAAGACGGCGCTGGCCGCCCGGTTCCAGTTCCAGAACCTTGATGTCCGCAACGCGGTGGAGGCCAGTGCCACGGCTGTCATCTCGGGCACCAGCCCCGAGCAGGCCGCCGAAGCCGCCCAGAAGATTGTTGACGAACGGCTATGAGCACCCACACCGGACTGCCCGCCAGGCGGAAGGCCCCGGACAGCCATACGGAAAGCGGCGCCGCCAAGGGCCGCCGCCGCTCCCCCACCCGGGTGAATCCGGCGCTGTACCTCTTCCCGCTTCCCGCCGTCGCCATCATCGCGTTCTTCCTGGTGATGCCCACCCTGCAGGCCTTCCAGTACGCCATCACGGACTGGAACGGCTTCTCGGCAGCGTTCAACTACGTCGGGCTGGACAACTTCGTCCGGGCCTTCACCAAGGACTCGCTCTTCACCAACGCGCTGACCAACAACCTGAAGTTCGTGCTGCTGGTGGTCATCGCCCAGACGGCATTTTCCCTGGTGCTCGCCCTGCTGCTGACCAAGAACTCGCGCGGCAGCATCCTGCTCCGGGCCCTGTTCTTCTTCCCCACCATCCTGTCCTCAGTGTCCGTAGCGTTCATCTGGAAGTTCATTTACGACCCGAACTTCGGTCTGGCCAACGCGGTCCTCGGCGGAGTTGGCCTGGAAGCCCTCCAGGGCTCCTACCTCGGAAACAACGCCCAGGCCTTGTACTGGGTGGCCGTGACGCAGGTCTGGTTCCACGCCGGGCAGATGATGGTGGTCTACATCGCCGGCCTGCAGGCCATCCCCCGCGAACTCTACGAAGCTGCGGAAATGGACGGCGCCGGCCGGTGGCAGCAGTTCAAATCCATCACCTGGCCGTTCGTGGCCCCGGCAACGTCCATTGTGGTGGCGTACACCACCGTGCAATCCTTCAAGGCCTTCGACCTGATCCTGGGCATCGCCGGCAACCCGCCCAAGCAGTCCCTGGACATCCTCTCCACCCGCATTTACAGCACCTTTGCCAACTCGGAGTTCGGCTATGCCGCCGCCCAGTCGATCATCTTCATGGCGATGATCGCCCTGGTCACCTGGCTCCAGCGCCGGTTGCTCCGGCTGACCCCGAAGGGGGAATGACAGCATGCTCGCTTCACTAAGCCGCCGCGCAATTCTTGGAATCTACGCGGTCATCATCATCGTTCCGCTGACCGTGGTGGGGTTCGGCAGCTTCAAGTCCACCCAGGAGCTGTTCGCCGGGCCGTTCAGCCTGCCGCAGTCCCTCTCCCCGGCCAACTACGCCGAGGTGATCGGCGGCCAGAACCTGGGCTCGTCCTTCATGAACAGCGTGATTGTCACCGCCATCTCCGTGCCGCTCACGCTGTTCCTGGCCAGCCTCGCCGGATACGCCATTTCCCGGCTCAAGGGGTTCATGGCCTGGGCCATCTTCGGCTTCCTGGTCCTGGGCATGGCCATCCCGGCGCAGGCCAACATGGTGCCGCTGTACGTCCTCTTCGGCCGGCTCGGTCTGCTCGACAGCCTGGCAGGCCTGGTTCTGGCCAACGTGGTGTCCACGCTGCCTATTGCGGTGTTCATCCTGGGCGGCTTCATGCGGACCCTGCCCAAGGAACTCTACGAGGCATCCTCCATTGACGGCACCGGCCCGTGGCGGACCTACGTGTCCATCGCGCTGCCGCTGTCCGCGCCGTCGGTGGCCGCGGCCGCGATCTTCCTCTTCGTGATCCACTGGAACGAGCTGCTGTACCCGCTGCTGTTCATCCAGTCACCGGGCAACCGGACACTGCCGCTGGCACTGCTCAGCTTCCAGGGCGAGTTCCAGACCAACTACCCGCTCCTGTTCGCGGGCGTCATCATGGCCTCCCTGCCCGTGGTGGTGGCCTATGTCTTCCTCCAGCGCTACTTCGTCGCGGGGATCACCGCGGGCGCCAGCAAGGGATGAGGACCCTGGACGCCCACCAGCCCAACGAAAGGCAACACACGTGAACCTGAAATCAGCCCGACACCTGGTGAATGGAACCTGGCACTCCGCCGGCACCACCAAGGATGTGACCGACCCCGGAAACGGCAGCACCGTGGGCGAAGTGGCCTGGGGCACGGCCGACGACGCCACCGCGGCCGCAGACGCCGCGGCCGCAGCCTTCGGGTCCTGGTCCCGGACCACCGCCCGCAACCGGGCGGACCTGCTCCGGAACGCCGCCGGCCTGCTGGCCGAACGCCGCGACGAACTGGCCCACACCCTGGCCCTGGAAGCCGGAAAACGGCTCCCGGAGGCCCAGGGTGAGGTGGACTTCTCGGTGGAGTACTTCCGCTGGTTCGCCGAGGAAGTCCGCCGCTCCACCGGCACAGTCAGCCCGCCTGAACTCCACGGCCGACGCCACCTCAGCCTTCGCAAACCCATCGGCGTGGCACTCAGCCTCACGCCATGGAACTTTCCCGTGTCCATCCAGGCCCGCAAACTCGCCGCAATGCTGGCCGCTGGCTGCACCGTGGTGGGCCGGGTCTCGGAAAAGGCGCCGCTCGCCGCCACCGGCCTGTTCGAGGTCCTGCACGACGCCGGGTTCCCCACCGGCGTCGTCAACCTGGTCCACGGACCCTCGCGCGAAATCACTGCCGCCCTGCTCCAACACCCGGCCGTGCGGGCCGTCAGCTTCACCGGATCCACCGGCGTGGGCCGCCAGATCATGGCCTCCGCGTCAGAGCGCGTGGTCCGTCCGCTGCTTGAACTCGGCGGCAACGCACCGTTCATTGTCTTCGAGGACGCGGACCTTGACGCCGCCGTCGAGGGCGCCGTCCTGGGCCGGCTCCGCAACACCGGCCAGTCGTGCGTGGCAGCGAACCGCTTCCTGGTCCAGGACAGCATCGCCGAGGAGTTCAGCCGGAAGCTGGGCGAACGCTTCGATGCGATGAGCATCGGGCATGGCGTCCCCGACGGCGGCGCGCCGGTCCCGGACCTTGGGCCCATGATCGACGCCGAGCGGGTTTCCGCCGTGCAGGCCCTCGTGGATGACGCCCTGAACCGCGGCGCCCGGCGCGTCACCCAGCGGACCGATGTCCCCGGGCAGGGCGCCTTCATGGCACCGACCCTCCTGGCTGACGTGCCGGACGACGCACCGCTGGTGACTGAGGAAGTATTCGGCCCGGCCGCCGGCGTGGTGACCTTCTCGAGCGAGGAAGAGGCCATCCGGAAGGCCAACGCCACCGAAATGGGCCTCGCCGCGTACGTCTGGAGCGGGAACGCCCGGCGGGGGTGGGACATCCCGGAGCAACTCGAAGCCGGCATCGTGGGGGTCAATGATCCCCTCCCCTCCGTGGCCTTCGCCCCCATGGGCGGCGCCAAGCAGTCCGGCCTGGGCCGCGAAGGATCAAGCCTTGGCCTGGAGGAGTTCGAGGAGGTCCAATACGTGGCCTGGAGGCCGTAAATGCTGACCACCGGGCTGGTGCTGGGCGCCGTCGTCATGGGAGCCGGGATGCAGCGCATCACCGGCATGGGCTTCGCACTGGTGGCTGCCCCCTTCCTGGTCCTGCTCCTGGGCCCGGTGGAGGGGGTGGTGCTGGTGAACGTCTGCGGCGCCGTGACGGCGGGGGCCATCATCTTCCGGGTGGTGCGGGACATCGACTGGAAGCGGTACGCGGCATTGGCGGCGTCGGCGCTGCTGGGCATCATCCCGGCAGCCTTCCTGATCCGGCTCATCCCGGCGGCGGTCCTGGAGATTTCCATCGGGGTGCTCCTCGCCGTCGGGCTGACCGTCCTGCTGCTCCTCAAATCCGCCACCCTTCCGCCGCGACGTCGCTACCTGCTGACAGCCGGCGGCCTGAGCGGCTTCATGAACACGGCTGCCGGCGTGGGCGGACCGGCGGTCAGCATGTACTCCATCGCCACCCGGTGGCAGCACAAGTCCTTCGCTGCCACCATGCAGCCATATTTCTTCACCATCGGCACGCTATCCCTCATCTCCAAGGCGATCACTGCGCCGGCCACCTTCCCGTCCCTGCCCTGGGGAATGTGGGTGGCCGTCGGCGTGGCCTGCCTGGCCGGGCTGGTGCTGGGCGACGTCGCTGCAAAGTTCGTCCCCGCCCGCGCGGCACAGATCCTGCTGATCATCCTGGCCTACCTGGGAGCGGCAGCCACCATCATCCGCGGCGTGCTCGACGCCACCGGGTAGCAGCCGCTGCACCCATCCAACCGACACAACCACTTCGCACCAGCACCAGCACCAGCACCAGCACCAGCACCAGAGAGAGGAAACAACATGACGTGGCTGAACAGTGCCGCTCACGCACGATGGCTCGAGGCAGAAACCGACCGGCTGATCAATTTCGCCGCGGCTTCAAAGGTGCCCACCGGATTTGGCTGGCTCGACAACAACGGCGTGGTATTCCCCGACAAGCCGACCCATCTCTGGATCACCGCGCGGATGGTCCACAGTTTCGCCGTCGCCGCCCTGATGGGGCGGCCCGGTGCCGCCACGCTGGTGGATCACGGCATCGCGGCGCTCAACGGAGTCTTCCACGATGACGAGTTCGGCGGGTGGTATTCCGAGGTGGACGGGAACGGGCGGCCGGTGAACGACACCAAGTCCGGCTACCAGCACTCTTTTGTGCTCCTGGCTGCGGCCAGCGCCGTTGCGGCAGGGCGCCCCGGAGCCCGGGAATTGCTGGACGAAGCGCTGCGGGTTGCTGACACGAGGTTCTGGGACCACAACGCCAACATGTGCTTCGACTCGTGGAACCGGGATTTCACGGAAACCGAGGCGTACCGTGGCGGGAACGCGAGCATGCATTCGGTCGAGGCGTACCTCATCGTCGCCGATGTGACCGGGGAGAACCGGTGGCTTGAACGCGCGCTCCATATCGCCGAGGTGCTGATCCATAAGTTTGCCCGCAATAACAACTACCGGGTCTTCGAGCACTTCGACCCGGAGTGGAACCCGATGACGGAATACAACACGGACGATCGGGCGAGCCAGTTCAGG
>DATFAE010000358.1:0-1544 GCA_035254945.1 Arthrobacter sp. | reverse complement strand
CCGTCGTCGTTCCATCCGGTGCTGCTGGCCCGGTGACGGGATCCGGGCACGCTTGGCGCGGTTGCACTTGGCGCACGCCGCCACGAAGTTCTGCAGACTGGTGGAACCGCCCTTGGACCACGGATAAAAGTGGTCGCCGCGCTCGGCCGGACGGCCACAGCGCCGCCCGAAGCCGGCTTCCAGCTCGCACAGCCCGGCGGCGCGTGCCATCCCTTCGCGGCGCTGCTGGCGGGTGAAACGGCGCACCGGGTCGCGGCGCCGGACGTCCCGGGCGACTACGAATGCCTCCACGATGGTCAGGGCGACCAGAAAGAGTCCGGGGAGTGCAGCCGCCGCCAGGACTGGCCGAGCATATCCTGCAGAACTCCAGTCACACCGGAGATGCCCGGGCCGGCCGCGGTGACGGCGTTGCCCGGCATTAGGGCACCAAAGGCCGAAATGGTCAGCCACACCATCACGGCCGCGTAGGCCAGTTTCAGCATCTGCCGGCTCCAGTAAATGCGCTTCAGTTCAAGCATCCAGTTCGTCCCCCATTGTTGTTCAGCTTCGACGATCGTATAGGTCTGGCGACAGCGGCCCCCTGCTGACTGGACCTGGCCGGGGCGGCACTCCCCGCCGTCACCTTGATTACCTCGCCCTGCGGGCCCGGTACAGTGACCAACATGGCAGACCATCATCCGGTTTTCGCACGGCTCTACCCCGCTGTGGGTAAGGCGATGGAGCGGGGCGGCATGGACCAACGCCGGCAAACACTGCTCACTGGCCTCAATGGCATAGTGGTCGAGGTAGGCGCCGGCGACGGGCTCAACTTCCCGCAATACCCGCCCACTGTCACCCGTGTTCTGGCCGTCGAGCCCGAACCGCACCTGCGGCGCCTCGCCCGCGACGCGGCGAACCGTGCGCCGGTTCCCGTAGAGGTTGTTGATGGCGTCGCGGAGCGGATCCCCTGCGCAGACGGCAGCGCCGATGCGGTGGTCGTGTCGCTCGTGCTGTGCTCGGTGCCCGACCAGGCGGCGGCCCTGGGGGAAATCCACCGCGTGCTCAAGCCCGGCGGGCAGCTGCGTTTCCTCGAACACGTCCGGGCGGACACGCCCGGCCTCGCACGGGTCCAGCGCGTGCTCGATGCCACCATTTGGCCCCGCCTGGCAGGTGGGTGCCATACAGGCCGCGACACCGCCGCAGCAATCGAGAGGGCAGGGTTCACCATCACCCGGCTGGACCGGTACCTGTTTCCCGCTGCCCGCACGCCGGTCTCCTTCCACATCCTTGGCACCGCCATGCGCGGTGACTAAGGGCCTTTCCCACTTCTGCACGTTTTCCGCGGACGCTCGTCTTGTCCGGCGCTTTGAACAGTCAGCTGGGTATCGAACTCGAACCGGGCCGGACTGAACTCCAGGGCCTGCCGGCGCACCAGCTTTCCGAGGCTCTTGGGGTCGTCAGGGTCGTCGAGCCTGCGCCGGCCGTCCTCATCGTGTTACCAACAGGGGTGGCCCCGGCCACAGAAATGGGGTAGGGCCACCACCCGCGTACGGAGGGGCTAAGCC
>DATFAE010000357.1:0-7184 GCA_035254945.1 Arthrobacter sp. | reverse complement strand
GGGACCCCCCGACGCCAGGTAGGCCGGCAGATAGCTGAAGCGTGTGCCGCCGTCGTGCCGTTCGAGCCGCGCCGCCAAAACGCCGGCCTTGTAGATGTCGGCGATGCGGTGTGTCATGGTGCTGGTTCGGGTGCGTGGGCGGATTCAGGGGCCGGCCCTGACAGCGCGCGGGCGGCGGCGCTTGACCGCGGGACAACCCGCAGCTCCAGCCCCAGCGTTTCCAGCAGTGCGGTCAGGGAATCCAGCTGGACGCTTGGCTTGCCTTGCTCGACGAAACGGACAAAGCGCTCGGAGACGCCTGCCATGTCCGCGAGGTCTTGCTGGGTGAGGCCCAACTGAAGGCGCCGTGACCGGACCTCCGCGGCAAGCTGCATCGTGATGGGGTCGGTCATTGCGCTCCAATAGGTACGTTCGTGCCGATCTGCCTGTGATTGGATTCTACGCTTGGGCGTTTCCCGTCGCCACCCTCACCGTTTCGGAACGAACGTGCCGATGCCGCTCGTAGGACGAGGGCCGATTCTGATTCCACTAAGTCCGCTATAGTCGTTGCGATTGACACCGCCTGTGACCCGTGCCATATTTTAAGCGTGAACCTGTCAGACAGCCGGACAGCAGGACAGCCTGCCGAATCCGCCGCGGAAGCCACGGCCCAGGGCCAGGGCACAGCCGCGCGCGGGCCTCAGCCGCTCGCCCGGCTCAGCGCGGCCGAAGCGGTGTTCAACGCCATCCGGACCGACATCGAATCCGGACAAGTCCCTGTGGGCGGCAAACTCAGCTCCGAAGCGATACTCTCCCAGAGCTACGGCGTCAGCCGCTCGGTCATCCGCGAAGCCCTCCGCTCCTGCACCGCGCTGGGGCTGACCGTCACCAAGACCGGCAAAGGCACGTTCGTGGTGGCGGACAGGGTAGCCAACGACCTCACGCTGGGCCAGTACTCCGCCCGCGACCTCACGGAGGCCCGGCCGCACATCGAGGTTCCCGCAGCAGGGCTGGCCGCCCAGCGCCGGACCGATGAAGAGCTGGAAACGCTGCGGCACATCGTCGCGGCCATGAGCACGGAAACGGACCCCGAATCCTGGGTCGCCCTGGACTCCAGTTTCCACGCCGCCATCGCCCGGGCCAGCGGCAACAAAGTGTTCGCCAGCGTCGTCGCGGACATCCGCGGCGCCCTGGCCTTCCAGTCAGAAACCCTGAACATGGTGGCCGACCGCCAGCACGCGTCCGACATCGAACACCAGCAGATCCTCGCCGCCATCGAGGCCGGATCCGCGGAGGCCGCGAGCGCAGCCATGGCCGAACACCTGCGCGCCGTCGGCGTTGCCCTCGATTCCATCCTCAATAAGTAACCGCGCCAACAAGTAACCGCCACCCCAAGGACTCCATGCCATCCCCTGCCATGCCTGCTGCCCAAACCGCTGCCCCCGGCGCCGCCGACACCGAATCCGGGCCCCTCCCGCAGCACGCGCCCCTGGTGGTTGCCGTTCGCGACGGCCTGGTGGAGAGCGTCCACTACGGCTCGGCCATCGCCACCGCACCGGACGGCTCAATCCTGGCATCGGCTGGCGAACCCCTGGCCCCGTTCTACCCGCGTTCCTCCCTGAAGCCGCTGCAGGCCGTGGCGATGGTGCGCGCCGGCCTGAACCTCCCCGCCGACCTGCTGGCCCTGACCGCTGCAAGCCACTCGGGCGGACCCACGCACCGCGGCGGAACCCAGCGCATCCTCGCCATGCACGGCCTCACCACCGCCGACCTGGAGAACAGCACCGACCTCCCTTACGGCACCGCCGAGCGCGAGGATTGGCTGCGCTCCGGCTCCCACGCGACCCGGCTGACCCAGAACTGCTCCGGGAAACACGCCGCCATGGCTGCCACCTGCGTCATCAACGGCTGGCCGGTCAAGGGCTACCTGGACCCCTCCCACCCGCTGCAGCAGCTCGTTGCCTCCACCATCACCGAACTGACTGGCGAGGAACCCTTTGCCCGCAGCACGGACGGCTGCGGAACGCCGCTCTTCGCCCTCACGCTCCGCGGGATGGCCCGGGCCTTCGGGCAGATCGCCTTTGCAGCCGGGAACGCCGCCGGAAGCACTTCCGACGACGCCGGGACCGCCCCGGCGGCGGCGGAGACCGCCGTCGGACTGGCCATGAGGCAGCACCCGGACATGGTGGCCGGCGAATCCCGGGACGTGACCGACCTGATGCGGCTGCTCCCCGGCTCAGTGGCGAAGGACGGTTTTGAGGGGGTGCAGCTCGTGGGACTGCACGACGGCCGTGCAGTTGCCGTCAAGATTTCCGACGGCGGCGACCGCGCCCGGATGCCCGCCGCCGTCCGCCTGCTCGAAGCGCTCGGCCTCGACACCGCGCCGCTGGCCGGCATCGGCACCGCCCCTGTTTTGGGCGGCGGCCACAGAGTGGGGCTGCTTCAGCCCACAGATTTCCTGTCCAAACCCGTCAACGAAGCCACGTGAGGACCCCATGACCAACCTGAGCAAGTCGTCCCCAACCGCCCCACATAAGGACCCTTCATGACAAATCCCCAACCGGACACTGCCCAAAAGCAGGCCATCACCGATCACACCATCCCGGCGCACGCCCACGCCTCCGAAGCTACCCTCCACCGCGAGGACGAGGGCTACCACAAGGGGCTCAAGCCGCGTCAGGTCCAGATGATCGCCATCGGCGGCGCGATCGGGACCGGCCTCTTTATGGGCGCCGGCGGTCGGCTTGCCACTGCCGGACCGGCCCTCATCATCAGCTATGCGGTGTGTGGCTTCTTCGCTTTCATGATCCTGCGCGCCCTGGGCGAACTGGTGATGCACCGCCCCTCGTCCGGATCGTTCGTTTCGTACGCTCGTGAATTCTTCGGCGAGAAGGCCGCTTTCGTCACTGGCTGGCTGTACTGGCTGAACTGGGCCATGACCGCCATCGTTGATATCACCGCCGTCGCGCTTTACATGAACTTCTTCAAGAAATACTGGGCGCCCATCGCGGACGTTCCGCAGTGGATGTGGGCGCTGGGGGCCCTGATCCTGGTTCTCGGGCTGAACCTGATCTCCGTGAAGGTCTTCGGTGAGCTTGAGTTCTGGTTCGCGCTCATCAAGGTAGTGGCGCTCGTAACCTTCCTTGTGGTGGGAATCTACTTTGTCATCTTCGGCACTCCGGTGGACGGCCAGCAGGTGGGCTTCAGCCTGATCGCGGACAACGGCGGCATGTTCCCCAACGGGCTGCTGCCGGCCATCGTGGTCATGCAGGGCGTTGTGTTCGCCTACGCTTCCATCGAGCTCATCGGCACCGCGGCCGGTGAAACCGAGAACCCGGAAAAGATCATGCCCAAGGCGATCAACACGGTGATTTTCCGGATCGCGGTGTTCTACGTTGGCTCCCTGGTGCTGCTCTCCCTGCTCCTGCCGTACACGTCGTACAAAGCCGGCGAAAGCCCGTTCGTGACGTTCTTCGGCTCCATCGGGGTGGAAGGCGTGGACGCCATCATGAACCTGGTGGTCCTCACAGCGGCGCTGTCCTCGCTCAACGCCGGCCTGTACTCCACGGGCCGCATCATGCGCTCGATGTCCGTCACGGGGTCCGCGCCGAGGTTCGCCGCCCGCATGAACAAGGCAGGCGTTCCCTACGGCGGCATCGCCCTGACTGCCGCCGTGGCAGTCCTGGGCGTGGTGCTCAACGCCATTGTTCCCGCTGAAGCGTTCGAAATCGTCCTGAACGTCGCGTCCCTGGGCATCATCAGCACCTGGGCCGTGATCGTGATGTGCCAGATGCAGCTTGCCCGGCTCGCCAAACGCGGCGAACTCCTGCGCCCGGCCTTCCGGATGCCCGGCGCCCCGGTGACCGGCTGGATCACGCTGGCCTTCCTGCTGGCAGTGCTGATCCTCATGGCCTTCGACTCCCCCGTGGGCACCTGGACCATCGCCTCGCTGGTGATCGTGGTTCCGGCGCTGATGCTCGGCTGGCGCCTCTGCCGGGAGCGTGTCCTGGAGCTCGCCGCCGTGCGCGACGGCTTCACCGGCCCCTACCCGCTCGTGGCAAACCGTCCGGGCCCGGGGGCGAAGGACAACAGCTAACCTCTCCAACCCCGCCACCCACAGCGCGAACAGACCTTGCGGCCCTCGAATTTTCGAAATTCCAGGGCCGCAAGTGTCTGTCCGCACCGGTGTGGTGCTGAGCCAGCCTCGGTAGCATGGAGCCATTGCGGGCAGTTGCACCATCAGCGCGGTTCCTTGAGCCGAAGCTCCGGGACCGGGAAAGAGGTAGCTCATGGCAGGATCCAAACTGGCCATCGTGGGGGCCGGAAGCGTGGGAACGTCTCTGGCATATGCAGCCCTGATCCGGGGCTCGGCCAGCAATATCGCACTCTTTGACGTCAACGCCCCCAAAGCCGAGGCGGAGGTCCTGGACCTTGCCCACGGCACCCAGTTCGCCGCGGCTGCGGCGACCGTCACGGGCGGCGGTGACATCGCCGTGACCGAAGGCGCCGACGTCGTCGTTATCACTGCCGGGGCGAAGCAGGCGCCGGGCCAAACCCGCCTGGACCTGGCCGGAACAAACGTCCTCATCCTCGAACAGCTCATGCCGCAGCTGCTTCGGCATGCCCCGGACGCTGTCTATGTCCTGGTCACTAACCCCTGCGACGTGCTCACTGTTGCAGCCCAAAAGATCTCCGGGCTGCCGCCGGAACGGGTCTTCTCCTCCGGCACCGTGCTGGACACCTCGCGGCTGCGGTGGCTGCTGGCACGCCGCGCCGGCGTCTCCGTCGCCAGTGTGCACGCCAGCATGGTTGGCGAGCACGGCGACACGGAGTTTCCGGTGTGGTCCGGCGCCACCATCGGCCCGGTCCCCATCCGGGACTGGGAGGTGGACGGCGAACGCATCTTCACCACGGACTACCTCGCTGAAACGGCCCGGGACGTAACCCAGGCGGCATACAAGGTCATTGCCGGCAAGGGGGCCACCAATTACGCCATCGGACTCTCCGGTGCGCGGATCGTGGAGGCCCTGCTCCGGAACGAAAACGCTGTGCTGCCCGTCTCCACCGTGCTGTCCGGCGCCTACGGAATCTCCGGGGTGGCGTTGTCCCTTCCCAGTGTCGTGGGACGCAGCGGTGTGGGCCGGGTCCTTCACACGCCCATGGACGACGGTGAACTGGCGGCCCTGCAGCATTCCGCCGACACGCTGCGGAAGACGATGGGCAGCTTGGGAATCTGACGGACCTGCTCCGGGCGGCCACATACGACGGCGGCACCTGGGCCGCCGCAGGCACGGAACCCGGGTGCCGCCGTCGTGTGCCGTGTCATGCAACGCACCCGCAACCCTTCGCGGCGGGCAGATCGCCTATGCTCAGCAGAGCGCTTCACAACGCGGCTTTGTGAAAGTTCAACGAGCAGTTCAACGACGAACCACCCGGGAGACACGGCATGACCAACTGGCGGATCAGGGATTTCCATTCGGCGGACCTGGACGGGATCCTGCACCTCTGGGAAACCCTCAAGGCCTCCAACGTTGAACCCGTCTATGCCCTCTCCGAAGTCCTCGCCTCCTGCGAAAAGGATCACGCCGTGGTAGCGGTGCAGGGCGACATGGTGGTGGGTGCCGCCGTCGGACGCGCCGCCCACGACCAGGGCTGGATCGTTTTCCTGGCCACCCTGCCGGAGTACAGGGGCCGGGGGATCGGCACGTCGCTGCTCGCCGCCGTTGAAAACCGGATGGCCCCCCACGGGCTCAACAAACTCTCCGCCCTGATGCCGGAGTCCGAGACCCGGGTTGAGGCGTTCCTCAGCCGCGGCTTCGCGCTGAAGAAGAACCTGCGCTACTTCGAGCGGACCATTCCCGTACAGCGCCAGGAACTGGGGGCGCTGGGCCAGCTCGGTGGCCGCATCCTTGCCCGGGACCTCTGGGAAAACGTGGCGGGCATGCGGAACGAAAAGGAACTCCTCGAGCGCCGGCTGGTCCTTCCCCTGGCCGAGGCGGACCTCGCGGATGAATACGGCGTGGTGCCGCCGCGCGCCGTCGTGCTTTTTGGTCCCCCCGGCACCGGCAAGACGACTTTTGCGAAGGCCATCGCGTCCCGGCTGGAGTGGCCCTTCGTGGAGGTGTTCCCATCCCGGCTGGCCTCCGATCCCAAGGGACTCGCCGGCGCCCTTCGCGAGACGTTCCTGGAGATAGCGGAGCTGGAGCACGCCGTGGTGTTCATCGACGAGGTGGAGGAAATCGCCTCGCAGCGGTCGGGTGAGCCGCCGTCACCGCTGCAGGGCGTGACAAACGAGCTCCTGAAGATCATCCCGGCCTTCCGTGAACAGCCCGGCCGCCTGCTGGTGTGTGCCACCAACTTCATCCGCGCGCTGGACACGGCATTCCTGCGCCACGGCCGGTTCGACTACGTCATCCCCATCGGCCTGCCCGACCGCCAGGCCCGCGAGGCCATGTGGCAGCGCTTCATCCCGGCCACCGTGGTGGACGACGTGGACGTGGAGCTGCTGGTGGAGCGGACCGAGGGCTTCTCCCCCGCGGACATTGAGTACGCCGCCCGCAGTGCCTCCCAGCGGGCGCTGGAAAAGGCAGTATACGACGACGGCGGCGCGGCTTCCGGCGGCAGCGTTTCCGTCCGTGAGGCGGTCCGGAAGGGGCCCTCCACGCAGGACTACCTGGACGCGATCGGGGAAACACGGACCACCGTCAGTGTTGAGGTCCACCAGCAGTTCCTCGAGGACATCGACGCCCTGGGCCGGGTCTAAGCCCCGGCGGTGGGCAAACCACCGGCGCGAACGTACAGTTGAGGCCCTCCCGCCGGCATCCCAAAAGATTTCTGGAAATCTTCTTGGAGGGGGCGGCTGGGGACCTTAAATGTCGTACCCCCTCACGATGATGGGGGTATGGGAAGCAGAGCGGCGGTGGATTCTGTGGAGGCCATGATGGCTTCCGTGGCTGCGCTTGCGGTGTTAACGGACCGCAGCGAGGGCCGCTCTGAATCCACCAGCCCGGACCCGCTGCGTGACCAGGCGGATGCGTGCCTGGATGGTCTGGAAGTGACGGCCAGGCTGGAGGCCATGCTGGCCGCCAGGAAAGTGCGCTTCACCGCCGGGTTTGCCGACATAACCCGGGCGATGGCTGCCCCGGACGCGGAGCCACAGGAGCGCACGGCGCAGGAGATGGCCATTGTCTCCGAGGTCGCCTGTG
>DATFAE010000356.1:0-23369 GCA_035254945.1 Arthrobacter sp. | reverse complement strand
TTTCCATGTCAGACCACCACTGTCATTCCGCCGTCGATGAAGATTGTTTGTCCGTTCACGTAGTTGGACGCGTCCGAGGCGAGCCAGGTGACCGGCCCGGACAGGTCGTCCACCGTTCCCCAGCGGCCCGCCGGGGTCCGGTCCAGGATCCACGAGTTGAAGGCCTCGTCATCGACGAGGGGCTGGGTCATTTCGGTGTGGATGTAGCCGGGGGCGATGCCGTTGATCTGCAGTCCTTGGCCGGCCCATTCGGCGGTCATGGCGCGGGTGAGGTTGCGCAGTCCGCCCTTGGCGGCGGTATACGCGCCGATGGTGGGGCGGGCGAGGTCGGACTGGACGGAGCCGATGTTGATGATCTTGCCGCGCTTGCGCTCCAGCATCCTGCGGGCAGCTTCCCGGCCCACCAGGAAAGCGCTGGTGAGGTCGGTGGAGAGCACCCTGTTCCAGTCGGCGACGTCGAGTTCCAGCAGTGGCACCCGGTGCTGGATGCCGGCGTTGTTGACCAGGATGTCCAACGGACCGTAGGTGGCCTCGGCGTCGGCCACGCCCGCGGCCACAGCATCCTCGTCGGTGACGTCGAACGAGACCGCGCCCACCATGTCTTCGCCGAACGTGGCAGCCAGTTCTTTCCTGGTCGCTTCCAGCCGCGCCGGGTCCAGGCCGTGGAGCACCACGGCCGCTCCGGCCCTGGCCAGGCCGCCTGCCAAGGCTTTACCGATGCCCCGGCTTGATCCTGTGATCAGGGCTGTTCGCCCGGTCAGATCAAAGGCTGACGGATGGTCCATGGAAGTGCCTCTTCTCGACGTTCACTGCGGATCTTGTGGTGCTTCAGCGCACACATCGAGCCTACGGCGGGGCCGGTTTAGAGTCAAGAACTATTTCTCATTTGCGAGATGATTATTGTTTTGTCTAGGGGCTTGTTTTCTTTTGCAGGGTGAACCTGGGGCACCACTGGTTGGCCGAGCCGGACCAGGAAGGCAATTTCGTCCGGCGCTGCACGAATTGCGGAAAGCATGATCGGCGTGCGGTGAGGCGTTCTGTACGCCCTGTCGGCGGGGGCCCGACCACTCCCGACATCCCCGAACCTCCGAGCAGCTTTTTATGCAACTTGCGTGCCCGCCTGCCGGCCGGAGTCTCGGAGGGACGCTGACCTTCCCCAGTTTCCGGGACGCGTCGGAAGTTGCTGCGGCCGCCCGGCCCGCCTGGCTACGCGGGTGCCAACGCCCGTACGGAGTTTCGTTCCACGGCGGGGCAAAAGATCTTTTCTGGGCCGCCGGCCTGTGGCTCTTCAAGGCCCAGCAGCATTCTTACCCCGGCAGCACCGAGTTCGTAGTGGGGGAGGGACACAGTCGAAAGTGGTGGCCGCAGGTGCGCCGCGATCACTTCCTGGTTGTCGAACCCCACCACGGCCATGTCGTCCGGGATGGAGAGGCCTTGCTCGCGCAGCCCGTCGTACAGTCCCATTGCCATTCGGTCGTTGTAGCAATACACGGCTGTGACGTCGAGTTTGAGCAGCGCCCCGGTGGCTCCGTACCCGCCTTCCTGGTCCGGATAGGCCTCCAGGACCAGGCCCTCGTCGAAGGGGATGCCCTCAGCTTCCAGCGCTTCCCTGTAGCCCTGGAGCCGGCCGTCCTTCGCCGGGGCGGGGATGGTGGCGTTGATGAAGGCGATCCGGCGGTGGCCGTGCTTCAGCAGGATCTCCGTGGCTGAGCGGCCACCCTGGACCTCGTCCGGGACCACGGCCCGGGCGCCGGGTTCTTCGGCAAAGCAGTTGACCAGGACGAAGTCCGATTCCCGGAGCGAGTCCGGAACATCCGTGGCCCGGTGGAACCAGGTGGAATACAGGATGCCCCGGACCTTGTATTCCAGCATCATGGCGATGGCGTCCCGCTCAAGCTCACGGTTGCCTTCGGTGTTGGCGATGAGGAGGGCGTACCCGTGCTTCCAGGCTTCGTCCTGGGCGCCGTGGATGATCTGGCCGGCGAAGGGCGTGGTGGCGATCGCGTCCGCGACCAGTCCGATGAACCGGGAACTGCCGCTGACCAGGGTTTGGGCCATGGCGTTGGGCCGGTACCCAAGGTCCCGGATCGCGTCGTGGACCCGCTTGCGGGTCTCGTCGGAAATCCGGGCGGCCTTTTTGTTGTTCACGACCAGGGAAACAGTGGCGGTGGAGACCCCGGCGGCTTCGGCCACCTGACGCAGGGTAACGGGCTGGGCGCGCCGGGGCTTGTGCACGGGTGCAGCCGCCGATGGCGTACCCGAAGTATTCTCCTGCGAAATCATGTGCCCTCCGTCAGGAGTATATAGGCCTGTCATCCCTTGGTCGCCCCGCTTTCCAGGCCCTGGATCATTGCCTTGTTGAGGACAAGGAAGACCAGGAGCAGGGGTGTGATGGTGACGCAGACGGCGGCGAACGTGGCCGTCCAGTCTGTTTTTCCCATCGCGCCGATGTAGTTCTGCAGGCCCAGCGGGATGGTCTTCAGTTCCTCGGAGAGGACAAAGGTGTTGGCGAAGATGAAGTCGTTCCAGATGAAGATGCTGTTGACCAGCACAACTGTCACCACGGTGTTCACCGAAAGCGGCAGGGTGATCAGTCCGAAGATGCGGTATGGCCCCGCGCCGTCCAGGGATGCGGCCTCATAGGTTTCCCGGGGGATGTACTCGAAGAACGAAGAGAACAGGTAGATGGACATCGGAAGGGCGAAGCCGGCCAGGGGGATGATCATCGACGGGTAGGTGTCCAGCAGGTTGATGGTGGAGTAGTCGATGAACAACGGTACGAGTGCGATCTGCACGGGCACGATGATGCCGATCAGGAACAGGCTGCGGACGAACTTGCTGTACCGGAAGCCGAGGACCTGCAGGGCGTAGGCGGCCATCATGCCCAGGAGCACAATCAGGAGGTTGGCGCCCATCGTGACGATGAAGCTGTTGAAAATGTTCATTCCGAGGTTGCCGGTCTCGAAGGCGCGGGCGTAGTTCTCGAATGTGATTGCCTTCGGAAGAGCGAACGGGTCGCCGGTCGCGAAGTCGTGCTCGGTGCGCAGGCTGGTGATGAACAGCCAGGCCAGAGGGTAGACCTGCACGATAACGATGAGGCCAATGATCACCCGCGACAGGGTGCCGTGAAGGCTGGGCGGCCGCCGTCTGCGGAGCGGCGGCTGGCTCCCTGATGGTGCTGCGACAGGCCGGGTAACTGGAGCTGCTGGCGCGGTCATGCGTCCGCCTTTCGTTTGAGCATGAAGAGGATGAGTCCGACGGCGACCAGGCACTCGATCACGATGAAGACGGCGATGGTACTCGCGTAGCCGAAGTCGGTGCTGGTGAATGCGGTCTTGTACATGTAGGTGGTGAGCAGCTCGGAGGACTGACCGGGGCCGCCGTTGGTCATGAGGTACGGGATGTCGAATCCGCGCAGGCCGTAGGTCGTTGCCATGATCGTGGTGGTGATCCAGACGGGCATGATGTGGGGGAAGCGGATTTTGGTGAACAGTTGCCACCGGGATGCGCCGTCAAGGCGGGCAGCTTCCTCAAGTTCCTGCGGAACGGACAGCAGTGCCGCGTAGATGATGAGCATGTAGAGCCCTGTGAACCGCCAGCCCTCCGGGGCGGATACCGCGGCGAGCACGGTGTTGATGTCCGAGAGCCAGGGGCGTTCCAGGGCGCCGAGGCCGATCCAGTGCAGGAGCTGGTTGAGCAGGCCCACGGGTTCGATCGAGTAGATGCGCACGAAGAGGAATGCGATGGCAACGGTGGAAATCACCGCCGGCAGGAGGTAGAGCGTTTTGATCAGCTCGCGGCCGCGCCGCATTGAGGTGAGGAGGCTGGCGACCAGCAGTGCGCCGCCGAGTTGGAGGACCAGGCAGATGGCTAGATAGCCGAGGGCGTTGATAAAGGAGCGCCAGAAGATGTCGTCGGCGGTGAGCATCCGGACGTAATTTTCGAGCCCCACGAACTCCATATCGCTGATGCCGTTCCAGGAAAAGAAGCTGAGGAACAGCGACTGCAGGATGGGGAACAGCACGGCGATGCCGTACAGCAGCAGGGGTGGGAGCAGGAAGACCAGGACTGAGAGTCGTGACCTGTTGGGGAGCATGGCTGGGCCTTTCGGGTGGGGGCCGTAGCCCCCACCGCTGTGATTACTTGAAGAACTTCGGGGCGTTCTGCGCGATGGTGCTGTCCATCGTGCTGGTGAACTGCTCGGGCGTGATGTTGCCCTGGACGAGCAGCACAAGCTCCTGCTGCAGCCTGCCGTTGGTGGTGGGGTCGAGCTGGGTGTCCCACGGCATGGCCTGTTTGTCCCCGAGGTCGTTGGCCATGTCCAGGGCCTTCTTGTACAGCGGGGTCGCGTTGGCCGGGAGAGCCGTTTCGACGTTGGTCGTCGGCGACAGCGCACCGGTGGCCGCGTACTCGGCCGGGTACTTCGTCAGGGCGAACTTGAGGAAGTCGCTTACGAGCGGGTCGTACGTCTTGGCGTTCACGGCCATGCCAATGCCCGACGGCGAGACGAACTCGTTGGCTCCGGTGACGGATCCTTCGGTCGTCGGCAGGGTGAGGAAGTCGATGTCATCCCGCACGGCAGGATTCAGCTTGTCAGTTGCCAGGCTTGGCAGCTCCCAGGTGCCGATGTTGTACATCGCTGCCTGGCCGGAGGTGAACTGGTTCTGCGCATCGGAGTAGCCCTGTGAGGAGAACCCGTCCTGGAAGCATTTGGCCTTGCCAAGCGAAGCCAGCCATTCGACCGTTTTCTGGCCTGCCGGGTCCGCAAATTTTGCGTCGCCCTTCTTGAGCTTCTGGATGAACTCCGGCCCGGCTTCGCGGAACGGCTGGTAGGCGACATACCGCTCCAGTGGCCACTGGTCCTGGCCGTCGATGGCGATGGGAGTGATGCCGGCATCGCGCAGGGCGGTGCACATGGCCGGGATGTCATCGAGGGACTTGGGGGCGGAGACTCCGGCCTTCTGCAGCAGGGCCTTGTTGTACCAGATGAATTCCAGCTCGAACTGGAACGGAATCATATGCAGGGACCCGTCGTCGAAGCGCTGGTAGTCCAGCGCGCTGGGCCGGTAGTTGTCATAGACGTCCAGGGACTTGAGCAGCTTTTCGGCGTCGACCATCTTGCCCTGTTTGGCCAGCTGCTGCGCGAAGGGTGTGGCGTCAGTGTCGAAGAGCTCGGGGAGCTTGTTCGCAGCCGCGAGGGTCTCGAGTTTCTGGATGTAGGAGGGCCTGTCCGGGGTGGTGATCAGGTTGAGCGCGAAGCCCGGGTGGTCCTTGGCATAGTCCTCAGCCAGCTTCTTCATGATGTTGATGACGGCGCCGTCGGCCGGCCGTGACAGCAGCCACGAGATTTCCCGGGGCTTGACCTCCCCGGTGGGACTGACGTTGGAAGGGTCGGTGGTACCACCGCTGCCGCATCCTGCGAGGGCGATGGCCGCGGCCGCAGCCACGGCGGCCGTGAATAGCTTCTTCATGAAAATCTCCTTTGATTCGAGTGAAAGCGGTGTGGGTGTTTAGTTGTCTGTGCGCTTGCGTATCTGAAGATCCGTAAGGGTTGTGGATCCCTCTCCGGTGAAGACGCCGATCCGTCCCGCCGGCATGTCGTAGATCCTGGTACTGAGGGCGACCTGCCGGTCCAGAACGGCCACGCACAGGTCCCCGTCAATGACGACTTCGAGGGTGTGCTTCCCGGGAGCCAGGTCGCAAGGGCGTTCCAGCTCGATGTCGAACGGAATGTCGCCGGAGACATGCCATTGCGCGTCACCGGTGACTTTCCGGGGCCACCGGTCGAACACCATGCGGCCGCGCTTCGGTTCCAGGCGCAGAACGTAGGACTGGTCCCCGTCCTGGCTTGAGCGCAGCAACAGCCCGCATTCGGTGGTGCCCGGTTCGATGTCCAGTACCGCCGCGGCGTAGAACTGGGCGGGCAGTACCTCGTCGGAGACCACGGCGGTGTACCCGTCCGGTACGTCCAGCCGCGTGGGCAGTTCGCTGGCGAGGGACACGGGGACCTCGTCCCAGAAGCTGTCAACGAGTTCGTCGGCGAAGCCGAAGCCCAGCGTGCCGTCAGGGTTTTGCCGGGCTTCCAGGACGGACATCGTGCCGGCCCACTGCCAGGGGCCGTCGTCGGCGTTGCCTTCCTTGCTGGCGATCCAGCCGAAGAAGAAGCGGCGTCCGTCGCGCTCAGCGGACTTGGAGGCGTAGAAGGCCCGGCCGTCCACTGAGTCCAGGTCTGGTACGGTCCAGGGACCGTCGGGGCTCTTGGCCATGCGGTAGCGGGTGGTGAATGATTCGGAGAACTCCGAGTAGACCATGTACCACCAGTCGCCCCATTCAAAGACGTCCGGGCATTCATGGGTGATGTAGCGCCGGGGGTCCCAGAATGGTTCAGTGTGCTGCCAGGTCACCAGGTCGCTGGAGACGCACTGGGCAATGACACCCCGACGGCGTTCCGGCCCCGCGGAGTGCCGCGCCGCCAAAAGCATCCGCCACTGGCCTGCGGTCTCGTCCCGGAAGACGAAAGGGTCCCGCCAGTCTCCGGACTCGTAGCCGTCCGGGGCGCCGAAGGTGAGTTCCGGGTGCTTCACCCAGGTCTGCATGCCATCGGTGCTTGTGGCCTGCATCACGAGCTGAAGAGGCGCCCCGTCCGGTCCAAGGTTTCGCGGGTTTTGACCCGTGTAGAACAAACGGTGAATGCCGGTTTCGTCGACGACGACGCTGCCCGTATAGGCGTTGAAGTCCAGGTCCGTTTCACTTCCGTGCTGAAGGGAAACCCCCTGGTCCTCAAACTGCGTGAGGTCTTTGGTGGTTACCAGGTTCCAGGAGGTTCCCGGCTTCGGGTCCGCGCGGACCTCGTGCAGGTAGAAGAGCCAAAACTCCCCATCCTTTTCGAAGGGGATAAGGTCTCCCACCCAGCCGTCGGCTGGTTTGAAGAATACTGAGCGGTTCATCGGCTCTGATGTCCAATCTGCTAAAGCGTTTAATCACCTTCAGCATAAGTCCACCAAAGTCAGTTGATCAAGCGTTTTAGCAAATTTTTTTCCGCAGCCCAGTCAATGCGCGGCGATTCCTATCCAGTGAACGGCGGTTAGTGGTCGGCTTCGTGCTGGTGCCCGTTACCGACCAGTTCGTGCAGACCTGAAACGGCTTTCGCCAGGGACAGGTCAGGGGAGGCTGCCACGAATGGCATGAGGAGCCGGTTCTCTTTGTCCAGGTGGAGGGCAAAGATGCGTTGAATGGCTCCGGCGGCTATGGCCGCGGAAACGCCCTGGGCGGCGCGAAGTTCCTCTACCAGGGCTATGATCACCTGGTGCTCCGCAAGCATGCCCGCCACCAGGAGCCGCCCCTCGGGGGTTTTCTGCGGACCGCTGTAGAGCGGACCTTCTTCGGCGAGGGCATGGGGCACCAGTTCGTTTTCGCACCATTCCAGCAGCACCCCACGGGCCTCATGCTCGGCATGGGCGTCACGCTGCTCCACGGATCTTGTCAGCGCGTCGGTGAGCGCAGTGAGCCGTTGCAGCATCCTCGCGTGATGCCTCTCGACTGCCTCCATGGCTTCGGCATCTGCTGCGGGGCCGTACTCCGTCGGATGGTTCATCATTCTCTCCCGGTACCAGGCGCGGCGCTTGCCCGAAAAGTTAACTCCTGACCGGGCGTGCTGGCCAACTGTACTTCCACTCTAATGACGCACCGCAGCATGGACAGGGGTCTTTGGGCCCGGGCCGCCTCGCCGCGGGTTCGGGAGAATTGAGTCTGCAGCGGGGCGCGTGTGCGTTCATCGTCAGGCGCCTTCCGCCGCGCCTGGCCCGTCGTACTCCCGGCGGTCCGTCCGCGCATCAGGAGCGGGCAAGTGCATGAGCCGGATCCGGTGGAGCGGGGTTCTCCTCGGAAGGCCCAATATTTATCGGAAGAATTGATTAATTCCTGGGCGGATAGAGCGGTGCCGGAGTTCTGCTGGAACGACTAAAGACGCCCCTGACCTGCCACGATAGGAATTCTGCCGTTCTCAGGCAATCGTGAGCTCCCGGGAACGGCCGGTTCGCGCGGTCGCAGGCCCTAGGTCCGCCGCATTTTCGGGCGTACAGTCCGTTAGTAAGCTCCCTTACAAATTGTCGGGCAGTGTCTTGGGGCGTTTGCCCTAGTGGGGGAAGGAACTGCCATGCAACAGAGCTCTGCGCATCATGGGTCGCATACGCACACTTCGGGGGTATCGCGCCGCCGAAGTGCAGCAGCCGCGGGCGGGACAGCCGGTGTAGCTCTCCTGGCTGTAGCCCTGGTTTTGCAACAGTCGCCGGCGTTCGCGGCCACCCCGGTTGATTTGGGTACTGCGACCTCCTACTCAGTGCTCGCCGGCACAACAGTGACCAACACTGGCCCCACAACCCTCCAGGGAGACCTGGGCGTGAGTCCCGGCAGCGCGATTACGGGGTTCCCGCCGGGCGTTTCAACCGGGGCCATTCACGCAGCAGATGCCGTAGCGCTCCAGGCACAGTCCGATGTGACCATTGCCTACAACAACGCGGCAGGCCAACCGGTGACCACCAGCGTTTCAGGAGACCTGGTGGGCCGGACCCTGACGGAAGGCGTCTACGGGTCCACTTCCTCGTTGGCGCTCAGCGGGCAGCTCACTTTGGACGGCCAAGGCAATCCCAACTCCGTATTTGTCTTCCAGGCTGCTTCGACCCTGATCACCGCTTCGGCCAGCAGCATCATCCTGACCAACAGCGCCCAAGCCTGCAACGTGTTCTGGCAGGTGGGCAGCTCAGCTACTTTGGGTACCGCCTCAAGTTTCAAGGGGACCATCCTTGCCCTGGCGTCGATAACTGTGCAGACCAGCGCAACGGTAGAGGGGCGGGCCCTGGCCCGCAACGGGCAGGTTTCCCTGGATACGAACGTGTTTACCAGTCCTTCGTGTGCTACCACGCCCACCACCTCGCCCCCCGCCACTGCGACGACGACTGCCACCGCCACTGCGACAGGGACCGCCTCAGGGACCGCCACTGCGACGGCCACGGAGACCGCTACTGCGACGACGACGGCAACAACAACGACGGCCCCAACGACGCAAAGCCCTTCCCCGACCGCAACTGCCGCTGTTACACCGCGGGCTAACGGCACTGAATCCACCAACCCCGTATCGGCAGTTCCGTTGGCCGACACCGGAGGCGTGGGCAGGAACCAGGGCACCAACGTTGATACGGCGGCGGAACTGTCCAGTGAAGGACCGGCAGCTTTCGGTGCCATGGTTGCCGGTCTTGCGGTAACCACGGCCATAGTGATGGCCGCCAGGTCGGTAGCAGGCAGGCGTCGGAGCGGTCAGGAGTAGAGGCTTGCGCCGGGGAGCTGTTCAAAGGGGCCGGCACCGCCGCGCCCGCGGGCCGGCCGCCGTCGTCCGTTCCCTCGTCGGTGCGGCATTGCTGGCCGTACTCCTCGCGGGATGGGGGTCGTCACAGGCAGTAGTCACACGAGCACTGCCGCCGGCCGCCCCACCAACAGTGACAACCACGTCCGGTCCCACAGTTGTCACCGCTGAGCAAACAGCAGCGCCGAGCCCATCGGAAACTGTGGAGGAGGCCGCAGGCGAGGGGACCGGCTCACCGCCAGTGCATATCACTTACGCGGCGGTGGGGATGGACCAGGCCGTCCTGCCGTTGTCTCCCACCGAGCAGGAGGCGAACCTCGGTTCCATCGTTCCTCCGCACACCGCGGACGCCTACTGGCTGGCCCCGTACGGCGTCCCCGGTTCCGGGTCCACGAACACCACCTACATCGTTGGGCACAGCTGGGAGGGGCAGGCGTCCCCGTTCAATAACATCAGTTCCCTGTCACAACCAGGTGACCAGCTGACTCTCAGCACCGCTGAAGGGCCGCTGCTCTATCAGATCGACCGGATCACCACGGAATACAAGGACACCCTGAAGGACAGCCCCATCTGGGAGAAGGTGCCGGGCCGCCTCATCCTCATTACGTGTTTTGCTGAAGACCTTTGGGGGAAGAACATCATCGTCCAGGCAAGCCCGCAGCCCGTCGCATAGCAAACGTCCGGGCCGGCCGCATCTGCAGCCGGCCCGAACGCCACATGTCAGTGAGCCGGCGTCAGTTCAGGTCCGTCAGCTCGGTCCGTCAGTTCAGGTCGAAGCGGTCCAGCTCCATGACCTTTACCCAGGCCGCCACGAAGTCGTTGACGAATTTCTCCCTGGCGTCGTCGCTCGCGTAGACCTCGGCCAGCGCCCGTAGCTGGGAGTTGGAGCCGAAGACCAGGTCCACCGGGGTTGCGGTCCACTTCAGCTCGCCGGTAGCGACATCGCTGATTTCGTAGACGTTCTCCTCGCCCTCCGACGCCTTCCACTTGGTGCCCGGAGAGAGCAGGTTGACGAAGAAGTCGTTCGTCAGGACCCCGGGCCTGTCGGTGAGGACGCCGTGGGCGGAACCGCCGATGTTGGCGCCAAGGGCACGCATGCCGCCCAGGAGCGCTGTCATCTGCGGCGCGGAGAGGTCCAGCATGTAGGCCTTGTCCAGCAGGAGGGTCTCAGGCTGCAGCTTCACGCCAGGGCGCACATAATTGCGGAAACCGTCCGCCCGCGGCTGCAGGTACTGGAAGGACTCGACGTCGGTCTGGTCCTGGGCGGCGTCGGTACGCCCCGGCCGGAACGGCACGGTAACGGCGAAGCCGGCGTCCTTCGCGGCCTTCTCCACCGCCGCGCAGCCGCCGAGGACGATCAGGTCAGCGAGGGAGACTTTCTTGCCCCCGGCCTGGCCGGAGTTGAACTGCTCCTGCACCGCCTCGATGGCCTGCAGCGCAGTGTCCAGCTGCCCGGGCTCGTTGACCTCCCAGCTGCGCTGGGGCTCAAGCCGGATCCGTGCCCCGTTGGCGCCGCCGCGCTTGTCAGTCTTGCGGAACGTGGAGGCCGCCGCCCACGCCGTGCCGGCGAGCTGTGAGACGGACAGGCCCGAGTCCAGGAGGCTGGCCTTGAGCGATGCGATGTCCTGCTCATCAATTAGCTGGTGGTCGACGGCGGGGATCGGGTCCTGCCAGAGCTGCGGCTCCGGGACCCACGGCCCAAGCAGGTTGGGGCTGACGGGGCCCATGTCGCGGTGCAGCAGCTTGTACCAGGCCTTGGCGAACGCGAGGGCGAACTCGTCCGGGTTCTCCAGGAAGCGCCGCGAGATCTTCCCGTAGGTGGGGTCGACTCGCAGCGAGAGATCGGTGGTGAGCATCGTGGGCCGATGCTTCTTCTCCGGATCGTGGGCGTCCGGAATGATCTTCGGACCGTCCTTGGCCACCCATTGCTTGGCACCGGCAGGGCTCTGGGTGAGCTCCCACTCGTGCGCGAACAGGATCTCGAAGAAGCGGTTGCTCCATTGAGTGGGCTTGTCGGTCCAGGTGACTTCGAGGCCGGAGGTGATGGTGTCCGCCCCCTTGCCGCTCCCGTACGTGCTGAGCCAGCCCAGGCCCTGCGCCTCGAGGTCGCCGGCCTCAGGTTCGGGGCCGACGTGGTCGTCCGCGCTGCCGGCGCCGTGGGTCTTGCCGAAGGTGTGGCCCCCGGCGATCAGTGCAACGGTCTCCTCGTCGTTCATCGCCATGCGCTTGAAGGTCTCGCGGATGAAGGCCGCGGCCGCGGCCGGGTCCGGATTGCCCATCGGCCCCTCGGGGTTCACGTAGATCAGGCCCATTTCGGTGGCGCCGACGTCGTCCGCCATCTTGCCTTCGCCGGTATAGCGTTCGTCGCCGAGCCACGTGTCCTCGGGCCCCCAGAAAACCTCCTCAGGCTCCCACACGTCCTCGCGGCCGAAGGCGAAGCCAAAGGTCTTGAACCCCATCGACTCGAGGGCCACGTTGCCCGCCAGGACCAGAAGGTCGGCCCAGGAGAGCTTCTGGCCGTACTTCTGTTTCACCGGCCACAGCAGCCGCCGGGCTTTGTCGAGGTTGGCGTTGTCAGGCCAGCTGTTGAGGGGCGCGAACCGCTGGCTGCCGTCCCCGGCACCGCCGCGGCCGTCGTGGACGCGGTAGGTGCCGGCGGCGTGCCAGCTCATCCGGATCATCAGGCCGCCGTAGTGGCCGAAATCCGCGGGCCACCAGTCCTGGGAGGTGGTCAGGACCTGCGTGATGTCCTGTTTCAGTGCTTCGACGTCGAGCTTCTGGAACTCCTCCCGGTAGCTGAACGCCGGGCCAAGGGGGTTGCCTGCCGGGTGGTGGGCGTGGAGTACGGAGAGGTCCAGCTGGTTTGGCCACCAGTCCGCGATGGTCCGCGGCCGGTGCGCCTTGGGTTGCGGCGCGTCGATCGCAGGGTTTTCACTGTCGCTGCCGTGTGCGGTTGCGCTGTCGGGGGCAACGGGGTACTCACCCCCGGCCCTGGGACCCGGAGCATCGGCGCTTCCGGGGGCGGGGACCGGGGGTTGTTCCTGGCGATCGGTCATGTGCTTCCTTCCCTCTGGCCGAGGCCGCGGTCGGACTCGGGCAACCGGTCTAACCTTCCCATTTGACCACGTACGGGCCGCGCGGGGGAGGGGCAATCATAAGGTCCCGCCAGGGTGGCTACTGGTTTCAGGCACCGAAGATGAGGCGGTCCGCTTCGATCTCGATGACAAGCCTTTTCAGCCAATGAAATTCACCGATGGAAAGGGATAAGAGCTGTACCAGTCTTTTGACATGATCCTTATCCAGCCGCACTGCCGCGTCATCATCGACAATGACTGGGCAGGCGATCCGGACGGGCTGATAGGACTGGCACATCATGCCCTTTCTCCCGCAAACCGCATTCTTGCGGTCACAAGTTCGTTGACCAACCCGATGTTTGGGCCGCCGGAAGGCATGGCCGGTGCAGGGGCCCACTTGGCGGAGGACCTGCTGCGCGTCCTGGACTACCCGGACAGGTCAACTGTCCACGCGGGCCCTGACTCCCAATTCACCGGAGAAGCCCGCGAGACAGGCGCCGCCCGTGCCATCCTTGACGCGGCCGGGGACGTTGACGAGCTTCCGCTGTTCCTTGTGTGCGCCGGCCCCCTGACGAACGTTGCTGACGCGCTTCTCCTGGAACCGGAGCTTGCATCCCTGATCACGCTCGTGTGGGTGGGCGGCTCAGCGCGTGGCGATAATGCGGACGAGTACAACTACTTCACCGATCCTGCTGCCGCAGAATTTGTCCTGGCAAATCAACGACTGAACATCTGGCAGTTCCCGTCCGAAACGTACCGCAGGCTCGTGGTTTCTGTCGCCGAACTGGACCAGGCGCTGAAAAAAGCAGGCCCTGCAGGCATGTGGCTGTGGGACGTCTTTAACCGTCTGAAGGTGCCTGACTCCATCAAATTTGGCCCGCTGTGGTGCCTGGGAGACAGCGCTCCGCTTATCGTGACAGGCCTTGGCGACGTGACGTCGTCGTTCGAGCAAACGGGCGAATCACACGGCCGAAGGATTTACACAAACGTCGATTCGCGGCTGGTCATCGCAGACTTCTTTGCCAGGCTGGAGTTGCACGCCGGGCGGCAGGCGGGGGATTAGCGTGTCGGGACGCGCTTAACGTAAGAGGCCGACGGCGGGACGTCCCGCCGTCGGCCTCTCAGGTTAAGCGCCACTTGCGTATGCGTTCCGCAAGGGGGCTACTTGTTTGCGATGGCTCCGACGGTCTCGCGCTCCTGCGCTTCGGTCACTGCCGGCGCGTCGGCCTCGCGGGCCTCGAGGTCCTCGAGTGACTTGCCCCTGGTGTCGGGGGACAGGAGGGTAGCCAGTGCCGCAACCACGCAGATGCCGAACGTGGTCAGCCCGATGACGAGGGGAACGTTTGCCGTCCCGGGGGGAGCGACGGCCGTGAAGATGCTCGGGAAGAACGAGGCGATCATGAGGCCCAGGTTCTGCGACACCGCGAACCCGGTCACCCGGATCCGCATGGGGAACTGCTCCTGGAAGAACGTGGCGAAGGTTGCGTTCCACATCTGGAAGAAGATGCCCTGCACAATGACGATGCACACGAAGACCAGTGCGAGGCTCTTTTGCTCGATGGCCCACAGGTATCCGCCCGCCAGCAGGCCGCCGCCGATGCCGCCGGCCACCATCAGCATGCGCCGGCCGATTTTGTCGGACAGGCCGCCGAACAGCGGGATGGTCGCAACGGCCGCGATGTTGGCCACGAGGGTCACCCACAGGAATTCGCTGCTGGAGAAGCCAATGCCGTAGCCCTTCTGGGTCGCATAGGACACACCAAAGATGAGCGTCGCCATGCCAATCACGTTGGTGAACGTCATCAGGACACAGCGGACCAGGATCCACGGGTAGGAGCGCAGGAGGTCAGTGAGTGGGAACCGGGGCTTCGCCTTGCCCTTATCTGACTGTGCCAGATAGGCGGGCGGCTCCTGCACGCGGCGGCGAATGAAGTAGCCGGCCAGGATCACGAAGGCGCTGAGCAGGAACGGGATCCGCCAGCCCCAGGCCTGGAACTGGTCGGCCGGGAGCAGGGCGGAGAGCGGAAGCAGGACGGCGGTGGCCAGGATCGATCCGACCTGCGTGCCCTGCAGGCTGAAGCTTGCAAAGAAGCCGCGCCGGGCATCGGGGGAGTGCTCCACGATCATCGCGCTGGCGCCGCCGAGTTCACCTGCCACTGCGAACCCCTGGATCAGCCGGAGGATCACCAGCAGGACCGGTGCCAGGATGCCCACCTGGCCGTAGGTGGGCAGGAGTCCCACCGCGAAGGTGGCGAAGCCCATCAGCAGCATGGCAAAGACCAGCACCTGCTTGCGGCCGTGCCTGTCCCCGTACGCGCCCAGGACAACGGCGCCAATCGGACGGGAGACATACCCCACCGCATAGGTCGCGAGCGAGGCGATGATCGCCACTGTCGGGTTCTCTGTCGGGAAGAAAATGGCGGGGAAGATGAGCGTCGCGGCCAGTGAGTACAGCGCGAAGTCGTAGTACTCAAGCGCGCTTCCGATCCAGCCGCTCATGGCGGCTTTCTTCGGATCCCGGCGTCCACTTTCTGTTTCGGGGATGGGGCGGGTGGTCCCGCGGGTGGTGCTCATTTCGATGTATTCCTTCGTCGTCATCGGCAAGGAACCGGAGTTGTTCTGTTCCGGATGGTCAGCGTGACCGTGACTGGTTCAAGAGCTTGGAAAGCCCTTTCCCTTGAATCGTTTCATCAACAATAGAACGTGACGCCTGTTACGTCAACGCGGCCTGGTTCCTTAAGCCGCGGCTGCGCCCCTGCGAGAGCGCCCCAGCTAGGCCACGTTCCGTCAAGCCAGCCCGGCCCCGACGAGCTGGAACTCTTGGACTCGGATCTTTTTCACTTCTCGTTTTAACTGCAATAGTTATGCATTGTCCTTTCACTTTCGCCGCATCTGAAAGCAGGGTGGATCGAAGTTCACACTTTCACCTGGGAGATCCGTGGAACAGCCCCGCAGCGCGGCCCGCGAGTACAGCTTCAAATCCCGCCCTGAGGCGGTCATCACCTGGGGCGAGAGCCCCGCGGGCAACACCGGCGGCTGGCCGCCGCTGGACTGGGAACCGCTGCAGTGGGAGAGCAAGGTAGGCTCCGGACGGCGCTTCATGACCGAGACGCCGTACGTTCCGTACAAGGCAGCCATTCCGCCCTTCATCGCGGAGATCTCCTACACGCCCTCCGGAGAAGTAACCGCAGTTGCTGAGGATGCAGCCTTGGCCATCCGCGACTTCGACCATCAGTTCGGCGACGGCGTCGCGCCCTTCTCCGCCATCCTGCTTCGCGCCGAGTCCGTCTCCTCGTCCCAGATCGAAAACGTCACAGCCGACGCACGAAGCATCGGCATGGCGGAACTGGGCGATGACTCCAAGCGCAACGCAACTTTGGTCGTTGACAATGTCGCCGCCATGAACGCGGCACTCGCCGCGGCGGACTCCTTGGACACCGGGACCATCCTCGAGATGCACCGAGCCCTGATGCGGCACGCCCACCCGGAAGGCGCCGGCCACTGGCGCGACGAGCCGGTGTGGATCGGCACCTCCAGTGTCAGCCCGATGGGTGCTGAGTTCGTCGCCCCCGACGCCAAACGGGTGCCCAAACTCATGGACGACCTGATGGGCTACGCCGGCCGGAACGACATCCAGATCCTGGCCCAGGCCGCCATCGCCCACGCACAGTTTGAGACCATCCACCCGTTCACCGACGGCAACGGACGTACCGGCCGCGCCCTGCTGCATGCCATGCTTCGCAGTAAGGGCCTGACCAGAACAGTCACCGTACCGGTGTCCGCCGGGCTGCTCAACGACGTCACCGGCTACCACGACGCCTTGACCGCGTACCGGGAAGGGGACCCGGGCCGGATCATCCTGCTCACCGCGGAGGCAACCTTCCGGGCCATCGACAACGGCCGCCAGCTCGCCGGAGACATCGCCGCTGCCAGGGAACGGTGGAAGGACTGCATCAAGGCCAGGAAGGACGCCGCAGCCTGGAAGATCACCGACGTCCTGGCCCGCCAGCCTGTCGTCAACGCAAAGCTTCTGGAAGACCGGCTTGGGCTGTCCGGGCCCACGATCTGGCGCCAAATGCAGGTACTGGAGGAGGCTGGCGTCGTGGAGGGATTTGATAAGTTCAAGCGCGGTCGGCACTGGCGCAGTGATGAAATCCTGGACGCACTGGATTCCTTTGCCGCCCGGTCCGGACGCCGCAGCCGCAACTAAGGAGTCCAGTCAGATGCAAGGGAGCAATAAAGGGAAGGCCGGTGTGCGGATGATGCTGTTGGATTCACTGGAGCGGCAGATCGTGGCCGCCCTGCAACTGGACCCGCGGTGCCCGTGGCGGAAGATGGCAGCGGTACTCGGGGAAGCGGAGCGGACCGTGGCACGGCGCGGTGCCCAGCTGCTCGAATCGGGAGTGGTGGCGGTGGCTGCCGTGCGGCCCCACCCGGCGTCCATGCTCGTGGAGATGCGCTGCACTCCGGGCACTGCCCGCGCCGCAGCCCAGTCGCTGGCGCAGCGGCCGGACAGCACGTTCGTCTACACCATCACCGGCAGCGGCGACTGCGTGGCCGAGATCCTGACGGACCGGGACCGGATGGGGGATATCCTCACCGACGAACTGCCCTCGACCATCGGGCTGCAGCACTCAGTGAGCTACTCTGTACTGCGCTACTTCCGCACCATACAGGGCTGGCGGCCGGAGATGCTCACTGCCGAGCAGGCGGACGCGCTGCGCTCGCCGGTCGCCTCGGACGCGGGTGTGTTTGCATCCAGGCAGGACCTGAACCGGCAGGATACCGAGCTGGTGGAAGCCCTCTGCGCCGATGGTCGGATCAGCTTCGAGGCACTGGCCCGCCGGGTAGGGGTCTCCGAAGCCACGGCCCGCCGCCGCTGCGAATGGCTGTTGGCCAACAACCAGGTCCAGCTGCGCGTGGTGGTGGAGCCGGCGGCACTCGGGCTCGCCGTCGAGGCCCTGCTGTGGATCCGGGCCGCGCCAAACCACGTGGAGCAGCTGGGCAAGGCCCTGGCCCGCATGCCGGCCGTCCGGTACGCCGCCGCGATCGCTGGCGGTTACCAGATCGTGGCCGACGTGACGGTCGCGGACCTGCCCTCCCTCTACCGCTTCATTACCGTTTCGGACTGGGCAGCCAACGCGACGGCGGTGGACGTCTCGGTGCTGCTGGAGGCCCGCAAACGCGGCGGCCGGGTTATGCGGGCTGCTTGAGGCCAGCCAGTGTGGGGGCGACGGCGGCGTAGCCCGTCTGCTGCTCGAACGCCCGCCCCCAGCGCAGCAGCTGCATGTCTGTGTAGTGGGTTGAGGCCAGCTGCAGCCCGATGGGCAGCCCGGCCGCGCTGAACCCGGCTGGCACGCTCAGCACCGGCAGACCCGTGGCCGAAAGCAGGCAGGCCGAGCGCATCCAGTCGAGGTACGTCTCGGACCGGACTCCGGCCACCTCCTGCGGATACCTGAGGGAAGCATCAAACGGCAGCACCTGGGCGCAGGGGCTGGCGAAGAGGTCGTACCGGCTGAAGAATGCTTGGACCCTCCGCTCCAGGCGGGTGCGGGCAGCATTGGTGGCGATAATGTCCTCCGCGGTCAGGGCCAGCCCTTTGGCCACGTTCCACCGGACCTCGGGCTTGATCAGCTCGCCGTGCTGTTCCACCAGGGTGCCCAGCCCCGCAGCGAAGTCCAGTGCCCGGGTGTTGCCGAACACGAGGTCGGCGTCCCGGAAGTCCGGCGTGGCTTCCTCCACCACGGCGCCCAGGTCCTCGAACACTGCGAGCTGCCGTTCCAGGTGCTCCAGGATCTCCGGCTCCACCGGCACGCCGATCCCGAAATCGCGGGACCAGCCGATCCGCACACCGCTCATGTCCGTCTCGAGCCGCGAACGGAACACGGCAGGGTCCAGGCCCTGCGGGTACGGAACACGCGGGTCGGAACCGGCCGTGGCGGACATGAACAGGGCAATGTCCTCCACTGTGCGGGCCATCGGACCGGTGCGGCCAAGCCAGGCATACGAATTCTGGTCCGACGGCATGGGGATCACGGCCTGCGAGGGGCGGAACCCCACAATGTTGCAGAACGACGCCGGGATCCGCAGCGACCCGCCCATATCGCTGCCGTCGCCGATTGCCTGCACCCGGGAGCCGACGGCGGCGGCCACCCCGCCGCTGCTGCCGCCGGCGCTGAGCGTGGGCGCGTAGGGATTCGTGGTGGTGCCGAAGAGCTCGTTGAAGGTGTGTGAGCCGGCGCCGAATTCCGGCACGTTCGACTTTCCGGTACTCACCACCCCGGCCGCCTTGAGCCGGGCGACGATCAGGTCATCGGCGTCGGGAACGAAGTCCTTCAGCACCAGCGACCCCTGCGTGGTGCGCATACCAGCGGTGTTGTTCGTGTCCTTGTGGGTCATCGGCAGCCCGTGGAGCGGCGGCAGCTCGGCGCCGGACGCCGTGACGTCGTCCGCCCTGGCGGCCAGCTTCTCCGCACCTTCGGTGTCCAGGGTCACCACGGCGTTGAGCATGGGGTTCACGTCCGCGATCCGCTCCATGTGGGCGGCCAGGGCCTCCCGGGCCGAGAGCTCCCTGTTCCGGATGGCGGCGGTGAGCTCGACGGCGGACAGGTTGCCGATGGTGTCAGACATGGTGCTCCTTTTGCGTGCGGTTGATCCGTCCCTGAAGTCTGCAGCAACGGAACAGCCGCGGGGTAGGGGCTCCTGGCAACGAGCGGGTTCATAACTGATCCCGCCAAAATTTTGGCTGATTCCGTCAACCATTGCGTTCCGTGTGGTCGGCGACACACAGTAATGCATACCTGCTGGCCGATCCGGTCTTGAAGGTTCAGATTTCCGCCCCTGTCTGGAGAGGCCGGCCGCGTCAGCAGCCCGGGACCCGCAGCGGGCTTGAACAGGAGGTTCCCATGCACGTACCCATGGCACCGAACGGCTCCACGGACATCCTTGCCATCGCCAACACCCCGGTCCTCTGGATCTGCGTCGCCGGAGTTTTCGGCGTGATCGTGGTGCAGTCGCTGATCTTCCTTCGCGCGGTCCGCCGGGCGGCTCCCGCGGTGGAGATGACGCCGGAGGACATCAAGACGTCGTTCCGCTCCGGCGCCGTCTCGGCGATCGGCCCGTCGCTCGCCGTCGCACTCGTGGCCATCGCGCTGCTGGCCCTCTTCGGGGCACCGGCGGTGCTGTCCCGGATCGGGCTGATCGGCTCGGCCGCCTACGACGTCTCCGCCGCAGGCATCGCGGCCGGAACCATGGGGGCCAAGCTGGGCGATTCGAGCTACACCCAGAGCGTGTTTGCGGTGGCGTTCTTCGCCATGAGCATCGGCGGGGCCATGTGGATGATCGCCACGCTCATCCTCACCCCGCTGCTCCGGCGCGGCGACGCCAAGGTCCGGGCCCTCAACCCGGCCGCCATGGCCATCGTCCCGGCGGGCGCCCTCATCGGTGCGTTCGCGTGCCTCGGCCTGTCGGAACTCCCGAAGTCGGCCACGCACATCGCAGCCTTCGCCGCGTCCGCCGCCGTCATGAGCCTGTGCCTGCTGCTTGCCAAGGTCACGGGCAGGAGCTGGCTGCGGGAATGGGGCCTGGGCATTTCCATCGTTGCCGCCCTCGGCACCGCCTTCCTGGCCTCCGGCGGCGTCCTTGCCGCGTGACCGGCTCCCGAGTCTCCCCAACCACCGGACCAGCAAGCAACGCAAAGGAACACTGACATGACCACCACCACCGCACCCGCTTCCACCGATCTCGCCATGGGCGAGTTCGACCGCACTACCTCGCGCTGGGGCCGGATCACCATGATCGCCGGCCTGCTGGTGTCCGTCGCCGGCCCGCTCTACCTCGTCTTCGCCGGCGGACTGGACATTGCCCCCGCCCAGCTTTGGGTGGCGTTCGCGGCCGTGGCGGCCACGTTCGGGATCATCTGGATCGTGGAGCCGCTGACGTACTACCCGATCCTGGGTCCGGCGGCGATGTACCAGGCGTTCATGATCGGCAACATCTCCAACAAGCTGCTGCCCGCGGCCCTCATAGCCCAGACCAACATCGGTGCGAAGGCCGGCACCAAGCGCGGCCAGCTCGCGGCCGTCGTCGCCATCTGCGGTGCCGCCGCCGTCCACCTGGCGTCCCTGGCTATCCTCGTGGGGCTGCTGGGCAGCTGGCTCATCAGCGTCGTCCCTCCCAGTGTTATGAACGTGACCCGGCTGTATGTCCTGCCGGCCGTTATCGGGGCAGTGCTGGTGCAGGCCATCGTGGCCATGAAGCAGCCGCGCACCACGGTGATCGCCCTGGCGGTGGGCGCCGTCGTCGTCTTTGTTGTTCTGCCGCTGGTGCCGGCGCTGGCCATGGTGTCCACTGCGATCGCCGTGCTCGGCACGGTGCTGCTGGCCTGGTTCTTCCGGGGCAAGCAGGCCGTGGCCGGCGCAGCCCGGCCCGTCCACCTCGAGTAACCACCGTGGCCCGGATGCTGTGGGCCCCTTCGCCGGCTCCTAAGGCACCAAAGGAACACCCCTAAAGCGCACTAATTTTCCTCAATCTGAGGCGAATGACGCCCGGCTGGATTCACCGGCCGGGCGTTTTTTGTTGACGGGTCAGTGGGTAGCGCCCAGCTCAATGAGCAGGACGCCGCCGATGATGAGGCCGAGCCCCAGCATCATGACTGGCGTGATCCTCTCCTTGAAGAAGACGCGGCTTCCCAGCGCGGTCAGTGCGACGCCGGCGGCGGCCCAGGTGCCGTACGCAACCCCCAGGCTCATTCCCTGGTCCAGGGTCAGGGTGAGGAGGGTGAACGCCAGGAAGTACCCGACGCCGACCGGCAAGTACCAGCGGCGCTTGCCAGTGGACGCGACACGCAGGCACAAGGTGGCTGTCACCTCGGTGAGGATGGCCCCCGCCAGCATCAGCCACATCACGAGCGGGCCATCTCGTGTGCCGGTTCTTGTGCCGGCTCCTTGTGCGACCCGAGTTCAACACACAGCACCCCGCCGATGACCATGGCGACTCCGATCAGCATCATCGGGGTCAGTGTTTCGCCGAAAATGATGGCGGCCAGCAACACGGTGAGTGTTACTCCCAGTGCAGCCCAGATGCCATACGCAACCCCGAGGCCCAGGCCTTTTCGGAGGACTCCGGCGAGGAAGCCGAAGGAAGCGGTGTAACCGACAACAACCACCACAAAGAAAGCGGGATTATCCAGGGCCGCTTTTAAGGAAAGGGATGCGGCCACCTCACTTAGGATCGCGCCGGCGAGAAGAATCCACTTCATTCGATATGTCCTTGGGAATCGTTGGGCTTGGTTATACCTGGGGGACCAGCTCGGCGCCGGCCACCGCGGAGCTGCCAAGGTCACTCCGGGTCAGAGGCTGCCGACTGTCCAGCGCCTCGACCCAAGCAGCGGTATCCGCCACCGCCGCCCAGTTCGAATTCAGCAGCGTCAGGAGTGTCGTGTGGACCGTCATTGCATCGGCGAAGCCTGCGCCGTTGGCGAGGTTGATGGCGCCGGTGGCGTCTGAGAGGACCTCGGTGCTGAAGCCGAGGAACTCTGCCTCCACGGCTGAGGCGAGCACGCAGTTGTTGGTCATGTAGCCCACCAGGGTGACGGTGTCGACGTCGTGCTGGCGCAGCCAGTCGGCGAGGTCCGTGCCGGCGTACACGGACCCGTACTGCTTGACCACTGACTTCCAGGCGGCGGTCTTGCGGCGTTCAATTTCCGGGTGAACGTCGAACTCCGGTGTGCCGGGCGCAAAGACCGGCGCACCAACACCGGCGGAGTGCTGAATCACGGCGATGGGAATGCCGGCGGCGGTGGCAGCGTCCACTGCCCGGGCAATAGTGGGCAGCGACTCCTGGTGGGGCGGGTACTGGATCTCGAGCGGGCCGCCGAAGTACTGCTGTTGCACGTCGATGAGGATGAGGGCGCGGCGGGGGCTGGTCATGTTCTTGGTTCTCCCTGTTGGTTCTTTTGGCTGCCTTCTGGCAACTTTTCCAGTCTTCCCGCTGCCGGCGCGTTCCAACAGTGGCACGAAGGCAGATATACGATGGAATCGGGCCAATAGAACGAAGAGGTGCAGGATGAGGACCGCGGTCTACGCCTTCAACGGGGCAACGATGTTCCACCTTGCCGTTCCGCAGATGGTTTTTGACGAGGTAGCCCGCCAGGGCCTTGCCGGGTGGGAGACGGTTCTCTTTTCTGACCAGGCAGGCGGGATTACAACCGCTGAAGGCTACCGGCTGGGCGAGGTGAGGGGTCCCGAGGCCGCGGAAGAGGCGGACATCGTGGTGGTGCCGTCGTGGTTCGACGACGGGCGGATGCTCACTGATGCGCTCCGGCAGGTGCTCCAAAGGGCGCACGCCCGGAGCGTGCCGATTCTGGGACTGTGCCTTGGTGCGATCCCGGTGGCGGACGCGGGGCTGCTCGCGGGGCGCCGGGCCGTCACGCATTGGCAGGCATTTGATTCCCTGGCGGTGCGGCACCCCGATGTCCCACTGGATCAGTCCGTGCTCTATATCGACCACGGAGACGTCCTGACCTCGGCCGGAACCGCTTCTGCGTTGGACGCCTGCCTGCACGTGGTGCGCTCCCGGCTGGGGGCGGAAGCAGCGAACAAGGTGGCACGCAGCCTGGTCATCGCTCCGCACCGTGAAGGCGGCCAGGCACAGTACATCGAGCGCCCGGTGCCGGAACGCTCCACTGATGACCCGATCTCGCGGCTGCTTGAATGGGCGCTCGGCCGCCTGGGTGAACCCCTCACCATTGACCGGCTCGCGGCCCAGGCGCATTTGAGCCGCCGCACCTTTGTCCGTGCTTTCCGGGCAGCAACGGGGACGACGCCGGCAGCCTGGATCCGTGCCCGCCGCCTGGACGCTGCGCGGCGGCTGCTCGAAACCACCGACCTGTCGATCGACCAGGTCTCCGCCGACTGCGGATTCGGCAATGCCGTCAC
>DATFAE010000355.1:0-10788 GCA_035254945.1 Arthrobacter sp. | reverse complement strand
AGTCCTTCGTCAGCAGGATGACTTCGTTCGTCAGGGGCGGCAGGACGATCTTGAACGCCTGCGGAATCACGATGGACACCATGGCACGCCACTGCGGCATGCCCAGCGAACGGGCTGCTTCGAGCTGGCCCTTGGGCACTGCCTGCAGGCCGGCCCGCAGGGTCTCGGCGATATATGCCGCAGCCACCATACCCAGTGAGATCATCACGATGATGGTGACGTTCCACTGGACGCCGAACGCCAGGGGGACGCCGTAACCGAAGGCGATGAAGACCAGCAGCGCCGGGATCCCGCGGAAGAACTCAATGTAGCCGGTGGCTATCCAGCGGTAGAGCGGGAAGCTGGAGAGCTTCATCAGGGCCAGCAGCAGGCCGCCGGTGAGGCCCACCGCGAAACCGAGGAAGGTGTAGATCAGGGTGTTTTTGAGGCCCACCAGGAAGATGTCCGGGAACATCGGGCCGATCTTGCCGAAGTTGAAGACGCTGTTACCGATGGTTTTCCAGTCGGTGGCCAGGACCAGCGCGACCACGGCCACAATGAAGATGCCGATCTGGACATACAGGCTCACTCTGGCCCGTTGACGTGCGGTCATTGCCATGGGGTGCTCACATTCGTAGTGCGTGGCTGAGGCCCCGGACGTACTGCGGTACAGCGTGTCCGGGGCCCCGGCGGCGTGGTTCTCAGGGCGGCGTCGACCCCCAGCAGGCTGGGGCCGAAGCGCTGGCTACTTGGCGACCTCGCCGAACCAGGTGGTCTCGAACTTCTTGAGGGTGCCGTCATCGGTCAGGCGCTTGAGCGTCCCGTTGACCTTTTCGGCCATGGCGGTGTTGCCCTTTTTGATGGAGATGCCCAGCTGCTCACCGGTGGCGAACTTCTCAACTGCCTTGAACTTGGGTTCATCCTTGATGGCGTAGCCCAGGACCGACTGGTTTCCCAGGGCTGCGTCGATGGTCCCGGCCTGCAGGGCCTGGACCAGGAGGCCGGTGTCCTCGAACTGCTGGGCGTCGAGGCCCTTTTCCGCTGCGTAGTCGGCGCCGGTGGTGGCCTGCTGCACTCCGACCTTCTTGCCCTTGGCGTCGTCCAGGCCCTTGATGCCGGAGTCCTCGCTGGCTACGAGGGCCAGGTCGTCGTCCAGGTACGGGGTGGAGAAGTCCATGACGGACTTGCGTGTGTCCGTGATGGAGATCGAGGAGATGGAGACGTCGCATTGGGTGAGCGCCGTGCCGGTCTCGATCGCTTCGAAGGAGCTGTCCACCACGCTCAGTTCGGCTTTGAGGTCCTTGGCAACCTCGGCGGCGATGTCCATGTCGAAGCCGACCGTCTTGCCGTCCTTCTGGAATTCGAACGGCTCGTAGGGGACGTCCGAGCAGACCGTGAGCTTGCCTGCGTTGATGAGCTGGATGCCGCCTTCGGAGGCTGCCGGAGTGGAGCTTCCGCCGCCGCAGGCTGTGAGGGTGAGGGCGCCGGCGGCGAAGATTGCTGCTGCCTTGGCGGTCATTTTGGCCGTGGCCAGGGACTTGAGCTGCATATTTCTTACCTTTTGTTGCAGGGGTATGCGGTACTAAATCGGTTCATAGTGTAGCGCCGAATATGAGATGTGCATCACAGGAAACTTAGTTTCACTATTGGATAACTAAACTACCCCTGATTTCAAGCCTAGGCGAGGGGAAGGTGTCTGCGATTCCGGACACTCCGCCGAACCGGGTAGCAGCAGATGTCGTTTCGAGCCCCCACAACGACACCTGTAGCTACCGGGTTGGGGAGGGGGGGCGCTAGCTGCTGATCCCCAGCGACTCCAGCATCGGCCGGAACTTCGCCCATGTCTCCGCAAGTTCGGCCTCGGGCTGGGATCCGTCCACTATGCCGCAGCCGGCATACAGGCGAACAGTATCCGGCGATTCGATCACGGCCCCGCGCAGCGCAATGCCCCACTCGCCGTTGCCCGCAGCGTCCAGCCACCCGACGGGCCCGGCATACGGCCCGCGGTCCAGGTGCTCAAGCTTGCGGATCAGCGCACCGGCCACCAGCGTGGGCGTCCCGCAGACAGCGGCCGTCGGGTGCAGCGCGTTGATCAGGGCCAGGCAGGTGGGGACATGGCCCTCCACCTCGGCCAGCTCCGCCTTCACGTCCGACGCCAGGTGCCACACGTTGGGCAGCTCCAGGATGAATGGTTCGTCGTGCGCGTTCATGGCCTCGGAAAAAGGCGCCAGCTGCGAGGTGAGCGACTGGATGGCGATCTCGTGCTCGTGCCGCTGTTTCTCCGACCCTGCCAGTACGCGCTCCGCGTAATCCATCGGGATGCCGGCCTCGCCATGCGCGTCGCGGCGGTCCAGGGTCCCGGCCAGCACACGCGCCTGGGCGGTGCGGCCCTCCACCTGGATCAGCATCTCGGGCGTGGCTCCCACGAGCCCGTCCACCCCGTACGTCCAGCATTCGCGGTACCGGGCCGACAGTTCCCGCAGCACCCGGGCGGCATTCACGCCGGTGGGGACGGTGGCCACGATGTCCCGCGCCAGCACAAGCTTTTCCAGCGCCCCCGTACGGATCTCCTCGACGCCTGCGGCGACGGCGGCCATCCAGTCCTCTTCGCTCAGCGACCCCGTGTGCAGCGTCGCGCCGGCAGCCAGGGGCAAAGGACGTACGACGGCGTGACCCGCCTTCGCGGAACCGGCAGGGAAGGTGCCGTCCCCGGCGGTGCCCACGGAGGGCCCGCCGGCCAAGGACGGAGCGGGGGCTGCCGACGTCGGTCCGTCACCTTGCGTGCGGTCGGAAACGGAGTTGCCGCCGCTGAGCCAGCGGTCCAGGGCGGCGAGGGCGCCCGCCTCGGTGAGCGCGCCGTCGTCGAACGTCAATTGGGTGACCCAGTAGCGGCCGTCCCGGACGCCCACCACGATTTCCGGCACGATCAGCCGGGACTCATGGGCGGATTTCTTGGAGAACGCGAACGAGCCGAAAGCCACCGGGCCGGTGCCGGGCAGTTCCACGGAATCCGTGATCTCCGCCTCCAGGACCAGGTGGCGCCACCAGATGTCGGCCTCGAGGAAGCGCTCGGGGCCCGTGGCGGTGAACCGGGCGATCTCGCCGAAGCCCACCAGTCCGGCCTCGCGGCGGGTCCAGCAGAGGACGTCGTCCCGGACCAGAAACTGAGGCAGCCCCCCGGGAGATGCGTTTCCATCCAGGGGGACTGTCAAGGTCTTGATAACGCCGGTGCGGAACGTGCTCGTCATGATGAGATAACAGTACTCCCGGGCGCAGGGACTCCCAGTAACCGGCCGCCGGCCCCGGGAACCGCCCGTGGTTAGGGGGCCTGCAGAACATTTGAGACAATGGCTGAGTGAACCGAGCATCCTTGGATAAGCGTCCGGACGAAGTAGCCACGATGTTTGACGACGTCGCACCTAAATACGATGTCGTCAACGATGTCCTCTCCATGGGGCAGACCCGCCGCTGGCGCAAGGTTGTGGTGGAAGCCATGGAAGTCACGAGGGGCCAGCGGGTACTGGACCTGGCCGCCGGAACCGGCACTTCCAGCGAGCCATATGCCGATGCCGGCATAGACGTGGTGGCCTGCGACTTTTCTCTTGGAATGCTCAAGGTGGGCAAGCGCCGCCGCCCGGACATCAACTTCGTTGCCGGGGACGCCACCAACCTGCCGTTCGCGGACAACTCCTTCGACGCCAGCACCATCTCTTTCGGCCTGCGTAACGTCAACGAGCCGAAGAAGGCCCTGGCCGAGATGCTCCGCGTCACCAAGCCCGGCGGCAAGCTGGTCATCGCCGAGTTCTCCCAGCCCGTGGTTCCGCTCTGGCGGACCATGTACACCGAATACCTCATGCGTGCCTTGCCCGCCATCGCCGTGAAGGTAGCCTCCAACCCGGACGCGTACGTCTACCTCGCCGAATCCATCCGCGCCTGGCCGGACCAGGACCACCTGGCCGCGTGGCTGCAGGAATCCGGCTGGGAAAAGGTCACCTACCGCAACCTCACGGGCGGGATCGTGGCCATCCACCGGGCCACCAAACCGGCCGACTCCAGCGCTGACGGAGCAGCGGCCGCCATCGCCGCAAACAAGGGCCCCGTGGCAAAGCTCCGCCGCAACATCGTCCGCTGAACGGCGTGAATGTACTGATTGTCGGCGCGGGGCCGGCCGGCTCCACCGCCGCGTATTACCTTGCCAAGGCCGGAGTCGACGTCACGGTCCTGGAGAAGACCAGCTTTCCGCGCGAGAAGGTCTGCGGCGACGGCCTTACCCCGCGGGCGGTCCGCGAAATCCAGAAGCTCGGACTGTCGCATCCCGAAACGGACGGCTGGCGCCGGAACAAGGGCCTGCGCCTGATTGCCGGCGGCCGCACCATTGAGCTGCCCTGGCCCGAGGTCTCCGACTTTCCGCAGTACGGCCTGATCCGCACGCGCCTTGGCTTCGACGAGGAACTCGCCCGCCATGCACAGGCTGCCGGCGCCGAAATCCTCGAGCGGCACAGCGTCACTGAAGCCCTCCGTGCGGAAGACGGACGCGTGACCGGAGTCCGCGCAGCGCTCCTGGACGAGTCCGGCCGCAAGACGGGGGAGACGCGCGAGTTCAGCGCCGACGTCGTACTCGCCGCGGATGGCAACTCCACCCGCACCGCCGTGTCGCTGGGCATCCAGAAGCGCGACGACCGGCCCCTCGGCGTCGCCGTCCGCACCTACTTCACCTCGCCCCGGCACGACGACGACTGGATGGAGGGCTGGCTGGAGCTCCCCGGCCGCGACGGAAAACTGCTCCCCGGCTATGGCTGGGTGTTCGGCGTCGGCGACGGCACCTCCAACGTGGGCCTGGGCATCCTGAACTCCTCCAAGGATTTCGGCAAGCTCGACTACAAGCAGGTCCTGCGCGAATGGACCGCCGGCATGCCCTCCGACTGGGGCTTCACCCCGGAAAACCAGGTGGGCGAAATCCGCGGCGCCGCGCTGCCCATGGGCTTCAACCGCACCCCGCACTACTCGCCCGGCCTGCTCCTCCTGGGCGACGCCGGCGGCATGGTCTCCCCGTTCAACGGCGAAGGCATCTCCTACGCGATGGAGTCGGCACGGTTCGCGGCGGAGTTCATCATTGACGCCTCGTCGCGCTCCTATGCCGCGGGCGGAATGTACGACGCCGATGCGCACCTCTCCGGCTACGCGGATTATGTTCGGGGCCAGTGGGGATCGCACTTCACGCTGGGCCGCGCATTTGCCGCGCTGATCGGCAAGCCCTCCGTCATGAAGCTCGCGCTGCGGACCGGGATGCCCATTCCCGTGCTAATGCGCTTTGTGGTGCGGCTGCTCGCCAACCTCACCGATCCGTCCGCGAAGGGCTTCGAGGACCGGGCCATCCGCGTCCTGGAGTCGCTGGTTCCGGCCACATCCAATACACCCTCGGCCCCGAATCAGCGGTATCCGCAACAAAAAGTTAGGGTTAACCCGTGACCAACTCCGCAGACCACAGCTGGACGCACGCCGGGCACGGCCTGCCGGACTCCGAACCCAGCCTCAATACCACCGCCATTGCCACGGGACTTCAGCTGCCCGCAGGCTTTGCGGCGATCGCGGAGGACGCCGAGCTGGGCCCCGCGATCACCAACAACCTGGCCCGGGTGGAAAAGAAGCTGCGCGAAGCCATTGCCAACTCGGACCCCCTGGCTGACGCAACGTCGCGTCACCTCGTGGAGGCCGGCGGCAAGCGCATCCGGCCGCTGCTGACGCTGCTGTGCGCGCACCTCGGCGACGCTTCCCTGCCCGCCGTGGTGCAGGCCGCCGTGGTGGTTGAACTGACCCACCTGGCAACGCTGTACCACGACGACGTGATGGACTCGGCCCCGTTCCGCCGCGGCGCCCCCACGGCCCACGAGGTCTGGGGCAACTCGGTGGCTGTCCTCACCGGCGACCTCATCTTCGCCCGCGCCTCCATCCTGGTGTCCGAGCTGGGCTCCCGTGCCCTGGGCATCCAGGCCCGCACGTTCGAGCGCCTGTGCCTGGGCCAGCTGCACGAGACCGTTGGGCCGCGTCCGGATGAAGATCCGGTGGAGCACTACCTCTCCGTCATCGCGGATAAGACCGGTTCCCTGGTGGCTGCTTCCGGCCAGCTGGGTGCCATCTTCGCCGGCGCCGATCCCGCTTACGAGGACGTTCTGGTGGAGTACGGCGAGAAGGTGGGCGTGGCCTTCCAGCTGGCTGACGACGTCATCGACGTCACCGGCATCAAGGTTAAGTCCGGCAAATCCCCGGGCACCGACCTCCGCGAAGGCGTCCCCACGCTGCCGGTGCTGCTCCTGCGCCGGGCTGCATCGGATGGCGACCAGTCCGCCGTCGAACTTTTGAAGCTGATTGACGGCGATCTGACCTCAGACGACGCGCTGGCAGCCGCTGTGGCGGGGCTCCGCGAGCACCCCGTCACCGCTAAGTCCTGGGTGGTTGCGCGCCGCTGGGCGGACGAAGCCATCCAGGCTCTCGGACCGTTGCCGGAGGGTGTGGTGAAGTCGTCGCTGTCCAACTTCGCCCTGGCTGTGGTGGACCGCGCCAGCTAGTTTGTGTGTTGGGGCCTGGCCCGGGTTAACGCCCGGCCAGGCCTTTGGCTTAAAACGGAATAGCCCCGATTCTCTGCAACGATACGAGTCATACGTTGCATCGAACCGGGGCTATTTCTCCGTTCGCATCAGACCCGCCGGAGGCGTTTAGCGGATCCGTGAACAGTCTATGACAGCTTTGTCACAGGATGCAAGTGAATTGTTACTGTCCGTGTCACAGGCTTTTCGAACAGTCGTGGGGCACATTCGTCCGTTGCAAGCGCATGCCGCGCTGGAGTCACGGCGTGTCCGTGTCGAAGTGCCCCACGACGGCTGCATTATCCACATGGCGCAGCTTCGATCTGCCCTCTGTTGTGGCCAGCGGGCACCGTGGAGCCATGGATATTGAGAGTTTTCTTGCCCCGCGGAGCGCAGCCCGGACCTCGACGCTCCATAAGGCCGGATTTTCCCGGACCTGCCTCAACAAAGCGCTGGCCGCCGGGCGCATCGTGAGGATCCGGCGGGGCGTCTATAGCTTGCCGTTGGAGGCGGACGTGCTCGGTCTGGCGCTGCAGCACAATGCACTGCTGACGTGCCTGTCGGCCGCCCCCACCTACCGGCTTTGGACGCTGAACACCGCAGGTTCTGTGCACCTGAGCCCCGGGCATAAGAAGAGCCCACCCGGGACGCTGATTCATGGTCGATGTACGCATCCACCGCACAAATGGCTTCCAGTGGCGGGCCTGGCCGACGTCCTCGTTCATGCGTTGCGCTGCCTGCCGGCGGTGGAGGCACTGGTCATGGTCCAGTGTGCGGCCCAGCGAGGAGACGTTACGGTGGACTTCCTGCGGCGAAAGCTCCCTGGGAACCGCAATGCCCGGGCCAGATCCCTTTTGGACTACGTAATCCCCAGGGCGGATTCAGTGCTGGAGGTGCTGGCCAACTACCATTTCCGGCGGGCGGGGCTGCATGTCCGCAGGCACGTAGAGCTTCCGGGAGTGGGAGAGGTGGACTTCCTGATCGAGGAGTGCCTCGTGGTGGAAGCCGACGGCAGTACGCATTTGGAGCCACGGCAGGTTAAGAAGGACCGCAAGCGCAACAATGCCACCCTGATTGGCGGCCGCCTCGGCCTCAGGTTTGGCTATGACGACGTCGTCCATCAGCCGGAGCGGATGGTGGCAGAGGTGTTGGCGGTACTGGAGTTATGCAGGCAGGGAGCCTTCGCCGCCCATTAGCGTCGTGGGGCACTTTGGCGCCCTGCAAGGGCATTCCGCGCTGGATTGACGGCGTGCCCGTGTCAAAGTGCCCCGCGACCGCAGCGGAGCGAACCACCGAGCCGCGAAGCCCCTAGTCTTCCTCGTCGTTGAACGCCCACTCGAACATGTCGAAGACAAATTCCGAGAACGTGCCTTCCTCAGACTTCCACTGGCCACGGGCATTGTTGCGGCGGTAGACGATGGGGTCCGGGACGCCGAGGTCGCCCACGCGGAAGCCCCAGGTGAACTGCTCTTCCTCGTCCTCCAGGAACATCAGGAAGCCTTCGTCATCCACTTCGAGTTCCTCAGGATCCCAGAAGTAGTGGTACGCCTCCATCAGGTCCTCGCAGCCGCCAAGGGCCAGGTAGAACTCGCGCAGGACCAGCGGGATCTGGAACTGGTGCTCGTCCAGGGCCGCATCAAGCTCATCGGCGGGCAGCCCGTCTTCTTCCTGCCATTCGTCTTCGAGATACTTCGGAACAAGCGCGCGGAACTTCTCGAGGAACATGTCAGTCATGGTCATATCGTAGCTAATCCCGGGGTGCTCCCGAGCCGCCCCCGGCGCCACCGGCCGGACCGCCACCCGACGAGCCCCCAGCCCCACCAGTCCCACCAGTCCCGCCACCGGGACCAACAGGGCCCTCTACACCCCGCCGGTGCCACCCGTGTACAGCCAATGGAACGTACCACGACCGGCGCCAGGCAACGACACGGAAAGTGAACACCACTGCCGCCACAGCGCCTGCGGTCAGGGCGTTGAAGGTACCGGTCACCCACAGAAGGGTGGTCAGGGTCGCGCCGCTGAACGCCGGCAGCGCATAGAGGTCGCGGGCATCGAACAGCTGGGGCACCTCGTTGGCGGTGATGTCCCGCAGCAGGCCACCGCCCACGGCCGTGGTCACGCCCAGGAGCACGGCGGCAATGGGGTTCATCCCGAAACCGATGGCCTTCACAGTGCCGGTGATGCAGAACAGAGCCAGCCCGCCGGCGTCGAACAGGGTCAGCAGGGAGGTGAACCGCTGAACGCTGGAAAACAGGAAATAGACCAGAACGGTGGCCAGTACGGGAGGTGCCAGGTACGCCGGGTTGGTGAAGGCGGCCGGGGTGGTGCCCAGGATGATGTCGCGGATCACTCCGCCGCCCAACGACACCAGCGAGGCCAGGAGCAGGGACCCGATGAGGTCGAACCGCTTCCGCGCCGCCAGCAGGGATCCGGAGACCGCGAAGAAAAAGACGCCGGCCAACTCCAGCCATACCAGGGCGATGTCAAAAGGAAATGTCATGGAGCATCCCGGCAGTATTGAAGGGGGCGGACAGGGCGGGTCCAACGTTACGCTAGCGGGTATGAACAGCCCGATCATGATCGCCTGTGCCCACGGGACATCCAGCGCGCAGGGAGCCACCGAGGTCAACGCCCTGCGCGACGCCATCGCCGCCCTGCGCCCCGGACTGGACGTGCGCGAGGCGTATGTCGACGTCCAGCAGCCGGACCTCGTGGACGTGGTGGCAGGACTGCCCGACGGCGACTCCGCCGTTGTGGTGCCGCTGCTCCTGAGCGTGGGCTACCACGTCAAGGTGGACATCGCCCGGGCCGTGAAGAGCCGCCCAGGCAGCCTGGCCGCCGCGCCGCTCGGCCCCGATCCCAGGCTCGCGGCACTCCTGGACCAGCGGCTCCGCGAGGCCGGCGTCACGGACCGTGACAGCATCGTCCTGGCCGCCGCCGGCTCCTCCAACCCCAACGCCGCGGTCAGCGTGGAGGAACTCGCCAGGCAGCTCGGTGAGCTCCGCAGCAACCGGATTGTGCCCGCCTATGGTGCCTCGGCCAAGCCGTCAGTGCCCGACGCCGTCGCCATGCTTCGGGAGGAAGCTGAAGGGGGTGCCGGGGCGGGGGAGTCCGCGGGGGCTGTTGACCTGGGCGGCCGCGTGGTCATTGCGTCCTACCTGCTGGCGCCGGGCTTTTTCCACGACCAGCTCGCCAAAGCCGGGGCCGACCTGATTACCAAGCCGCTGCTGCCGTCGCCCGTGCTCGCCGAGATCGCGCTGGAACGGTACGACTCCGCCGTCGCCAAGGGACACCAGGACGCCGCAACCGCGAACTAGCCGGCGCCTTCCCGCAGCCCCCGGGGATGCACAGCGGGAAGGCATCTTCAAGGCCCTCCGGCGGTTCATGACGAAATGTTTCCCTAGGTGACTTAGCGTTTCCGGACCCTTTGTGGCGCTATTCGGGTGGGACCTACAGTCGATGCATGACTGATACAGCTCTAGCCGGAGCGTCCGCGGACCCCGCTGCCGCCAAGCGCCCCGCTCGCCCATCCCGCCCCGCTGCCAAGCCCCACGGCCAGTGGAAAGTGGACGGCAAAACCCCGCTGAATGCCAACGAAACCTGGAAACAGGAAGACGACGGCCTTAACGTGCGTGAGCGTATCGAGTCCATCTATTCCAAAGAGGGCTTCGACTCCATCCCGGGGCAGGACCTGCACGGCCGCTTCCGCTGGTGGGGCCTGTACACCCAGCGCAAGCCCGGGATCGACGGCGGCAAGACCGCAACGCTTGAGCCGCACGAGCTCGAAGACAAGTACTTCATGCTCCGTGTGAGGATCGACGGCGGCGCGCTCACCACCGAGCAGCTGCGCGTCATCGGCCAGATCTCCGTGGACTTCGCCCGGGATTCCGCCGACCTCACCGACCGCCAGAACATCCAGCTGCACTGGATCCGCGTGGAGGACATCCCCGAGATCTGGACCCGCCTGGAAGGTGTTGGCCTGTCCACCACCGAGGCCTGCGGCGACGTGCCCCGCGTCATCCTGGGCTCCCCGGTGGCCGGCATCGCCAAGGACGAGATCATCGACCCCACCCCGCTCATCGCCGAGCTGGGGGAGCGGTTCATCGGCAACCCGCTGCTGTCCAACCTGCCGCGCAAGTACAAGACCGCGATCACCGGCCACCCCAGCCAGGACGTGGTCCACGAGATCAACGACTTCGCCCTGGTGGGCGTTGAGCACCCCGAG
>DATFAE010000354.1:0-9860 GCA_035254945.1 Arthrobacter sp. | reverse complement strand
ATGGCCTCGTCCCGGTCCGTCTCCGGAAGTCCCAGCACAGCATCCATCTCCGCGGCAGCTTCTCCCGAGGCACCGGCCCGCAACATGGCCAGGGCAATGAGCAGGCTGCCCGGCGACGCGACGACGTTCCCCTCCCCGCTGGCAAGGAGGGCGTCGCCCAGCCTCAGGGCGGAGTCCCGGAATGTGGCCAGTTCATCCGGGAAAGCCGCGCGGTCCACCGAAGCCCGTTCGACGCCGTCGGCCGTGAGCAGCTCCGGCGGGGCGGGCGCTGCACACGCTGCCAGTCCCATCAGGGCACCGAACGCCATGGCGCGCTGAAAACGAAACATCCCAGTTGCCTCCCCCGGCAGACACGGGCGGGAACCCGCCTGCTCCCAGTGAAACAGCGACGGCGGCGGCAGGCGATGCCTGTACGGTCACGCTTTGCATTCATTTTGGTCTCGCCAGGCCCGGTTGCCGGGCGGGCCAGGTGATGGAAACCTAGCTCCGGGGAATGTTCCGGAGGTTGCTCCGCGCCATGCTGACGGCTTCGCCGGCACCCCTGTTCAGGACCACTTTGGACATGGCGGTGGCAAAGCCAACAACCTGCGATCCGGAGATCTTCGGTGGAAGCGACAGGGCATGTGGATCGGTGATCAGTTCCACCAGCGACGGGCCCTGGTGCGCGAAAGCCTCGCGGTAGGCCGCCTCGATCCTGGCCGGGTCCGTGACCCGGACGGCGTGGAAGCCCAGCGCCCGGGCGACGGCGGCGTAGTCGGCGTCGGGAACGTCAACACCGAAATCGGGGAGGCCGTCCACCAGCATCTCGAGCTTGACCATGCCCAGCGTCGAGTTGTTGAAAACCACCACGTTGACCGGCAGCTTGTGGGCCGCCACCGTGATGAGTTCCCCCAGCAGCATCGACAGTCCGCCGTCGCCGGAGACCGACACCACCTGGCGTCCGGGGAACGCGAGCTGAGCGCCGATGGCGTGGGGCAGGGCGTTGGCCATGGACCCGTGGAGGTAGGAGCCGATCAGCCGGCGCGTTCCCAACGGGTTGATGTACCGTGCCGTCCACACGTTGCACATCCCGGTGTCCGCCGTGAAGATCGCGTTTTCGGCCGCCACCTGGTCCAGCAGGGAGGCCGCGTACTCCGGGTGGATCGGCTGCTTTTTCTCCACCTTGCGCGTGTAGGCGCCCACGGCCTTGTTCATCAGCCGGTCATGTTTCTTCAGCATCCGGTCGAGGAAGCGGCGGCTCTTTTTTGGCGCCAGCAGCGGCATCAGCGCCGCGATGGTGGGCAGCACGTCGCCGTGGACCGCGATGTCCACGTCCGTCCGGCGCCCCAGCTTGTGGGCTGCATGGTCCACCTGGGCCGTGCGCGTCTCCGGCAGGAACTGGTCGTAGGGGAAGTCGGTGCCCAGGAGCAGAAGCAGGTCTGCGTCCTCGATGCCCTCGGCGGCGGCGCCGTAGCCGAGCAGGCCGGTCATGCCGATGTCGTACGGGTTGTTGTACTGGACAAAGTCCTTCCCACGGAGCGTGTGCCCGATGGGGGCCTTGAGCAGTTCTGCGAGGGCCACGAGCTCGTCGTGCGCCCCTTCGACGCCGGCGCCGGCGAAGATGGCGACCTTTCCGGCGGCGTTGATCGCGTCGGCCAGCTCCCGGACGCTCACGGGATCGGGGGTCAGGGTGGCCCGCCGGAACGTCGCGGGCAGCGGCATTGCCTCGGTGGCTTCCAGGCCTGCGATATCGCCCGGGAGGGTCACGACGGCGACTCCCCCGAGGCCAACCGCGTGCTGAATGGCGCTGTGCAGCACGCGCGGCGCCTGTTCGGCCGTGCTGACCAGCTCCGAATACACCGAACATTCGTTGAAGAGACGGTCAGGGTGGGTTTCCTGGAAGTAACCGCTGCCGATCTGCTTGCTGGGGATGTGCGAGGCGATGGCCAGCACCGGGGCTCCGGACCGGTTCGCGTCGTAGAGGCCGTTAATCAGGTGAAGGTTTCCGGGGCCGCAGGACCCGGCACATACCGCGAGATTGCCGGTCAGCTGCGCTTCGGCCGCGGCGGCGAAGGCTGCAGCCTCTTCGTGCCGGACGTGGATCCAGTCGATCCCGCCTTGCCCCGAGCCTCCGGTTTGTCGGACGGCGTCCACGATCGGGTTGAGGCTGTCCCCCACGATTCCGTAGATTCTCTGCACGCCGGCAGCCTGGAGCTGTTCGATGAGCTGGGTTGCAAGTTCCTTGGCCATGAGTGCACACTCCCGCGAACGGCTGGATCAGCTGACAGGTTGATCAGCTGACAGGGCCCAATATAGTAGGGCCGCCTGAGCGCCGGCAGGGCAGACGCAGAAGAACCGACGACGGCGGGTGCCCAGTGCCCTCCCACCAGGACGCTCTCTCACTTAACGCAGGAAAGCAAGGGACGCTCTATCACTTTCTTGAAGAGAGCGATAGAGCGTCCGGGTTTTTCCTGCAGGATCCGAGAGAGCGTCCTGATCTGGGTGAGGTACGACGGCGGGTGGCCGGCCCGGTCCCGGACGGAACCGCAGTGCCGGCCACCCGCCGTCGTACTTCCTGTGTCTGTTGCCCTGGACGCTAGGCGTCCACGAGGTCCTTGTCGTTGTCGTCGTCCTTGCGGGACTGTGACCACGCGTCGCCCTGTTCGCGGTCCAGGTGCGTGGCCTTCTTGTTCCGCAGCGCGAACACGTAGACCACCAGCGAGATGGCGATGGCCACCGTGACGTACGTGAAGAACAGGTCCACGCGCTCGGCCTTCTGGAACGCCGCACCGATCAGCGGGACGGTTCCACCGAAGAGCGAGTTGGCCACCGCGTAGCCCAGGCCAACGCCGAGGGCGCGGATGGAAGCGGGGAACAGCTCGGCCTTCACCAGGGCGTTGATGGAGGTGTAGCCGCCAACGATAAGCAGGCCGCCCATCATGAGCAGGAACGCGGTGAACGGGTCCTTGGTGTTGGACAGGGTGGAGAGCAGCGGCCAGGTGAAGAGGACACCGGTGATGCCGAACCACAGCAGCAGCGGCTTGCGGCCCACCTTGTCCGAGATCATGCCGTACACGGGCTGGAGCAGCATAAAGATGAACAGCGCCCAGAAGTTGATCACTGAGGTGTCGGTCTTGGCGATGCCGGACGTATCGTTCATGAACTTCAGGATGAAGTTGGTGTACGTGTAGAACGCCACCGTGCCGCCGAGCGTGACGCCGATGCAGATTAGCAGGGGCTTCCAGTACTGGGTGAACAGCAGCTTCATGGTGCCCGGCCGGGCTTCGCCGGGAGCGAGCGGCGCCCTGGCTGCACGGACCTGCTCCTCGGAGACGGTTTCCTCCATCGAGCGCCGCAGCCAGAGGACCACCAGCGCGGCCACGCCGCCGATGGCGAACGGGATTCGCCAGCCCCACTCGGTCAGGTCGCCCTTGGGCATGAAGTTCTGCAGGATGACCAGTACCAGCAGTGCCATCATCTGGCCGCCGATCAGGGTGACGTACTGGAAGCTGGAGAAGAAGCCGCGGCGCTTGGACGTGGCGGCCTCGGACATGTAGGTGGCGCTGGTGCCGTACTCGCCGCCCACGGAGAAGCCCTGGACCAGGCGAACGAGGATCAGCAGCAAAAGCGCCCACACGCCGATCTGCTGGGTGGTGGGCAGGATCGCGATGGCAAAGGAGCCCGCGGACATCAGCGTCACGCTGAGCGTCAGCGCGGCCTTGCGTCCCTTGCGGTCCGCGTAACGGCCGAAGAACCAGGCCCCGATGGGGCGCATCAGGAAAGACGTCGAGAACACGGCCATCGCCTCAAGGCCCGCCTGCAGCTCGTCCTTGGAGTTGAAGAAGTGGGACTGGAAATAGGCGGCAAAGACGGTGTAGACGTAGAGGTCGTACCACTCCACGAGGTTGCCGGCCGAGCCCTTGAGGATGTTGCTCACGGCCCGGCGGGTCTGGGCTGACTCGCTCTGGATTTCGGTTTGCTGGGTGCTCATCGCTGAACCTTCCTGGCCGGGGTCGCCACGGATCCCTGGCGTACTTCCTTGCTGTCCACGGCAACGTTGCCCATGGTTCCTCCTCGACATTGACGGTCCCTCCGCACACGCCGAGGGCCTCATCCAAGCTATTCGTGATCCACCGCACAACCTACGTGGAGGGGGAATTCCTAACAGTTCCTTAGGTTTTGCCGGTACAGGGGATAATCTCCACAGCGGGCAGATCGAAGTTGCCCCGTCAACGGAACAGGAACAGGCCATGGATGTGCTCATCGTCGAGGACGACGACGCCATGGCGTCCGCCCTCGACGCAGCCGTGGTTTCCGCCGGACACACCGCCTCGCGGGTAGCCCGCGGAGCTGACGCGCTCCTGGAACACCGGCGCTTTGAGGTCATCCTGCTCGATCTGGGACTTCCCGACATGGATGGCCTGGAGGTCCTGCGGAAGCTTCGCCAGGTCACGCCGGTCCCCATCCTGATCCTCACAGCGCGCGACGACGAACGCAGCGTGGTGCTCGGCCTGCGGTCCGGGGCCGATGACTACCTCGTCAAGCCGGTGAAACTCGTGGAGCTCCTTGCCCGCATAGAGGCCGTCACCCGGCGGGCAGGCCGCACCAAGGGAAGCAGGCAGCAGAACATCATGCTGGGCGAACTCGAAGTGGACCTGGAACGGCGCGTGGCGGCGATCGGCGCCAGGGTCCTGCCCTTGACCGCCACCGAATTCGACCTTCTCGCCCTTCTGGCCAGCCACGCCGGTTCGGTGGTCACCCGGGAACAGATCCTGGACGCGCTGTGGGGCGATGCGTTCCTCGCCTCCTCCCGGTCACTTGACGTGCACCTGACAGGCCTGCGGGCGAAACTCCAAATGCCCGGCTTCATCATCAACGTCCGCGGCGTGGGCTACCGGGTCGAGGCGGATCCTGCGTGAAGCTGCGTGTCCTCGGCATCCTGAGCGTCCTGTCGGTCCTGATCGTTTTCTTCGCCTCCACCGCCATCCTGACGTCGGCCAGCCGGGAGCTCACCCAGGAACTCCAGATCAACCGGGCGGCGTCCCTTAACCGCCTCGCGCAGGTGGCCTTCGACGCCGCAACGGACGGAGGCGATGCCACGCAGCTGCAGGCCGAGATGGACAGATACTCGGACCTCTACGGGGAAGGGGTCCTGATCCGCCTCCAGTCGGGCACGCTGCGCTCGGGCGGCCTGGGCGAGGACCAGGCAGACGTCCGCGATGCGCTCGCCCGGGCGAACCTGAACCTCAACGACACTACGCTCGCTCCGCTCCAGCCTTTCGGAACGGGTTCCGAGGTGATCTCCAGGTCCTTCGGCAGCGCCAGCCAGGTCCTTGGCGAGGCCGTCCTGGAGGTAAACCTGGATGCCGCCCGGCAGAAGCTGCGGGAACGCTGGCTCCTGGTCGGCGTGGCCGCGGCCGCCCTTGCTGCGGTACTCCTCCTCGGTGCCGCCCGCGTTACGGGGTGGGTGCTGCGTCCCGTGCACCGCCTGAATTCGGCGGTAACGGAGCTCGAGGCGACGGGCCGGACCGGGAACCTCCCCGAGGCTGGGCCACCGGAACTGCGGGAACTGAGCCGTTCCTTCACCAGGATGGCCCGGACCGTCAGCGAGAGCATCGACTCACAGCGCCAGCTGATTGCCGACACATCCCATCAATTGCGCAATCCCGTGGGCGCGCTGCGGTTGCGGATCGATTTGTTGCAGCTTGAACTCCAAACAGCGAGGGAACACCAGGCGGCGGCCGGGGTCCTCGCCGAACTTGAACGTGTGGAGGAGATCCTCGACGGCGTGCTGCGGCTGGCTGCGGCCGAGCACCGGGCCTTCGAAGACTCAGCCGGAGGGCCATGGGGTGCTGCCCCGCACGGGCTTCCAGCCGTGATTGATCCTTACCCGGTCCTCCAGGAAGAAGCCGAACGGGCGGGGCCCGCGGCGCGGCTAAGTGGGTCCTCGATCCTGCTGGGCGAACCGCCCAGTCCCGCGGTGAATATCGCCTGCAACCCCGCCGAGCTGGCCCAGATGGCGGGGGAACTGCTCAATAACGCCATCAAGTATGCGGGCGGCGCCCGCATCACAGTGGCGGTCCGCGCGCACGCGGCCGGGGTCGCCGTCGAAATTTCCGACGACGGTCCCGGGATTTCCGCCGAAGAACTGGCAGCTGCCACGAGCCGGTTCTGGCGCTCCCCCCAGCACCGGGAGATCAGCGGCAACGGCCTGGGCATGACCATTGTGGACAAGCTGGCAGAAGCCAACGGTGGCCGCCTGGTGCTGGCGGGAGCCTCACCGCACGGCCTCGTGGCGCGGATCGAGTTTCCGCGTGCGGCGGCCGAGCCGGGTCAGGAGGGCCCGGCATGACCGGCGTGTCCGAAGGCCTTCCGCCAAGGCGAACCGCACTCAAGGCCGGGCTGGCTGCCGGTCTCGCCGGGCTGTTTTTGCCGGTTGTGGGCGCCTGCACTCCCGCAGACCGTCCGGGGACGGTGACGGTGGCCGGGGGTGAGCCGGGAGGGTTCTACCTGGAGTTCGCTACGCTGCTCGCGGCGTCCCTCCAGCGTCATGGCGTGGCGGACCAGGCGTCTGCGCTGACAACCGGCGGCAGCCTGGACAACCTGGGGCAACTGCTCACAGGGCAGGCCACATTCGCCGTCGCGCTGGCCGATGCCGCGGCCCAGAAACTCGAGGCAGACAGCGCCTCGGCCAACGGAATCAAGGCCTTGGGAAGGGTCTACGAGAATTACGTCCACTGCGTTGTGCGGAAGGGCAGTGGCATCAGGGATCTCGCCGGGCTGGCCGGCAGGACAATTGCTGTCGGCGAGCCCGGTTCAGGGACTTCATTGACTACTCCACGCCTCATCGAGGCGGCCGGACTGGGCTCCGCGGCCTCTGGCGCGGCCGCTGCAGCCGCCGAAAAGACGGTTACAGTGCTGAACCTCGGGCTCAACGATGGCTTGGCTGCCCTGCAGGACGGATCCGTGGACGCCCTGTTCTGGTCCGGTGGTGTGCCTACGGCGGCAATCGCTGACAGCAACAGGAAAGCCGCCCTTGGGCTTTTGGACCTCTCCGCGCTAATTCCGACCATACGGACCCGCTACGGCCCCTACTACGACCGTGTCCTGATCCCTGAGGGCAGCTACGACGGCATTCCGGCGGTCTGGACGGTGGGCGTGGCAAATCTCCTCCTGTGCCGGAACGACCTGGCTGAACAGACGGTGAAGAGGACCGTCGAACTGCTGGTGGGGCACGCCGACGAACTGATTCCGCGTTCCAGCCTTGGGGTCCAGTTCCTGAGTCCTGAATCGCTGATCAACACGGCGGGGCTGCCGCTGCACCCCGCGGCCGCTGCCGCGTACCGGGAACTCCACGGGTAACCAGGACGCTCTCTCACTTAACGCAGGAAATCCGCGAACGCTATCTCACTTTCTCGAAGACAGTGAGAGAGCGCCTCCCAAAAACCTGCGTTAAGTGGGAGAGGGTCCGGATCAGCGTTCAGGTCCCGGAGTGCGCCTGCAGGAAGCTGTACACCTCGGTTTCGTCGACGCCGGGAAACGCCCCGGGCGGCATGGCGGCCAGCAGGTGCGAATGGGCCCGGGCGGAAGGCCACGCGTTGCCTGCCCACTCGTTTGCAAGCTCCGCCGGCGGCCGTTTGCAGCAGCTCTCATCCGGGCACGTGGACTTGGAGCGCTCGGTGGTATCCCGCCCGCGGAACCATTTCACGTGTGCGTACGGCACGCCGACGGAGAGCGAGAACTCACCGTTGGCGGAACGTTCGGTCCGTGCAGTGCACCAGTAAGTCCCTGCGGGGGTGTCCGTGTACTGGTTGTACGCGCGGAACTTGTCCGCGACATCAAACACCACCCGTGACGTCCACTGTTTGCACGACGGTTGGCCCTCGATGGCGCCGGTATGGTCCTGGGGGAACGTCACGCCGTCGTTCTCATAGGCCTTGTAGATGATGCCGCTCTGGTGCGTTTTCTGGAAGTGGGTGCGGATGTCCAGGTGTTCGGTGGCGAGGTTCGTGAAGCGGTGCGCGGCCGTTTCGTAGGACACCGCGAAGGCGTCACGGATGTCCTCCACCGCAATTTCCTTGGCCTGTTTGGCTTTCTGAAGGAACTCCACCGTGGCCTTCTCGGGCAGCATCAGCGCGGCGGCGAAGTAGTTGGTGGCCACGCGCTGCATCAGGAAATCGCCATAGTTTTTGGGTGTCTGGTGGCCCAGGACATAGTGACCCAACGCCTGCAAAAGCACGGAACGGGGGTCGTGGTCCGTCCGCTGGTTCTGCGTCAGATAAATTCTGTGGTTCTTAAGATCGGTCACCGACCGCGTTGAATGCGGCAAATCGCCCACGTGGTGGAGGCTGAATCCGAGATGCGCGGCGATGTCGGCGATGACGTGCTGGGACAGCGGGCCGGTAGTGTGCCCGACGCTCGCCAGCACCTTCTGGGCCTCCGCCTCATACTCGGGAAAGTAGTTGTTCCGCTCCCTCATCATGGCCCGCAGCTCACCGTTGGCGCGGCGGGCCTCTTCGGGCGTGGCGATCTGCTCGTTCAGCTTGCGCTCGAGCTCATGCTGCAGGCCGACCATCGACTCAAGCACATCCATGGGAAGCCGCGAGCTGATGCGGATTTTCGGCAGGTTCAGGGACTCGTAAATAGGGCTGCGCTGATACCGTTCCAGCTCAATTTCCAGAGCGGCGCGGCGGTTGGGCGGTTCGGCTCCCAGCAGTTGGTCGATGCCCACATTCAGTGCCGCGGCGAGCTGCTGCAGCAACCCCAGTTTGGGCTCCCGCTTGCCGTTCTCAATCAGGCTCAGCTGGCTGGGAGCGGTCCCGACGGCGACGCTCAGGTCATCGAGCGTCAGGCCGGCGGCCTTGCGCAAGTGGCGGACGCGGCGGCCGAGGCTGATGACGTCCAGTTCGGGTGCGGCAGCGGACGACGGCGGTGTGGCAGCTTTGCGGTTCCAGCTCGAAGGCGACATTTCTTGAGGATACGCGAAGAAGTGCGTTTCTTTCCACGCTTTTCCCCTAGAGAAGTGTTTGGAAGTGCTGAAAAGTAGTGATCACGGAAAGAAACACCGCACCGGGGTAGCTGGCCGGAACTGCAACGACGCAGTTCCGGCCGGTGCATCAGAACCCCGGAGCTCAATCAAGGAGACAACGATGACTGCAGCATTTGAGCCCACCCAGCAGCCGTCCGCCCAGGACACAGCAAGCACGCAGGCCGCCGCCCTGGAGCTCGAGTGGGCCGCCAACCCCCGCTGGGAAGGTGTGACCCGGGACTACTCAGCTTCCGACGTCGTCCGCCTCCGCGGCCGCGTCTCCGAAGAGCACACCCTGGCCCGCCGGGGCTCGGAGAAGCTGTGGAAGCAGCTGACCGAGGAGCACAAGACCGGCGGCTACACCAACGCACTGGGCGCCCTGACCGGCAACCAGGCCGTGCAGCAGGTCAAGGCCGGTCTGCGGGCCATCTATCTTTCCGGCTGGCAGGTGGCCGCTGACGCCAACAACTCCGGCCACACCTACCCGGACCAGTCGCTTTACCCGGCCAACTCGGTCCCCACCGTGGTGCGCCGCATCAACAACGCCCTGCTCCGGGCCGACCAGATCGAGTTCTCCGAAGGCATCCAGACCGTTGAGGACTGGATGGTCCCGATCGTCGCTGACGCCGAGGCCGGCTTCGGCGGCCCGCTGAACGCCTACGAGCTCATGAAATCCATGATCCAGGCCGGCGCGTCAGGCGTTCACTGGGAAGACCAGCTCGCCTCGGAGAAGAAGTGCGGCCACCTCGGCGGCAAGGTGCTCATCCCCACCCAGCAGCACGTCCGCACCCTGAACGCCGCCCGCCTGGCAGCCGACGTCGCAGGCACCCCCACCGTCGTCATTGCCCGCACC
>DATFAE010000353.1:0-7087 GCA_035254945.1 Arthrobacter sp. | reverse complement strand
AGGTCCCTGGCGGCACGGAAACCATCGACTGGGCCCTCTACTCGCCCATCTACGAAAACGGAAAGATGGCGGACCTTTGGGACACCGTCGGGTACATCAATTCCAAGCCGGACCAGCAGGTCATGGTCAACGTCATGGGTGGAGTGCCCGGCTGGATGGGCGGCAACCGGATCGATGAATCCCGCGAAGACCACTGGGTGCGGATGATCGCCTCGATGGTGGCATACGGCCGTGAAGTCCGGGGCCTGGACTTCACGCTCCTTGGCCCGATGAATGAGACCGACTGGAACGGCATTGAAGGTCCCCAGGTTGGGCCCGAGCAATACGTGCGGCTACTCCATAAGCTGATAGTCCGCCTGGACGGGCTGGGCCTTTCGGATATCCGCCTCGTAGCGCCTGATACGGCGTCCGCCGCCAAGGCCGTCTCGGAGTACCTTCCTGCCCTGGCTGGGGACCCCTTGGTCATGTCCCGGTTGGCCCACTTCGCCATTCATACCTATGACGGCGATTCCGCCGGGATGAAGAGCGCCCTGCCGGAGGCAGCCGGCCCGGGGCTGGACTTCTGGATCACCGAATTTTCGGGGCCGTGCCCCGGGTGCGACTCGGGATCCCCCAACCCGACTGACTGGACCTCGGCTGCCGCAACGGCCGGGTATGCCCTCGATCTCCTGGAGCAGGGGGCAGCAGGGCTGCAGCAGTACGACGCCTGGGATGGTTACTACGAACACCACGAAAGCATGGGCTATTGGGGCCTGCTGGCCTATGACCCTGCTGCCGGAACGTACACGCCCCGCAAGACGTACTTCGTGCTGCGGCAACTGATCAGCCATACGCCCAGGAATGCGGTCCGGATCGAAGCCTCGGCGGAGGGTGTTGGCGTGAAGGTTGTGGCTTTCCTCGACCAGACGTCCGGGCGCATCACGTTTTTCGGCCACAACACCAGTGACCGGAAGGTAGAGGCCAAGCTGCACGCCCCAGCGCTGGTCCAGTCCGTACAGCTCGCAAGCTACGCCACGGACGCCACCCGGGACATGGAGCCCGGGGAACCTGCCGTCTTGGCGGGCGGGGCAGCCACTTACACAGCCGCTCCCGGCTCTGTCTTCACATTGACCGGAATACCGACGGAAGGTCAGGCACCATGACCCTTGCAGGTTCTTTACGAAGCCTCGTGCAGCCGGAGAGGCCGGTACGGCCCGCGGCGTCAGTGCAGCCATGGGCACTGAGGCGCCCGGCGGTCCAGCAACAGGTTCTCAGCAAGGAAGCCGGGCGCCCCGTCCCGCGCAGCACGGGAGAGTGGGTGAATCTGGGGGGAGTTCCGGTTAAGCTGCTGGAGTTCAATGAGGCGCTGGATGCCATCGTGGAGCGGGCAACATGCGGCGGTCCGACCCCCCTTGCAGTGGCGTCCGCGAACCTGGACCACGTGAAGCACTTCGGCGAAGGCAGCCGGTGGGCTGACACGTTGGGCCATGCGGTGTCCGTTGAGTGGCTGACGCTCCTGGACGGGGCGCCTCTCGTGTCGCAGGCTGAGAAGATCTCACACCGTGCCTGGCCGCGGCTGGCGGGGAGCGACCTGATCTGGCCACTGCTGGATGCTGCAGAAACCGCCGGACTCAGGATCGGCTTCCTCGGCGGGACGCCGGAGGTTCACGCGCTGATCCAGGACAAGTTCGCCACGGCCCATCCGGGCCTCGCAGTTGCCGGCTGGTGGGCTCCGGAGCGCAGTTCCCTGGCAGACCCCGCCGCCTCGCGTTCGCTCGCGGCCGAGATTGCGGAGGCGCGGACGGAGCTGCTCGTGGTCTGCCTTGGCAAACCCCGCCAGGAACTCTGGATTTCCGAATATGGGCATCTCACGGGCGCGAAAGTGATGCTGGCTTTTGGAGCGGTGGTGGACTTCCTGGCCGGGAGGGTACGCCGGGCGCCCGCGAGGGTCCGCAACCTCGGGCTGGAATGGGCCTGGCGGCTCGCCCTGGAACCGCGTCGGCTGGCAAAGCGATACCTCGTGGACGGGCCGGAGGCCTACCTCAAACTGCGCCGGGCAAGCGGGGCGGGGATCTCCCGTGCGTCGGCCCCGCCGCTTCCTGTGCCGACTCCTCCGCCGGTTGCGCCTTCCGCTCCGGCGCCTGCCGGGCAGTTCACATCGCACCATGAGCATGCCGACGTCGCCGTGCTGATCGTGACGTACAACAACGCGAAGGACGCCCCGCTCCTGCTTGAGAGCCTGAGGGAGGAAACCCGGGACCAGACGATCAAAGTTGTGGTGGCGGACAACTCACCGACCCCGTCAACGCTGCTGGCACTGAAGGCCCAGTCCCATGTTTTCGCCTTTCCCACCGGCGGGAACCTGGGATACGCAGGCGCCATCAACTCGGCCATCCAGCAGGCTGGTACGGCCGGGGCCTTCCTGGTGCTCAATCCGGACATGCGCGTCGAGCGCGGATCGATCCGGGCGCTTCGGGAAAGGATGGCGCGGTCGGGGGCCGGCGTGGTGGTTCCATTGCTGGTTGATGATTACGGATCCGTTTATCCGTCGCTGCGGCGGGAGCCCAGCGTGTCCAGGGCAGTTGGCGATGCCCTCATGGGCAGCAGGCTTCCGGGGCGTCCCGGCTGGCTGTCCGAGATGGATTTTGACACGGAAAGCTACCTTCATCCACACAAGGTCGATTGGGCAACAGGGGCGGCGCTTCTGATCCGCCCCGACGTTGTGCAGCTCGTTGGCGAATGGGACGAGCGGTATTTCCTTTACTCCGAAGAAACCGACTTTATGCACCGGGTCCGCGCAGCGGGCGCCGACGTGTGGTTCGAACCTAGTGCCCGCATGCGCCACTGCCAGGGAGGTTCCGGGACTTCCCCGGCCCTGGATGCCCTGATGGCCGCCAACAGGATCCGGTACGTCCGCAAGTTCCACACCGGCGGTTACGCGCGCGCCTTCCGGGCCGCCGTCGTTCTGTCCGCCATACTTCGCTCGCCGTTGACCCGCCGCTGGGAAATCCTGGCCATCGTGAGTGGGGAAAAGCGCTGGAGCGAGTTGCCGCGTGCCTCCCGCTACGCGGAACCGGGAAGCCAGGATCATCATGCGGACCTTCCCTATGGGTCTGTAATTATTCCGGCACACAATGAGGCCACGGTGATCGCTCGCACCCTGTCCAGCCTGGCTCCGCTGGCGGCATTGAACGAGCTGGAAGTGGTGGTGGCCTGCAACGGATGCACGGACGGCACGGAAGAGATCCTTTCGCGGTTTCCCGACGTCAAAGTGGTGTCCATTCCGGAAGCCTCCAAGACGGCTGCCCTGAATGCCGCGGATTCGGTGGCTTCCTGCTGGCCACGCCTCTACCTGGATGCTGACATCGAAATATCTGGTGCCACCGTAAGGCATCTGCTCAGCTCCCTGAACGGCCGGGACTTGCTGGCAGCCAGGCCGGCGTCACGCTACGTGGCCGAGGACGCTTCAGTGCTGGTTCGCGCCTACTATCGTGCCCGTGCCAGGGTTCCTGCGCTCAACAATGCGCTCTGGGGAGGAGGGGTGTACGGGCTGAGCGAGGGCGGACATGCAAGGCTGGGAGCCTTTCCCAGCCTGACGGCGGACGACTACTACGTTGACTGTCTGTTTGATGGGAACGAAAAGCAGGTGCTGGCCACCGAACCCGTGCTGGTCCGAACCCCCCAGACGGCAGCGGCGTTGCTGGCAACACTCAACCGTGTGTACCGGGGAGTCAGGGAACAGCCAGGGGCGGCACGGTCCACCGGACGGACGGTTTCGCAGCTGGTATCCACTGTCCGGGGGCCGTTCAGTGCATTTGACGCGGCTGTGTACGCTGGCTTTGCTGTTGCGGGCCGCTGGCGGCGTGATTCGTCCTTGCGCTGGGAGCGTGACGACAGCAGCAGAACGCCAGGTCGGCCGGTAAGTATCCCCCGCCGGCTCCGTTCCAGCCCTCTAGGGTCCCACACGGTAAAGGAGCGGGGCCATGCTTGAGTCATTTGACCATGTCCTGCTGACCCGGTTCAATGTCCCCACGCCGGGATACGAAAGCCTGGTCCGTGCCTCCGATGGCTGGCTGGAGAAGAGGATCGTGCTCTTCGAGAAGTATTGCCTCCCCTCGGTGCGTAACCAGGGTGACCGGCGGTTCCGCTGGTTGGTCTATTTTGATCCTGAAAGCCCCGAGTGGTTTATCAAAAGGGTCCGGGAGGCGAACGGCGACCGTATTTTCGCACCCATGTTCCGTTCCGCGATCTCCCGCCAGGATCTGCTGAAGGACCTTCGAAACGCCGTGGGGAATCCGGGCCGCTATCTCCTGACCACCAATCTGGATAACGACGACGGCCTGGCCGCCGACTTCACCGCAAGGCTGCGGGGTGCGGCTTCAGAGGGTGCGACTCCACGGGACCGGAGTACGGCCCTTTATCTGTCCAACGGCCTGATCAGGAGCGGTCAGGTGCTCTACCGTAACCAGGACCCGGACAACGCTTTCTGTTCAGTGCTGTCCTCCTGGGATTCGCCGGAAACCTGTTGGGCCGACTGGCATAACCGCCTGGGGCAGTCAATGCCGGTGGTTCGGCTGGCTGGCCGGCCCGCGTGGCTCCAGGTGGTCCACGGCTCAAACGTCAGCAACAGGATTCACGGCTTTCGAGTTCCTCCGGCGGCGTATCGGTCGCTGTTCCCGTCGTTGCTTGACGATCTGGCCGAGCCCACAACGGCCCAACTCATTCGCGATGCCGCAGTCCTCGCCCCGGCGCGGGAGGCAAGGGATCTGGCGAGGGGCCTCGCGAAGTCGCTCCTCCTCAAGACCTCAGGACCCGATGGCGCTGATCGCCTCAGGGCCTGGGCGGTCCAGCACAGCATCCGACCCGTAAGGCCGGGCAAAGGTTAAGGAGATCGAAACGGATACCTATAGCTTCGGCAGCCCTATACTGAACTCCAACCTTGGGGTCGATGGAGAGCGGTATCAGCTGATGTGGTTGCGCGACATGATTCGAAGCCTGATGCGGCGCTGGTACGTGCTGCTGTTTTGCCTCGCGGCGGCAGCGGCCGGCACTTACCTTGTGTATCAGACGGTCCCTCTCTCATACAGTGCCAAAGGCAGCCTCGTGCTGATGCCGCCGAAAACTTCAGTGGGTCCTGACGGCAATCCCTACCTGTTTCTGGGCGGTATGGGGCAGGCCCTGGACATCCTCTCCAGTAAGTTGTCGGCAGAGGACGCGCAGGCGCCCATCCTGAAGGCCCATCCAAACGTCAGCTACAGCGCCGAGCCTGACCGGTCGAGCAGCGGTTCGGTAGTCCTGGTAACGGTCCGCGGCTCAGACCGGAGCGAGGTGATGGGGGCGTTAGATGCTGTCGTGGCAGCTGTGCCCACTACCCTGGCGGCAATGCAGGATGCCCAGGCCGTTCCCCCGGATTCAAGGATTAGCATGATGACGCTGGTGGTGGACAGACAGCCCGCCACCGACACCAAGACCCGAACAGTTTACGTCCTGGCCACGGCTGGCGGGGGCGCTGCCCTCGGCATACTGCTCACTGGTTTCATTGACGGCCGCTTGCTGGCGCGTAGGGGACGTCTCGAAGCTGAGGCCAAGGCTGAAGCCGTTCCCCCGGCCGATGACGGTCCGTCTGCCCGACTGCGACGGGTCCGGGAGTCGCAACCGAAAGTGGACGCAACCGGGGCTGTTGAGGAATCGTCTGAGGCGGCTTCAGGGCGTCGGGAACGTTCTACCGTCCGATCCAAAGGCTAGCTCATGCTTCCGGGGCGCCCTGCGAATGAACCGGGCCAGCCGTGACCGCCGGCATCCTGTTGCGCATCATCTTGCGGCGATGGTACGTCGTGGCGGCCTGTCTGGCTGTGGTGGGTTGGGTCTGCGGCGTTCTACTTGATACGGGACGTACCTACTGGGTTCAGGCGCAGGTGGTCTTCGTCGAGCCCGGCGCAGGCTCCGTGACCAGCGGCAATGACGGCGTAACTCCTTCACTTATCAATTTTGCCGGAATTGTGCAGCGAAAAGTGGCGCACGAGGGGAACCCGGTTGAATTGCCATCAACCAATGCCACCTTGTACGGGAGCGGGGTCCGGGATGGATACTCCATATCGCTGCCGAATACGGGGAACCAGTGGGCAACCAGCTTTTCTAAACCCTTGCTGGCCATTCAGGTAACTGGAGGCAGTCCAGAAGAGGTCCGGGACACCCTGACAGAGGTTCTGGCCCAGGTAGAGCAAACGGCCCTTGACCTCCAGTCGCACACCGGCGCTGCTCCAGAAACCTTTATTGGCGTCGAGGCCTCACCGGCTGCTCCGGACGTTGTAGACGTCGGGAGCACGCCGCTTGGGATGCAGAAGGGACTCGCGGCGTTCATCGGCGTAGGTACCGTACTTTCCGGCTACGTTGCTTATGGTGCTGACAGAATTGTCAACAAATGGCGGCGTTCGTGGCCGCAAGGACAACATCGTGAGTAAGAACCTTGCACCCACTGCAGGCATTTCCACTCTGACTTTGTCCCGGAGAGCGGGGTGGGACGCCACGTCGGTGCTGACAGCAGGGCTGGTACTGACCTTTGCAATCCCCTCCTACCTCTCAATCCCTGCGCTCGGTCCTGCTGGTAAGCCCGGTACCCTATGGTTTCTGGGCGCGCTGTTGTGGTGGGTCTGGTCGCAGCTTCAGCGGCCCTTTCCAGTCAGTTCGGGACGTCAGCCAGTCCGATTGATGTTTTTCATCCTTCTCGGCGTCATCATGGTGAGCTATTCCCTCAGCAACTTCGTCGGCATGCCAACGCGCGAGACAGGGCTGGCGGACGGCGGGGTGCTGAAGGCACTTAGTTGGGCAGGGATCCTGCTCATCGCCAACGATGGCGCCGCTGACCGTGAAAGACTGCTGACCCTGCTGCGCAGGACAGCCCTGATTGGTGGACTCATGGCATCCCTCGGACTGGTGCAGTTCTGGTCGGGCCAATCGCTGGTTTCTTCCATCTACATTCCAGGACTTACTCTCGACAGCGGGTTTGACAATGTGCAGTCGCGCGGAGGTTTCACAAGGGCCGCAGCGACGGCCTCGCACCCCTTGGAGTACGGCACGGTCCTGTGCATGTCGCTGCCCATAGCCATTG
>DATFAE010000352.1:0-5009 GCA_035254945.1 Arthrobacter sp. | reverse complement strand
GCCGGGTGTTGTTCTCACCCGGCTTCCCTCTTTCTGTCGTAGCTAGTGGGTGGCGCCCCTAGGTTCGTCCTCGACGTCCTTAGGTGCCGTGAGATCCATCTCCAGCAGCGGCACCACTTTGGACTTGGTGATGTAGCGGTGACCCAGCCATAGAACGATGAAGACAGGCAACCCGATGTAGGAGGAAAGCACCTCCACGGACCGTCCGGCAAGCACAGCCTCGTAGTTCTGGCCCGCGATGACCAGTATCAGCAGGGCGAAGGCCAGCAGTGGGCCAATGGGGAACAGGGATGCCTTGTATGGCAGGTCGCTGACCTTGTTTCCCTGGGCCAGGAAGCCGCGCCTGAAACGGTAGTGGGAGACCGCGATTCCCGCCCAGACGATGAAGCCGCAAAGGCCCGACATGTTCAGCAGCCAGGAATAGGCTGCACCCTGCCCGACGATCGCGGAGAGGAACCCGAAGAGTCCCACGGCCGCCGTCGCGAGCAACGCCGCGATCGGCACACCACGCGCATTGGTTCGGCCGAAGATCTTCGGGGCCATGCCGTCATGGGCCATGGCGTATAGCATCCGGGCGGAGGCATATAGTCCGGAGTTGCCCGCGGACAGGATAGCTGTCAGGATCACGGCGTTCATCAAGGCCGCCGCGAAGGCGATTCCGGCGCGGGAGAAGACCAGGGTAAAGGGCGATGATGCAATATCGGACTCACCGGCGGCCAGCAGGCTCGGATCGGTGAACGGGATAAGGCAGCCGATGATAAAGATGGCGCCAATGTAGAAAAGCATGATGCGCCAGAAGACAGTGCGGATGGCCTTCGGCACCTCGCGGCGCGGGTCCTTCGCTTCGCCTGCGGCGACTCCTACGAGCTCGGTGCCCTGGAAGGAGAACCCGGCAACCATGAAGACCGAGATGATCGAGACCCAACCCCCGTGGAACACGTCATCGCGGTTTTCCCAGTTGCTCAGTCCCGGAGAGTTATCCCCGAGGATGCCGAAAATCATCAGCACGCCGGCGATCAGGAAGAGCACCACTGCGCTGACCTTGATCAGTGAGAGCCAGAACTCCGACTCACCGAACGACTTGGCCGAGAGGGCATTGAGCCCGGTCAGCACCAGCAGGAAGATCCCGGCCCACACCCACCCTGGGACTCCCGGGAACCAGAAGTCCATGATGATTCCGGCCGCGACCAGCTCTGCGGCCACAGTGATGGCCCAGTTGAACCAATAGTTCCAGCCGATCGCGAACCCAAAGGACGGGGAGACGAAACGGGTGGCAAAGGACTGGAACGAACCGGCAACCGGAATTTTTGCCGACATCTCGCCCAGTGACTGCATCAACAGGAATACCATCAGCCCGACCAGCGCGTAGCCGGCCAACGCACCGCCGGGACCCGCCTGGGAAATGGTGCTGCCCGAGGCCACAAACAGCCCGGTACCGATCGCACCGCCGATGGCGATCATCTGCAGGTGGCGGTGGTTCAGCCCGCGCTTGAGTTCGTTGGTGGATTCGCCGGAAGGGCGATCTGCCGCTATCGCAAGGGAGGACCCCTGTGTTCCATTGGGCTTGATTTCTTCTTCGAGATCAATAGCCCGATCACTTAATTGCGTTTGGGAGCCAAGTCCCATGGTGCCTCCGAAAAGGTAGCTGCGGTGAATTTTGGGCCTTCCGAAGCCTTCGGGCCGGAAGGATGGTGATCAAGCTAACACAGGCAAAGGAAGCGACATTTGGCGTCGCGAATGTTGCACGTCCGGCGGGTCAAGTCCTTACGCATAGGCCGTGGCAATCCAATCCGAGCGCAAGAGTTGCTGACTTGAGGTCGTTCGGTGGCTAAGCAGCTCTGACGATCTGCTAGGGCGCGTCCACGACGCGCCTGGGATGTCATAAGCACACCGAGCCCAAGGTCAGACGCAGGCATTGCTCTGAAGAGCAGTCACCGAGCAAAAGTGTTTCTTATGCATCTAGGAAGAATACTTCACGGTTGCTTACGCATTGCTAGCTTCTTCAGGAACCCCCTCAACGGAAGGAAAGAGCATGTCTGCAATCGCAATCCCTGAAATGACAACCATCCGGGCAGAAGACCTCAAGGCGCTCCCCGCATGGCAGTCCCTGAAGGCAGCCGTCGTCGGGCTGCAGCAGGTTCAAGTGCAGGACGGTTCCGTTCCGGAACCCGCTGACCATGACCAGGCCCGCCGGAATGTCGGCATCATTACGGACTCAATCAAAGATCTGCGCCACCACCTCCCCCACGACGCGGACTACCTTGACCTGCTCATGCAGGACTTCCAGCGGTGGGCGTCCGAGGGCTTCGTCGTACCGGACTTCCTCGACTCATTGGTAGCCTTCCACCCCGAGCAGTGGCGCATCGACGGGCTGCCGCACCTGGTTCTGTTTCCCATGTACACGCAGAACGGCAGCACGAACCGCTACTTCGAGGCCGTCCTCATCGAGGTCATTTGGCCTTCATTCGTGGCTGACCTGGAGGCAACAAACTACTCCAACAAGCTGTTCGTCCCCATCAGCTTCATCGATTTCACGCCCGGTTATGACACGAACTCCGCAGTTCTCTTCCCCGAGAGCGTAGCGGTCCGGAGCACCCCCTCCTTCACGTGGGGAGGGATCTTCGCGGACCGCGAAGCTGCCCGGTTCCGTCGCGTCCTTACAGCTGCTGCCGACATCACTTCCCTGGACCTGCCGGCTGACGCCGCGGAACTCATCGACGACCAGCACCTCACGGAGAAGACCTTCGTGATGTGGGATCTGATCCATGACCGGACCCACATGCGCGGTGACCTGCCCTTTGACCCGTTCATGATCAAGCAGCGGATGCCGTATTTCCTGTACTCCCTGGAGGAGCTCCGCTGCGATCTGACCGCCTTCCGCGAGTCCGTCCTGATCGAGCGGGATGAAACGGCTTCCGAGGACGCCCGCAAGCACGCCAAGCTGGTCCAGTACGCCGTGATCTTCGACCGCATCTTCCGCTTCGCGATTACAGGGAACCGGGTCCGTAACTACGACGCCGTAGGCGGGCAACTGCTGTTCGCCTGGATGCACCAGCACCGCGTCCTGCACTGGACCGACGGGAAGCTCAGCATCGACTGGAAGGACGTCGCCGGCGTCGTCGTCGAACTGGGAATCCGCATCGAGGAACTCTACTGGCGTTCCATCGACCGGCCCAAGACCGCACACTGGCTCGCTGCCTATGACCTCGTCTCAGAAACCCTCACACCAAGCCCCTCCTCCGTGTGGGCCAAGGGACCCGGCGCCCTTCCCCTGGACGGTCCGCCCAAGGGTCTGACCGACCAGGTCCTGGACGACGAGTTCCCGCTGTCGATGTTCTATGAGGCATTGGAGAAGAAGATGCGCCCCGTCATCGAATCAACTGCCGGGATCACCGGGCAGAGCCCTGTGAAGACTGAGGGCGAGGCGTGCGCATGAGCCAGGACCTCTCGGGGCGTACGGTCGTCGTCGCCGGTTCGACAAGCGCCGCGGGCGTGGCGGTAGTCCATGCCCTCTCGCAAGCAGGGGCACGCGTGGCCGCGGTGGACATCCTTGAGGACCGGGTGCAGGAGCTCGCGGCCGCGTACAACAACGTCACGGGCTATGTGTGCAACCTCGCGGACCTGCAAGCCGTTGAGGACTTTGCGGCGTCTGTCCGGAACGATCTGGGTCCCGTGGACGGCCTGATCCATCTTGTGGGCGGGTGGCGAGGCGGTACTGGAATTACAGGCCAGACGGATGAAGACTGGGACTTCCTGCACACCAGCGTCCTCACCACACTGAGGAACACCAGCCGCGCTTTTTACGACGATTTGGCTGCCTCCCCTGCTGGCCGCCTGGCCGTCGTTTCCGCACAGTCCGCCTCCTCGCCGACAGCGGGTGGCGCCGCCTATGCCGCCGTCAAGTCCGCCGCCGAGGCATGGACCCTGGCCGTGGCCGACGGATTCCGGCACCTGCAGGCAGGAAATGAAAGCCCCTCCGCTCAGCACTCAGCCGCCCTGGTCTTCGTCGTCAAGGCTCTGGTCGATGACCGGATGCGCGCAGCCCAGCCGGAACGGAAATTTCCGGGCTACACCGATGTCAGTGTCCTTGCCGACGCTGTACAGCGGATCTTCGACCTGGAGGCAGAACAGATCAACGGGCAGCGCTTGCCCCTCACGGCCGGCCTCCTCGCGGATGCACCGGCATGAGCATCAGCGTTGATACAAAAGCAGGCGTCCCACAGGTACAGGCGGGGCGCCTGCACGACCCGGCATACCGGGGCTTCGCCTCGGATAACTACGCCGGGGCTCACGCCGAAATCATCGAAGCAGTTCAGGCAGCCAACGAAGGCCACGTCACCGCATACGGCGAAGATGTCTACACGGCAGCGCTTCAAGTTGTCGTCAAGTCCCACTTCGGGGCAGCTGCTACCGCATATCCGGTCTTCAATGGAACAGGGGCCAATGTCCTTGCCCTGCAGGCCCTGCTCCCGCGTTGGGGCGCTGTCATCTGCGCAGCCACAGCGCATATCAATACCGACGAAAACGGCGCCCCGGAACGGATTGGCGGGATAAAGCTCCTCCCCGTCCCCACACCGGATGGCAAACTCACCCCGGAATTGATCGACGCCGAAGCTTGGGGGTGGGGAGACGAGCATCGGGCGCAACCGCTGGTCGTATCGATCACCCAGACCACCGAACTGGGCACCTGCTACACGCCGGAAGAAATTCAACGGATCGCTGAACACGTCCATACGAAGGGAATGAAACTGCACCTGGACGGAGCACGACTGGCCAACGCTGCAGCACATCTCGGGCTTCCTTTGCGGGCATTCACCACCGACGCCGGTGTAGACGTCCTGTCTTTTGGCGGCACCAAGAACGGGCTGTTGTTCGGCGAAGCCGTTATCTGGCTCAACTCACAGTCCGACCCAGGCATGAGCTACCTGCGCAAGATGAACATGCAACTGGCCTCAAAGATGCGTTTCGTCTCTGCGCAACTCGTAGCCCTGCTAACGGATGGGTTGTGG
>DATFAE010000351.1:0-10884 GCA_035254945.1 Arthrobacter sp. | reverse complement strand
ACTGTCATCCTGAGGCTCGGCGCAGCCATGGCCGCCATTGCGGCTGTGCAGGCAGGGGCAGCCCTGGCTGCCGGGTATCTCGGGGCCGTCGTGGCAATGCGGCTGGGCCGGCAGCTGCGCCAGGAGCTTTTTGCGAAGATCCAGGCGCTGTCGTCCCAGGAAGTCGCCTCATTCGGGGCCCAGAGCCTGGTAACCCGCACCACCAATGACACCCTGCAGATCCAGTCCTTCGCAGTACTCGTCTTCACCATGCTGGTGGCGGCGCCGGTCATGGGCGCGGGCGGAATTGTCCTGGCGCTGCAGCAGGACGTGGCGCTCTCCTCAGTGGTTATCGTCATAGTTCCGGTACTGATGGCCATCATGTACGTCATCGTCCGCCGCCTGGTGCCGCTGTACCGGGACGGGCAGGAGCTCCTGGACCGCACTGGCGGCGTGCTGCGGGAACAGATCATCGGCGCGAATATCATTAGGGCCTTCGTCAGGCAGGACCATGAAATCCAACGCTTTGCGGAGGCAAACGGCAGGCTGACGCAGAACAACCTGCGCTCCGCCCTGCTGGTGGCGGGAATGTTGCCGCTGATCATGATCGTGGTGAACCTTTCCTCGGTTGCGGTCATCTGGTTCGGTGGCCACCGTGTCCAGGCCGGGGAGATGAAGCTGGGGGCCCTGACGGCATTCATCGCGTACATCCTGCAGATTCTGCTGGCCATCATGATGGCCATGTATGTGCTCATGACCGGACCCCGGGCTTCCGTGTGCGCCGAGCGGCTGCGGGCCGTCCTTGACGCCTCGCCCTCCATCGTCGGCGCCCGCCCCGCGGCAGCGGCGGCAGGCACCGACCAGCCGCTTCCCGACGGCGGCGAACTCTCCTTCCGCGAGGTCACGTTCTCCTACCCGGGTGCCGAGGCGCCGGTGCTGGAGGCGCTCTCCTTCACGGCCCGGCCCGGTACCATCACCGCGATCGTTGGTTCGACCGGCAGCGGGAAGTCAACACTCATCAACCTGCTTCCCCGGTTCCTTGACGCCACGTCGGGGCACATCACCCTGGCGGGACGGGATATCCGGTCCATGCCCCTGGACGTTCTTCGTTCCAACATGGCCCTCGCGCCCCAGCGGTCCCACCTCTTCACCGGCACCATCGCCGACAACCTGAGGATCGCGGCACCGGACGCTGCGGACACCGCACTGTGGGCCGCACTGGAAACGGCGCAGGCGGCTGGGTTCGTGCGGGAACTGCCGCTGCAGCTCCAGGCTCCGCTGGGGCAGGGCGGATCAACGCTTTCCGGTGGCCAGCGCCAGAGGCTGTGCATCGCACGGGCGCTGCTTCGCCGTGCGCCGCTCTACCTGTTTGACGACAGTTTCTCGGCGCTGGACTTCGATACCGAGGCCCGGCTGCGCCGCAGCCTTGAAACTGCCCTGAGCCATGCCGTGGTGATCATCGTTGCCGAGCGGATTTCCACGGTGGCCGGCGCGGGCCAGATCCTGGTGCTCGACGACGGCCGGCTGGTGGCAGAGGGCACCCACAGCGAGCTGCTGGAGACTTCCCCCACCTACCGCGAAATCGCGGAGTCGCAGTTGGCGTTGGGGGACACGCAATGACCGCGCCGCTGCCGGCGGGGGATGCAGGGCTTCGGTTCTGGCCCACTGCCCGCAGGCTCCTCGGGCTGTTGCGCCCGTTCCGCTGGGCCATGGCCTGCGCCATCGCCGCGACCTGCATCTTTGCCGGGCTGAACGTGGCCGCACCAAAATACCTGGGCGATGCCACCGACATTGTCGTGGACGGCGTGCTGGCCGGAGTCCTTGACTGGCGCGGGCTGGGCCGCCTGCTGGGGGCGGTCTCCCTGATGTATGTCGGCGCCTCGCTCTTCAACTGGATCCAGGGTTCGCTCACGGCCAGGTCCGTGCAGGGGGTGATGTACCGCCTCCGCGGCGCGTTGGAGGTCAAACTGCACCGGTTGCCGTCGACGTACTTCCAGGAACAGTCCAGGGGCGATGTCCTCAGCCGTGCCACCAACGACATCGACAACATCGCCCAGGCCCTGAGCCAGGCACTGACCCAACTGATCATGTCGGTCCTGATGTTGTGCGGCGCCCTGGCGATGATGCTCTGGATCTCGCCGCTCCTCGCCTGCATCGCCCTGCTGTCCGTCCCGCTGTCCACGCTGATCACAGTGCTGGTGGCTCGCCGTTCGCAGGCTCATTTTGCCCGGCAATGGACCGAGACCGGCGAGCTGAACGCCCACGTCGAAGAGTTCATCACGGGACATGAGGTCATTAAGGCCTTTGGCTACCAGCAACAGGCGGGGGCAGTGTTTGCAGCCAGTAACGACCGCCTGGCCAGGGCTGGGACGAAGGCCCAGTTCGTATCCGGCATGGTCCAGCCGCTGATGGTGCTGATCGCCAACGTGAACTACATCGCAGTGGCCGTGGTGGGAGCCCTGCAGGTCACAGCGGGAGCCATGACCATCGGCGGCATCCAGGCGTTCATCCAGTTCAGCCGGCTCTTTACCCAGCCTGTGGGCCAGATCGGCGGCCTGCTCAGCGTCATCCAGTCGTGCATGGCGTCGGCGGGGCGGGTCTTTGCGCTCCTGGATGCCGCAGAGCTGCCCGCAGAGCGCCGCGGAAAGCTGTCTGCGGCCGAACCCGCCGGCCGCATCGTCTTCGACGACGTGACGTTCGGCTACCAGGAGGGGGTCGCGGTGGTACGCGGTCTGTCATTCACGGTTGAACCGGGCCAAACGGTGGCGATCGTGGGCCACACCGGCGCCGGGAAGACCACTGTGGTCAATTTGCTGATGCGCTTCTACGAAGCGGGTTCCGGGCGCATCACCATGGGTGGAACCGATATCGCCGCGATGCCCCGGGATGCCCTGCGGTCCGCCTTCGGTGTGGTGCTGCAGGATGCCTGGCTCTTCGCCGGAACCATCAGGGAGAACATCGCCTACGGGCGGCCTGGGGCAACCGACCAGGAAATCGTTGCTGCCGCGGAGGCGAGCCATGTGGACCACTTTGTCCGGTCACTGCCCGCGGGCTACGACACCATGCTTCACAACGGCGGTGACCCCCTCAGCCAGGGCCAGCGCCAGCTGATCACCATTGCCCGCGCCCAGCTGGCTCGCAGGAGTGTGCTGATCCTGGACGAAGCCACCAGCTCCGTGGATTCCCGGACCGAGGTGCTGATCCGGCAGGCCATGCAGCGGCTCCGGCGCGGGAAAACCAGCTTTGTGATCGCGCACCGTTTGTCCACGGTCCGGGACGCTGATCTAATTCTGGTCATGGACCACGGACGCATCGCGGAGCAAGGCACGCATCACAGCCTGCTGGCCGCCAACAGTTACTACGCACGGCTATACAATGCCCAGTTCGCCGGCCACCCCGCTGCACGGACGGTCCACGAAGCCAAGGGAAATACCCGGGATCCCCGTCCTGTGGAAGCCCGCGCCCTGGAGGCCGATGCCATGGGCGCCGGCGCGCTGGAGGCGGGCATTTGAGCACGGCGTCGCCCTTCCCCGGGGCGTGGAAGCCGAACCAGGGCAGCACGGTGGCGCTCTTCGAACAGCTGCGCCTGCACGTGATCCAGCTGGCGGACAGCGGGGCGCTGCCGCCAGGGACCAGGCTTCCGGCCGTCAGGAGCCTCGCCGGGCAGCTCGACGTCGCCCCGCACACGGTTGCCCGCGCCTACAAGGAGCTTGAAGCGGCCGGCGTGGTGGCAACCCGGGGGAGGAACGGCACGGTGGTGTGCGCCCGGGATGAACGGTGGGGAACCCTGTCCGCGGCCGCGGCCACCTACGCGTCGGCGGCCCGGGCGCAGGGGGCCACGTTTGCTGAAGCCGTACAGCTCCTCGCCGCCGCCTATGATGCCGAGTAAGGCTGCACATGGATATTCGAAGAAGTTTTCGATTAGCATTAGTGGGTGCCTAAAGCCGTAGCTGAAGAAACAGCAGTCGAGTCCCTTTCCGCCACCATTGAAAAGTCCCTCGTCAAGCCTGTGCGCCCGGACCTGTCCCGCCTGGTGGTGAAGGGCGCGCGCGAACACAACCTGCGCAACGTGGACCTTGACCTTCCCCGCGATGCCATGATTGTGTTCACCGGCCTGTCGGGCTCCGGGAAATCATCCCTAGCCTTTGACACCATCTTCGCCGAGGGCCAGCGGCGTTACGTCGAGTCCCTGTCAGCCTACGCCCGCCAGTTCCTGGGGCAGGTGGACAAACCCGATGTGGACTTCATCGAAGGACTCTCGCCGGCCGTCTCCATCGACCAGAAGTCCACCAGCAAGAACCCGCGGTCCACCGTGGGCACCATCACCGAAATCTACGACTACATGCGCCTGCTGTGGGCAAGGGTGGGCCGGCCCCACTGCCCTGTCTGTGGCGAGCCGGTAGCCAAGCAGACGCCGCAGCAGATCGTGGACCAACTGCTGGAACTCGACGAGGGTACGCGGTTCCAGGTCCTCGCCCCGGTGGTCCGCGGCCGCAAGGGCGAATTCGTGGACCTGTTCAAGGAGCTGACGGCCAAGGGCTACTCGCGTGCGCGGGTTGACGGTGAACTGGTCCAGCTCAGCGACGCCCCCAAACTGGGCAAGCAGTTCAAGCACACCATCGAGGTGGTGGTGGACCGGCTTGTGGTCAAGGAAGGCATCAGCCAGCGACTGACGGATTCCATCGAAACAGCCCTGGGACTCGCCGAAGGCCGGGTGCTCGCCGAGTTCGTGGACCTCGACGCCGATGACCCGGGCCGGCTGCGCGCGTTCTCCGAAAACCTCGCCTGCCCCAACGAGCACCCGCTCGCCATTGACGAGATTGAACCCCGTTCCTTCTCCTTCAACAATCCCTTTGGCGCCTGCGCCGCCTGCAGCGGCATCGGCACCAGGCTGGAAGTGGACGAGGAGCTGATCGTCCCCAACCCGGAACTTTCCCTCTCCGAGGGTGCCATTGCCCCCTGGTCCCTGGGAACGGCCACCACAGAGTACTGGAACCGGCTGCTGGAGGGCCTGGCGAAAGAACTGGGCTTCTCCATGACAACGCCGTGGGAGAAGCTGGGCAACGACGTCCGCCAGACCGTCCTGCACGGCAAGGACCATAAAGTGGTGGTCCAGTACAAGAACCGCTTTGGGCGGGAGCGCAAGTACAGCACCGGCTTCGAAGGTGCCATCCAGTACGTCCACCGCAAGCACGGCGAAACGGACTCCGACTGGGCCCGCGACCGATACGAAGAGTACATGCGGCAGATCCCCTGCCCGGCGTGCAACGGAGCCCGGCTTAACCCGGCCTCCCTCTCGGTGCTCATCAATGGCAAGTCCATCGCCGACGTCGCCGCCTTGCCGATGCGCGACTGCGCGAACTTCCTCAACAACCTGGTGCTGACCGGCCGTGAGGCTCAGATCGCGCACCAGGTGCTGAAGGAAATCCAGGCCCGGCTGACCTTCCTTCTCGACGTGGGACTGGAGTACCTGAACCTGGAGCGCCCCTCCGCCACCCTGTCCGGCGGCGAAGCCCAGCGTATCCGGCTGGCAACGCAGATCGGCTCGGGTCTGGTGGGTGTGCTGTACGTCCTTGACGAGCCCTCCATCGGGCTGCACCAGAGGGACAACCGCCGCCTGATTGACACCCTCACCCGGCTGCGGGACATGGGCAACACGCTCATCGTGGTCGAGCATGATGAGGACACCATCCATGTGGCGGACTGGATCGTGGACATCGGACCCGGCGCCGGCGAGCACGGCGGCCAGGTGGTGCACTCCGGTTCGTATCAGGACCTGCTCAAGAACACGGAATCCCTGACCGGGGACTACCTTTCAGGCCGCAGGCAGATCGAGGTGCCCAAGAAGCGGCGCAAGTACGACAAGAAGCGCGAACTCAAAGTTGTGGGCGCCCGCGAAAACAACCTTGTCAACGTGGATGCCGCCTTCCCGCTGGGCCTGTTCACCGCCGTGACGGGGGTCAGCGGATCCGGCAAGTCCACCCTGGTCAACGAAATCCTCTACAAGGTGCTGGCCAACAAGCTCAACGGTGCCAAGCAGGTGGCCGGCAGGCACAAGCTGGTCCAGGGGCTGGAACACCTGGACAAGGTGGTCCACGTGGACCAGAGCCCTATTGGCCGCACGCCGCGGTCCAACCCCGCCACATACACCGGCGTCTTCGACAACATCCGCAAGCTGTTCGCGGAGACCACCGAGGCCAAGGTCCGGGGTTACCTCCCGGGCCGGTTCTCCTTCAACGTCAAGGGCGGGCGGTGTGAAGCCTGCTCAGGCGACGGCACCCTCAAGATCGAAATGAACTTCCTCCCGGACGTTTACGTGCCGTGCGAGGTCTGCCACGGTGCCCGGTACAACCGGGAAACCCTGGAGGTCCACTACAAGGGCAAGACCATCGCCGATGTCCTGAACATGCCCATCGAGGAAGGCGCGGAGTTCTTCGCCGCCTTCTCACCCATCGCCCGCCACCTCAACACGCTGGTGGACGTGGGCCTGGGCTACGTCCGGCTGGGGCAGCCTGCCACCACGCTGTCCGGTGGCGAGGCCCAGCGCGTCAAGCTCGCGGCGGAGCTGCAGAAACGCTCCAACGGACGCAGCGTCTACGTCCTCGATGAGCCCACCACGGGCCTGCACTTCGAAGACATCCGCAAGCTCCTCATGGTGCTGCAGGGCCTCGTTGACAAGGGGAACACCGTCATCACCATCGAGCACAACCTCGATGTCATCAAGAGCGCCGACTGGATCGTTGACCTTGGTCCGAACGGCGGCTCGGGCGGCGGCCAGATCGTGGCCACCGGGACGCCCGAACAGGTTGCAAAATCGACGGAGAGCCACACGGCGGCGTTCCTCGCCGAGATTCTGGGGTGACCCGGGCGGCGACGGCCGGAGTATTCCCTGAAGTATTCCCTGACGGGTATGCGAGTTTCAGGCTGGACAGCTGTCATGAGAAACTAAGCCGGTGACTCAAACAACAGTGCCCGTGATCTTCGACCTGGACGGCACTCTTGTCGATCCGGCCGGTGGAATAACAGACGGAATCGCTTCGGCCCTTCGGGAGCTGGGGCACCCCGTTCCCAGCCAGGAACTCCTGGAGGCAATGATCGGCCCCAAGCTCAGCGATGCGCTCCTGACCGTGGCGCAGGTTCCGGCGGACGGGCTTCATGAGGTCATCCGGCTCTACCGGCGGTATTACCTGGCACAGGGCATCGCCCAGAGCCGGCTTTACCCGGGAATGCTGGATGTGCTGGACAGCTTCGCCGCCGCGGGCCGGCCCGTTGCAGTAGCCACCCAGAAGCCCGAGGGCCTGGCCCGGATTGTCCTTGAGCACCACGGCATTGCCGGCAAGTTCAGTTTCATCAGGGGTTCGGCGGACGACGAGTCAGCGGCCGCCGCGGGTCCCGTGGGCAAGAGCGGGATCATTGCCGCGGCGCTGGGCGACCTCGTGACCCAGCACGCCGTGATGGTGGGGGACCGGGCCCAGGACGTGGCGGGGGCAATCGCCAACGGCCTTGACTGCATCGGTGTGAGCTGGGGTTTCGCTCCCGACGGCGAGCTGGAGAACGCCGGGGCAGTCACCGTCGTCGATACCGCACCTGACCTTGTGGCGGCCATCGAACGGCTCGAAGCGGTCCACACGGCAGCAATGAGCGAGGTGCACAACGATGGCACTGTTTGAGGCGGTCCGCTGGACATTTCGCGGGCTCGTCGCGGGCACCTGCCGGCCCACCGTCGTCGGCCTTGAAAACGTCCCCAAAGAGGGTCCCTTCATTGTGGCGCCGAACCACCTCTCCTTCTTTGACAGCGTCATTGTCCAGGCACTGATGCCGCGGCCCGTGGCTTTCTTCGCCAAAGCGGAGTACTTCACCACGGGAGGCGTCAAGGGAAAGGTCATGAAATCTTTCTTCGAGTCCGTGGGCTCCATTCCGGTGGAGCGCGGCGAGCAGGCAGCAAGCGTCCAGGCGCTAAAAACCCTCATGGACATCCTGGAGGACGGCAAAGGCATCGGCATTTACCCTGAAGGCACACGGTCGCGGGACGGCATCCTCTACCGCGGCCGCACCGGCGTGGGCTGGCTTGCCTTGGCAACCGGAGCCCCCGTTGTCCCCGTCGGCCTGATTGGCACGGAAAACCTGCAGCCGGCGGGGGAGAAGGGCTTCAGGCCCCATCACTTCACCATGAAAGTGGGCGAGCCGCTCTACTTCGACAAGACCGGGCCGGACCACTCCCTGCCCGCCCGCCGCCAGGTGACAGACCGCATCATGGATGCCATCGCCGAACTCAGCGGGCAGGAACGCTCCACCAGCTACAACCAGAACAAAGCAACCGAATAGCCAGTCGCAGGCGGCGGGTGGCGCAAGCCGCCGCGCCGCCTCAGTAGACTGGATAGGTGGCAAATCCAGCAAGTTACCGGCCCAAGACGGGTGAAATTCCCACCAACCCCGGGGTCTACAGGTTCCGCGACCCGCACGGCAGGGTCATCTACGTCGGCAAAGCCAAGAGCCTCCGTTCGCGGCTGAATTCCTACTTCGCGAACCCGGCCGGCTTGCTGCCAAAAACCTATGCCATGGTGCATGCGGCCAGCAGCGTGGAGTGGACCGTTGTGGGCAGCGAACTGGAGTCCCTGCAGCTTGAATACACGTGGATCAAGGAATTCAAGCCGCGTTTCAACGTGGTTTTCCGGGACGACAAGACCTACCCGTACCTTGCCCTCACCATGAGCGAGAAGCTGCCCAGGGTCCAGGTGATGCGGGGCGACAGGCGGAAGGGTACCCGCTACTTCGGCCCCTACACCGCCGGCGCCATCAGGGAAACCATGGACACGCTCCTGCGGGTGTTCCCCGTCCGCAGCTGCTCTGCCGGCGTCCTCAAAAGAGCGCAGGCCAGCGGCAGGCCCTGCCTCCTGGGTTACATCGACAAGTGCTCGGCCCCCTGCGTGGGCCGGATCTCGCCGGAAGACCACCGGGCGCTGGCCGAGGATTTCTGCGCCTTTATGGGCGGCGAGGCCAAGCGCTTCATCTCCCGGCTGGAAAAGGAAATGGCCGCCGCCGTGGCCGAGCTCGACTATGAGCGTGCCGCACGCCTCCGTGATGACATCGCAGCCCTCCGCAAGGTCTTTGAGCGCAACGCGGTGGTACTCGCGGAGGATACGGACGCCGACGTCTTCGCCCTTCACGAGGACGAGCTTGAAGCCGCGGTGCAGGTGTTCCACGTACGCGGCGGACGCGTCCGTGGCCAGCGCGGCTGGGTGGTGGAAAAGGTCGAGGATTCCACGCCTCCGGACCTCGTGGAGCACCTGCTGCAGCAAGTCTACGGGGAGGACGGCGACAGCCACGGCCGGCTCCCGCGCGAAGTGCTTGTTCCGGTCGCCCCCAGCAATCACGCCGAGCTGGCCCAGTGGCTGGGCGGCCTGCGCGGCGCGAAGGTCGACATCCGGGTCCCGCAGCGCGGCGACAAGGCGGCACTGATGTCCACGGTCCGGGAGAACGCCGAACACGCCCTGAAACTGCACAAGACCCGCCGCGCAGGTGACCTCACGGTACGGTCCCAGGCGCTCCAGGAACTCCAGGAAGCGCTGGACCTTCCCGTGGCGCTCCTGCGGATCGAATGCTTCGACGTCTCCCATGTCCAGGGCACCAACGTGGTGGCTTCCATGGTGGTGGTGGAGGACGGACTGCCCAAGAAGCCCGACTATCGGAAGTTTTCCGTTACCGGCGCCGCAGCCGCGGACGACACCGCGGCCATGCATGATGTCCTGACCAGGCGCTTCAGGCACTATCTCACGGACAAGACAGCGCAGGTGGAAGCCTCCGCCCTTGCCGGGCACCAGGCTGCCCTGAACGCGGCCGCAGACGCCGCCGTACTGGACACCACCACCCCGGCGCCACGGGCCAAATTCGCGTATCCGCCCAACCTGGTGGTGGTCGACGGCGGCAAGCCCCAGGTCAACGCGGCAGCCCGCGCCCTCGCCGACCTCGGCATCGACGACGTCTATGTCGTGGGCCTGGCCAAACGCCTTGAGGAGGTGTGGCTGCCGGACAGCGATTTCCCCGTGATCCTCCCCAGGACATCAGCGGGGCTGTACCTGCTGCAGCGCATCCGCGACGAGGCCCACCGCTTCGCCATCACCTTCCACCGCCAGAAACGCGGCAAGGCCATGACAGTCTCAGCCCTCGACGGCGTGCCGGGGCTGGGGGAGTCCAAGCGCAAGGCACTGCTGGCCCACTTCGGCTCCGTTAAGGGCATCAAGGCGGCCTCGGCGGAGCAGCTCCTGGAAGCAAAGGGCATCGGCCCGGCCCTGGCCTCTGCCATCGTGGCGCACTTCAGCTCCGAGGCCGGGACCGCTGAACTGGTCCCGGCAGTGAACATGACCACCGGCGAAATCCTCGAAACTTAGCTAGGGTAAAGGTCGGGGATTCCGCCGCTGCGGTTCCCCGCCAACATGAGGACAGAAACGGGGCGGAATTAATGGCAGACTCGACGGCGGGATCCGGGACGGAGCAGGACGGGCTGACGCCGGTCAAGCCCCTCGAAGCGGAACTGCTGGTGGTCACCGGAATGTCCGGGGCGGGGCGCAGCACGGCTTCGGACGCGCTGGAGGACCACGGCTGGTACGTCGTGGAAAACCTCCCGCCGCAGATGCTGGGCACCCTCGCGGAACTGGTGTCGCACGCGCCGCAGTCCATTCCCCGGCTGGCCGTCGTCATGGACGTCCGCAGCAAGGGCCTTTTCGCCGATATCCGCGCCGCCCTCGGCGCGCTGGCAGCCAGCGGGGTCACCTTCCGGGTGCTGTTCCTGGACGCCAACGACGACGTCCTGGTCCGCCGCTTCGAGCAGGGCAGGCGTCCGCACCCGCTGCAGGGTGGCGGCAGGATCCTTGACGGCATTGCCGCCGAACGCGAGCTCCTGAAGGA
>DATFAE010000350.1:0-21429 GCA_035254945.1 Arthrobacter sp. | reverse complement strand
CAGCGTGTTCCAGGTGAAGATCGGCATCCGCCACATGGTCATGCCCGGGGCGCGCATGCAGATGATGGTGGTGATGAAGTTGACCGCGCCCAGGATGGTGCCAAAACCGGACAGCGCCAGGCCGAAGACCCACAGATCACCACCGATACCGGGGCTGAACGTGGTGTTCGACAGCGGTGCGTAGGCGAACCAGCCAAACGATGCAGCACCCTGCGGGGTGATGAAGCCTGAGACGGCGATGGTGGAGCCGAAGAGGAAGAACCAGAAGGCCAGGGCGTTCAGCCGCGGGAACGCGACATCGGGCGCGCCGATCTGCAGCGGCATGATGACATTGGCGAAGCCGGCGAACAGCGGGGTGGCGAACATCAGCAGCATCACGGTGCCGTGCATCGTGAACAGCTGGTTGTACTGTTCCTTGGTCTGCAGGATCTGCATGCCCGGCTCGAACAGCTCGGCACGGATCAGCAGGGCCATCACGCCGCCGAAGCAGAAGAACACGAACGAGGCGATCAGGTACATGTACCCGATGGTCTTGTGGTCGGTGGAAGTGATCCAGTTGACGACGATGCGCCCCTTGGATTTGGGAACCACGGGAGCGGTGAGAACTCCGGTGGGTGCGGATTGAGTGTATGTAGCCACGTCGCTCCCCTTACTTAATTTCGTTCAGGTTCGGGTTGCGGTCGTACTCTTCGCCGAGGAGACCCGTGTTGCCTGAGTCGCGCAGTTCGTCCATGTGGGCCTCGAATTCGGCCTCGGACACCACCTTCACGCGGAACAGCATCTCGGAGTGGTACTCGCCACAGAGTTCGGCGCACTTACCGTCGTACGTGCCCTCTTTGGTGGGGGTGAACCTGATGTAGTTGGTCTTGCCAGGGATCATGTCGCGCTTCTGCAGGAAGGCAGGAACCCAGAACGAGTGGATGACATCGCGGGAGTTCAGTTCCAGGTCCACGGACTTGCCAACCGGCAGGTACAGCGTGGGGAGCTTCTCTTTGTCGATGGTGTCGCCGGTGAGGTGCGCCTGGACGCCTGCTTCGTGCACGTCTTCTTCGACGACGTCGCCGGCCTTGTAGTTGAAGTCCCAGGCCCACTGCTTGCCGCGGACGTCCACAACGACGTCGGCAGGCTGTGAACGGTCATCGATGGCCTGCTGGTCGCGGTCGGTGAAGTAGAAGAACACCAGGACCATGAACAGCGGGATGGTCAGATAAAAGACCTCGAGCGGCAGGTTGAAGCTGATCTGCTTCGGGAAGCCTTTGGTCCCCTTGCGGCGGCGGTAGGCAACCAGGCACCAGACGATCAATCCCCAAGTAATGATGCCCACAACAAGTGCGGCGATCCATGAGTTGACCCAGAGGTCCATGATCCGGTCGGTGTGATTGGTGGTGCCACGCTCGGTGGGCAGCCACCCCTTCTCTACCTCTGGCGAACATCCAGTCAAAACCAACGCGCCGGCAACTGCCAAGCCTGAGATCGAAGTGATCGTTTTGCGTCGGCTGCCGGTTCGGTTCTGCGAACTCACAGACGGCCCTTCCTACTTGTTGCTGTTGCCCGGCAACGACGTTGGCTGCCCGGGCACACTAAAAGTTTTACTACTCGGTGTAGAGCTTACCGCTCCGCCGGGCGTTTCGCCCACATGTCGGCACTGTGCGGCCGTGCCGTTTCGGGCACGGCCGCACAAGGTGCCGCCATCGGGCGAAAAGTCCGGGTCAGTGGAACGAATCCCCGCAGGCGCAGGAGCCGCCCGCGTTGGGGTTGTCGATCGTGAAGCCCTGCTTTGAAATGGTGTCCTCGAAGTCGATGCTGGCACCGCTGAGGTACGGCACGCTCATCTTGTCGACAACAACTTCAACGCCGTCGTAGTCGCGGACAGCGTCTCCATCGAGCAGGCGCTCGTCGAAGTAGAGCTGGTAGATAAGGCCCGAGCAGCCGCCCGGCTGGACAGCGACGCGGAGGCGCAGATCGGTCCGGCCTTCCTGCTCGAGCAGGCTGCGTACCTTGCCTGCGGCGACGTCGGTCAGCTTGACCTCGTGGGCGGCCAGTTCATCGCTGGCAGCGCTGGTGGTTTCGGTGCTGTTCTCATTGGTTGCGGTGCTCATTGGCCTACCTTCTTAGGACGGTCCTTGGCGGCCCCGCGACAGCGGTGCCTGCCCCTACGGAAACGGTATGGGCTATAGCTACATGCTACGTCCGTCAGACGTGTAGCTCTAACTCCTGACGTAACCATGGAAGCCCGGTGGTTGTTCCCCGGGCGCGGCCCCCGGCCGCGGCGGCGGCACTGCCGTCCGCCGCCGCCGTCGAAAGTTCAGTCCAGTCCGCCGGCATTCAACCGGGCCAGGAGCAGCGCTTCCGCCACGATGGCGTTCCTGAAGTCCCCGAGGTGCAGCGATTCGTTGGCGCTGTGCGCCCGCGAATCGGGGTCCTCGACGCCGGTCACGAGAATCTGCACGTCGGGATACAGCTCGGTGAGATCGGCGATGAAGGGAATGGAACCGCCGATTCCCATTTCCACGGCCGGTACGCCCCAGGCCTCCCCCAGCGCCCAGAGCGCCAGGGATGCAGCCTTGGACGATGTGTCAGTCAGGAACGGACTCCCGCTTTCCCCCGGGGTGAACACCACTGTGGCGCCGAACGGCGCGTTCGCCTCGACGTGCCGCCGTACGGCGTCCATCGCCTCGGCAGGAACCTGCCCGGGCGCAAGCCGCAGGCTGAATTTCGCCCGGGCCCGCGGCAGCAGCGTGTTGGAAGCCATGTCCACGGCAGGTGCGTCAAAGCCGATGATGGACAGCGCCGGCTTGGTCCACAGCCGTGATGCGATGCTCCCCGAACCGGCCAACCGGACACCGTCAAGCACCGAGGCGTCCGCCCTGTATTCCGCTTCCGTGAGGTCAACGGCCACATCGTCGCGGGAGACGAGGCCCTGGACCGCAACGTTTCCTTCGGCGTCATGCAGCGTGGCGATCAGCCGTGCCAGCAGCGTCGGGGCGTCCAGCACAGGGCCGCCGAACATGCCGGAATGCACCGCATGCCCCAGCACCTGGACTTCGATGGTTCCGTCCACCAGTCCGCGCAGGCTGGTGGTCAGGGCGGGGATGCCCACTTTCCAGTTGCTGGAGTCAGCGACGACGATCACGTCGGCGCGGAGAAGCTCACGGTGTGCTTCGAGGAAGGACCGGAACGTCGGGGACCCTGCCTCCTCCTCGCCCTCGAAAAAGAAAGTCACACCCAGGCCGAGATCGCCGGCCAGGACTTCGGACACGGCCGAGAATGCCGCCACGTGCGCCATGATTCCTGCTTTGTCGTCGGCGGCGCCGCGCCCAAAGAGCCTTCCGTCCTTTTCGACGGCGGCAAACGGCTCCGTCTTCCACAACTCCGGATCTCCGGGTGGCTGGACGTCGTGGTGGGCGTACAGAAGGATGGTCGGCTGGCCTTCGGAGGCCTCGCGGCGGCCGACGACGGCGGGGCCGCCCGGAGTGCCGTCCTCCTTATCGCACCGCAGGATCCTGACGTCCTCCACGCCTGCACTCTTCAGCAGTTCGGCCACGGCCCGGGCACTGCGGTCCAGGGGTTCAGGATCGAAACTGGGCCAGGCGATGCCCGGGATGGACACCAGTTCCTTAAGCCGGGCAACGGTCGCGTCGAAGGAATGGCCGACGGAACGGCGCAGTTCCTCGGCACGGATGGTGCCTGCAGGACTGCCGGAGTTGTGCGGGGTTGCCGCTGTGGGAGAAGTCATGGCAAAACACTACCTGCGGCCGCCCGCAGCGTGGGCTGCACCACAACCGGCCCGTCAGGCCGGCCGCCTTGGGCCCCGTTCGTCACGGGGCCGGAGGCGCGCCGCCGCAGGGTATTCTGTTGGGGTGTTCGGACGTAAAAAGGAAGCGCCCTCGGCGCAGGAAACCATAGACCAGCAGGCTGCGGAAGCGGCCGCCCGGCAGGATGCCGCGGCCGGCAAGGGTGTACCCACGCCCAAGCGCAAAGCGCAGGAAGCGGCCCGCAGGCGACCTCTGGTGCCGGAGGACCGCAAGGCCTCGAAGGCGGCTGAACGCCAGGCCATCCAGGATCAGCGGCTCAAAATGCGGCAGGCCCTGGATACCGGTGACGAGAAGTTCCTGCCGCTGCGGGACAAGGGCCCGCAGAAGCGTTTCGCCCGCGATTACGTCGATGCCCGCTTCAGCCTGGGCGAGTACCTGATGTTCGGTGCGCTGGTCTTTGTCATCATTTCACTGGTGGTCCCCTCCACCAGCGACCAGATGATTTATGTCCTGGGTGGTTTCTGGGTAATGTTCCTGGCCGTCTTTGTGGATGTCTTTATCCTGTCCCGCCAGCTCCGAAAGCGCCTGGCCGCCAAATTCGGCGAAGTGGAGCGTGGCGTTGTCTGGTACGGCTCCATGCGGTCGCTGCAGTTCCGCAAACTGCGGCTGCCCAAGCCGCTCGTCAAACGCGGCGAATACCCCTCCTGAGTATCCGGGCCAGTGGACGGGCGTCCCGGCCCCCCAGCTACAGCAAACCCCGGCGGTGATACCGCCGGGGTTTTTTGTTGCCGCCGGCCGTCAGGCCCGCCGGTTCTTCGCCAGCTGCCGGTTAATCCGTGCCGCCCAGAAAGGCCCTTCATAGAGGAAGGCGGTGTAGCCCTGGACGAGGGTAGCCCCCGCGTCCAGGCGCTCCTGGACGTCCTGGGCATTCTCCACGCCGCCGACGGCGACCAGCGTGAGGGCACCTCCGGTGGCGTCCCTCAGCCGGCGAAGGACCTCGAGCGAACGTTGCTTCAGGGGCGCACCGGACAGGCCGCCGGCGCCGCATTTTTCAACAGCCTCGGCAGGAGTCTTGAGTCCGGACCGCCCGATGGTGGTGTTCGTGGCAATGATTCCGTCCAGTCCCAGGTCAAGCGCCAGGCGTGCCACGTCGTCGATGTCCTCATCGCTGAGGTCCGGGGCGATTTTGACCAGCAGGGGAACATGCCGGCCAGCCGCCCGGTCAGCTTCCTGGCCCACCGCCGTCAGCAACGGGCGCAGGCTCTCAACGTCCTGCAGCAGCCGCAGCCCAGGGGTATTGGGCGAACTGACGTTGACTACCAAGTAGTCCGCAGCAGGAGCGAGGCTTCGGGCACTGACCAGGTAATCCTCAACGGCGTCCGCGAGTTCCACGACTTTGCTCTTGCCGATATTCACGCCGATGACAGGACGAACGCCGGGGTGCCTGCGCTGAAGTGCCGCGCGGGCCGCCTTCAGCCTCGGCTCAACCGCGGCGGCGCCGTCGTTGTTGAACCCCATTCTGTTGATCACAGCGCGGTCCTCGATCAGCCTGAAAAGCCGGGGCTTCGGGTTGCCCGGCTGTGCCTGGCCGGTGATGGTTCCCACTTCCACGTGTCCAAAGCCCAGTTCGGTGAGCGCCTCTATGCCGTGGCCTTCCTTGTCAAAGCCGGCTGCCAGGCCAAACGGTGAGGGAAAGGTTACGCCGAAGGCAGTGGTCTGCAGCGACGGGGACGGGGCAGTGAACTTCTGCAGGATCCGTCCGGCACCGGAGGAATGCGCAAACCTGATGCCCTTGAATCCGATCTTGTGGGCGCGTTCTGCGTCCATCCATGAGAAAGCCAGCTTAAAGAATGTGGGATATACGCGCATGCCTCTAGTTTTCCGCCTGGGACGGCGCAGACCAAACCAGAACCGCAACATCCGCCATTACGCATCCCATCCCGGCGCCAAAGCGGCCGCTACTCATGGGTAGGGACGCGGACTAGCATGAATTCATGGACTGGCACCCCGACATCCTCGGTGACGGCTTCGAAGCTGCCACCTTCGAGGCGGCCGGTGATGACGGTGCAGTACGCACCGCGACCCTCGTGAGGTACCGCCCGGCAGGCATTCCGGCCGGCAAAGCCTCGGCCCGCCGTCGGGCAGTCCTCTTCCTGCACGGCTGGAGTGACTACTTTTTCAATGTGGACCTCGCCCGGTTCTGGGCAGAACGCAACTACGGGTTCTATGCCCTGGACATGCACAACCATGGCCGGAGCCTCCGCCCGGACTCGCCCGGTGGCTATGTGGCCAACCTGGCTGACTACGATGCCGAGATCAGCAAGGCGATCGGCATCATTGGCAGTGACGGTCCGCCCCCGGAGCTTACGCTTATGGGGCATTCCACGGGAGGGCTGGTCGCTGCACTGTGGGTGAGCAGCCACCCGGGAGCCGCTTCGCACCTGATTCTCAACAGTCCGTGGCTGGAAATGCACGGCAGTTCGCTGGTGCGCCGTGCCGCTTCCACCATGGTGGGACCAATGGCGCGCTTCCGCCCGGAAGCAATCCTGCGGCTTCCTGAACGCGGCTTCTACTGGCGCACCATCAGTAGTTCGGCTGAAGGTGAGTGGGCTTTGGACGACCGCTACCGGCCCCCGATGGCGTTCCCGTTGCGTGCGGGCTGGCTGAGCGCGGTCCTCTCCGGGCACGCGAGGGTGGCACGGGGCCTGGGAATCCAGATCCCCATCCTGGTCCTCCTCTCCGGAGGCAGTGCGAATGGGCCGTTCTGGAAAGAGGAAATGCGGCGGACAGATGCCGTGCTGGACGTCAACATCATCGCCCTGCGGGCGTTGACGCTGGGGTGCACCGTAACGGTGGAACGCATTGACGGTGCCCTGCACGATGTTTTCCTCTCGCCGGCCCGGGTCCGCGCCGATGCATATGCACGGCTGGCCCGCTGGTTGCGCGGCTACGCCGCGACGGGCGCCGATGAAGTTGCGCCCGAGGGAGCACCGTGACTGAGCTGCAGGCCGGTTCCGGAGCCGGTCCTGGGCCGTGGCATGAGGACTTCCTGGGCCTTCCGTTCGAGTGCCGCATGCTGCCGCTGGCACCGGATGAGGAAGGGGACGTGTGTGCAACGCTGGTCCGCTGCGTCGCCGCCGACGCCCGGGAGCCCGATAAAGCGGCCGCCACGCAAAGAGCCCCCCGGGCAGTGCTCTACCTGCACGGATGGGCTGATTATTTTCTCCAGGCCGAACTTGGCGAGTACGTGGCGGCGGCCGGCTTCAGTTTCTACGCGCTGGACCTGAGGAAGTTCGGGCGGAGCCTGAGGGAATGGCAGACGGCAGGCTACGCCACTGACCTTGGCGCCTACGACGAGGACCTCGACGCCGCCATGGCGGCCATCAGGGCGGACCTGTCCACACCGGACAGCCCGGCACAGCCGCCCATCATCCATGTGCTGGCCCATTCCCTGGGAGGGCTGATCGCTGCGCTGTGGGCGGACCGGCATCCCGGTGAACTGGGCACGCTGGTACTCAACGCCCCCTGGCTGGAGCTGCAGGGCAGCAGCCTCCTGCGGAATATCGCCATGTATCTGGTGGATCCGGTGGCCAGGACGGACCCGCGGCGTCCGTTCCGGTTTCCGGACATGCCCGGCTACTGGCAGAGCGTGAGCAGCCAGGCCCATGGGGAATGGCAACTCGATCCGGTCTGGCGCCCCGTGTCGTCATTTCCGATCAGGGCGGGCTGGGCGAAGGCTGTCCTGGCCGGCCACGCTGCCGTGGGCCGGAAGCTGGACATCACTGCCCCCATCCTGGTGATGCTGTCAGACAAAACGAGGATCCAGAGCGAGTGGTCAGCTGAGCTGATGCGGGCCGACGCCGTGATCGACGTGGAGGAAACAGCACGCCGGGCGCTGGGCCTGGGGCGAAGGGTGGCCGTGTTCCGGTACCCCGGAGCCATCCATGACGTCTTCCTGTCCCGCCGGAGCGTCAGGGAGGAGGCCTACCGGGACCTCGCCCAGTGGCTGGGTTCCTACCCGGACTGATCGGTGGCGCCGTTGCCTGCACCGCCTGTACCTGTGCCAGGTGACGCGGCATCGACCGCCCCGCCGTAGCGCCGGTCCCGTTGCGCATAAATTTCGACGGCGTCCCACAGGGTCCGGCGGTCCACGTCAGGCCACAGCGTGTCCATGAATACAAACTCCGCGTATGCCGACTGCCAGAGCAGGAAGTTGGACAGGCGCTGCTCCCCCGAGCTCCGCAGGAACAGGTCAACGTCCGGCAGGTCCGGTTCATCGAGGTACTTCTGGATGGTTTTCTCGGTGATGGCGCCGGGCTTGAGGCGCCCGGCGGCCACCTCAGCGGCGATCGCGGATACCGCATCGGTGATTTCGGCGCGGCCGCCGTAGTTAACACACATGTTCAACGTGCAGGTGCTGTTGCCGGCGGTGTACTCCTCGGCTTCCTCAAGCTCACGGATGACCGAGCCCCAGAGCCGGGGCCGGCGTCCCGACCAGCGGACCCGCACGCCCCAGGCATCGAGCTGGTTCCGCTGCCGTCGCAGCACATCCTTGTTAAATCCCATCAGGAACCGGACCTCCTCCGGTGAGCGGCGCCAGTTCTCGGTGGAGAATGCGTAGACGCTGACGTACTCGATGCCCAGTTCGATGGCGCCCGCCATGACGTCCAGGAGTGCGGGCTCGCCAGCCTTGTGCCCCTCAATCCGTGGCAGGCCGCGCTGGTTGGCCCAGCGGCCGTTGCCGTCCATCACGATGGCAACGTGCCGGGGAATGAATTCGGCGGGGATGGACGGTGCCACCGCTCCGGACGGGTGCGGGTACGGTGCCACCACGGGGGTGGTTCTCGTTCGGGACGGTCGGTTCTTTTTTCCCAGGGCCACTGTCAGCTACGCTCCACATGTTTGAGTGATTTCACGACACGCTCCAGGTGCCATTGCAGGTAGGCCGCCACCAGTCCGGCAGCTTCCCGGCGATGGACCGGCAACGAACCGTCCGCCGTCGGCCAGTCCCCTGTCAGCAGGGCAGCAAGCAGGACCACCGTTTCCGCTGCGGGGGCAGGCGAACCCGGCGGCCGGCAGTTGCCGCAGACCATCCCGCCCAGTGGTGCCGAGAACGCCGTATGGGGTCCAGGCCTGCCGCAGCGGGCACAATCCGTAAAGCTCGGGGCCCAGCCGCCGGTGGCAAGTGCCCGCAGCAGGTATGAATCCAGGATCAGGCCGGCGGAATGCTCGTCCCGGCTCAACGACGCCAGCGCACCGACCAGGAGGTTGTACTGCGCCGTCCCGGCCTCGCCGTCAACGTCCGTGAGCCTTTCAGCGGTTTCAGTCATGGCGGCCGCCACGGTGTACCGGCCGTAATCAGCGGCGATGCTTCCGCCGTACGCACCCTTCGCAACAGCCTGGGTGACGATGTCCAGCGTTCGTCCCGAGACCAACTGGAGGTCGGCCACCATGAAGGGCTCAAGCCTGGCACCGAAGCGGCTGCTGGTCCGGCGGACGCCCTTGGCCACGGCCCGGATCTGACCGTGGTGCTTCGTCAGAAGCGTGATGATGCGGTCAGCCTCGCCCAGCTTGTGCGTGCGGAGCACGACGGCGTCATCCCGGTACGACCGGGCAGCGAAGGATTGTTGGACCACGCTTAATCTTCCCATTGTCTGGCGGAATGCCGCCCATTGGGACGGGCAGGCGTTGCGCGCCGGCAGCCCGGCGCGCAACGCTTTCCTGCTCAGGCGCGGGCGTCCCTGATGGCGCGGTTGACGGCGGAGATGACTGCCTTGAGCGAGGACATGCTGGTGTTGGCGTCGATCCCGACGCCCCACAGCACCCGCTCCCCCACTGCACATTCGACGTAGGCGGCCGCCATGGCGTTACCGCCCTCGGACAGGGCATGCTCGCTGTAGTCAAGGACCCTGACGTCCACGCCGTCCTGGCCCAGGATGTCCAACAGCGCGGCGATGGGGCCGTTACCGGTCCCGGTCCTGCTGACCTGGCTGCCGTCAATGCCGAGGGACGCGTGCAGCGTCATGCCGCCGTTCTCATCCGTTTCGGTGCGGACGGATCCCAGGGAATAGCGGCCCCACTGCCCAACGGACTCGCTGGCAGGCAGGTACTCGTCCTGGAAGACCTGCCAGAGCTGGGACCCGCTGACCTCGCCGCCCACCGTGTCGGTACGCTTCTGGATGACGCCGGAGAATTCGATCTGCGCGCGGCGCGGCAGGTCCAGGCTGTGTTCGTTCTTGAGCAGGTAGGCCACGCCGCCCTTGCCGGACTGCGAGTTGACCCTGATGACGGCTTCGTAGCTGCGGCCCAGGTCCTTGGGATCCACCGGCAGGTAAGGGACCTGCCAGGTGAAGTCCGCAACGTCCTTGCCGGCAGCGGCGGCGTCACGCTCCAGGGCCTCAAAACCCTTCTTGATGGCGTCCTGGTGGGAGCCGGAGAACGCCGTGAACACCAGGTCCCCGCCGTACGGGGAACGTTCGGCGACGGGCAGCTGGTTGCAGTATTCAACGGTGCGGCGGACGTCGTCGATGTCGGAGAAGTCGATCATGGGGTCAATGCCCTGGACGAAGAGGTTCAGGCCCAGGGTCACCAGGTCAACGTTGCCGGTCCGCTCGCCGTTGCCGAAGAGGCAGCCTTCGATCCTGTCAGCGCCGGCCATGTAGCCCAGCTCGGCCGCTGCGACGCCGGTGCCGCGGTCGTTGTGCGGGTGCAGGGACAGGATGATGCCCTCGCGGGGGTGCAGGTGGCGGCTCATCCACTCGATGGAATCGGCGTAGACGTTCGGGGTGGCCATTTCCACCGTGGCAGGCAGGTTGATGATGACCTGGCTGTCGGCAGAGGCTTCAAAAACATCCGCGACGGCGTTGCACACGCGGACCGCGTACTCCAGTTCGGTGCCGGTGAAGGACTCCGGGGAGTATTCGTACGTTACGTGCGTGTCGACGAGGGTTTCCTCGTACTTCTTGCACAACCGGGCGCCCTGGAGTGCGATGTCCAGGATCCCGTCCTCGTCCTGGTTGAACACCACCCGGCGCTGCAGCACGGACGTGGAGTTGTACAGGTGGACGATGGCCTGTTTGGCACCCACGAGGGACTCGTAGGTCCGCTCGATCAGGTGTTCCCGGGCCTGGGTCAGAACCTGGATGGTGACGTCGTCGGGAATGTGGTTTCCCTCGATCAACTGGCGGACGAAGTCGAAATCCGTCTGCGACGCTGAGGGGAACCCGACCTCGATCTCCTTGTAGCCCATGCGGACCAGCAGATCGAACATCTTCATTTTGCGGGCCGGACTCATCGGGTCGATCAGGGCCTGGTTGCCGTCGCGCAGGTCCACTGCGCACCAGCGCGGCGCTTTGGTGATGATCTTGTCCGGCCAGGTGCGGTCCGGCAGCTCAACCGTGATCTGTTCGTGGAACGGGCGGTACCGGTGGGCGGGCATTCCGGAGGGCTTCTGTGCGTTTCGCATTACTATCGGGGCCTTTTCTGTGGTTCTTGTCTGAAAGGTGGCCGGGCAACACAAACTCCGCGACGAGGGTGGGCCTTGCGCTAGATCGCGTCTGAGGCCTCGCCGCGGCAGCTAAGAAGGAGGAGCTCTGCACGCACCATTTGAGGGTAGCACGCGTGCGTAAGATGAAAGGGCACCACCGTCCTTATCGTCCACCATGCAGACCCCGCACCGGTGCCGGCACCGGCGCGGACCGTCACACGAAGGAGCTTCTGTGCCCATCTCGGGGATCGATCTGTCCAACATTGACCACAGCGTCCGGCCGCAGGATGACCTGTACCAGCACGTGAACGGGTCCTGGCTCAAGACCACCGAAATTCCGGATGACCGTCCCCTCGAGGGAACCTTCACCGCACTGCGGGACGGAGCGGAAATCGCCGTCCGGGACATCATCGAGGAGGCGGCCGCCAAGGGTGAAACGGCCAGCGGCATCGAACGGAAAGTGGGCGACCTCTACAACAGCTTCATGGACGAGGCCACCGTGGAGGCCAAGGGCATGGACCCCATCCGTGAGCGGCTCGCCGAGGTATTCGCCACCACTTCCACTGCGGAGCTCGTGGCACTGGCAGGCCGGCTCTTCAGGGCAGACGTTTCGGGACTCTTCTACATCTACCCCGCCCCCGACGCCGGCAACCCGGACCGCATCCTGCTGTACACCGGCCAGGGCGGCCTCGGGCTGCCGGACGAGTCGTACTACCGCGAGGAGAAGTTCGCTCCGATCGTCACGGCCTACGGTGAGCACGTGCGCACCATGTTCACCCTTGCCGGCATCGACAACCCAGGCGCCGCGGCAGCCCGGGTGGTGGCGCTGGAAACCCGGCTGGCCTCATACCACTGGGACAACGTCACCCTGCGCGACCCGCAGAAGACCTATAACCTCAAGTCCGCCGAGGAAGCCGCCGGGCTGTTCCCCCTGCTCGGCACCTGGTTCGATGCCGCCGGCATCGACGCCGCCAAGCGGCAGGAAATTGTTGTCAGCACACCGGACTTCTTCACCGGGGCCAGCGGCCTGATCGAGTCGGAACCCCTCGCGGTCTGGCAGGAGTGGCTCGCCATGCGGGTCATCGGTTCCGCCGCGCCGTACCTTTCCCAGGCTTTCGTGGACGCCAATTTCGCGTTCTACGGCACCACCATCAGCGGCACCCCGCGCAACAAGGACCGCTGGAAGCGCGGAGTCGGCGTCGTCGAGGCAGCCCTCGGTGAAGCCGTGGGGCAGATCTATGTCTCCCGGCACTTCCCTGAGACGCACAAGGCGCGCATGCAGACTCTGGTGGCCAACCTCATTGAGGCCTACCGCCAAAGTATCACCGGTCTTGACTGGATGGGCGAGGGCACCAAGGCCGAAGCCCTGCGGAAACTCGCCGCGTTCCGCGCTAAAATCGGCTACCCGGACAAGTGGATTGACTACTCGGCGGTGGAGATCGATCCCAAGGACCTGCTGGGGAACGTTGAGCGGGCGCACAATGCCGACGTCGACCGCCACCTCGACGAGGTGGGGAAGCCGGTGGACCTGAACAAATGGCTGATGACACCGCAGACGGTCAACGCCTACTACCACCCCATGCTCAATGAGATTGTTTTCCCGGCCGCCATACTGCAGCCGCCGTTTTTCACGGCCGACGCGGATGACGCGGTCAATTACGGCGGCATCGGGGCGGTCATCGGCCACGAAATCGGCCACGGTTTTGACGATCAGGGATCCCAGTTCGACGGCGGCGGCGCGCTGCGGAACTGGTGGACTGAAGAGGACCGCAAGGCGTTTGAGGAGCTGACCGCCAAGCTCGTGGCCCAGTACGACGCGCTCTCCCCGTATGCGGCGCCTGGCCATAACGTCAACGGCAGGCTGACCCTCGGGGAAAACATCGGCGACCTGGGCGGCCTCACCATCGCCTACAAGGCGTACCTGATCAGCCTCGACGGCAAGGAACCGGAGGTCCTGGACGGGCTGACCGGCCAGCAGCGTTTCTTCGCCTCATGGGCGGCCGGCTGGCGGCAGGTTATCAGGGCGGAAGAGGCCATCCGAAGGCTGGCCACGGACCCCCACTCCCCCAACGAGTTCCGGACCAACGCGATCGCGAAAAACCTGGATGCCTTCCATGAAGCGTTCGGCGTGACGGAGCAGGACGGCATGTGGATGCCGCACGAGGAGCGCGTCAGTATCTGGTAGGTCCAGGAACGACGGCGGGCCGGCACATGATGTGCCGGCCCACCTTTTCGTCTGAAGCCCGGTGCGGGCCGCCGGTCAGCCGGCGACGATGAGCTCCGGGTTCGCCTGCTGGCAGGTGGCGTCGCCCGCCGTCTGGTTCACGATGTCCTTCGGCAGGGCCACGGCACCATAGGTGGCGCCGCTGGTGAAATCAGTTCCGAGGTACGCCTGCACGCCGACCAGCGCCGGGGCCGGCAGGACCTGTTCCGCGGGAATCCCCAGCAGCGCGGCCACGTCCGCCGCAACATCTGCGAAGTCCGGTCCGTAGTACACCACAGACTGTGCAACCGCCTGGGCCTCCAGCTGCCCGGTTTGGGTGAAGCCGCCGGACACCAGCGCCTGAACGATCTCCTGCGCACGACCGGGGACGCCGGTTCCGTTTGCCACGGACACCGGCTGAAGTGCCTTGTCGTAGGGCGGCAACGGCGCGGCAGTTTCCGTCGGTGCGGCGGTGGGCGGAGCCGTCGGCGTGTCCGTCGGTGATGGTGACGGAGTGGCGGGCGCCGTGGGGTCGGTGAGGTCCACGTCCTTGCGGAGGGCTGAGAACAGCTGCGCGCCGGCGGGTTCTGCGATCTCCAGCCGGTTCGGATCCTGCACCGCAGGGGTGGTCGGGACGGCGACGAAGGCAACCTTGCTGATGTCGATGTCCTTCAGCCGGTTTCCGATGGTGAGCAGGGAGGGCACTGAGGCCAGCCCCTCGTCAACGGTGAGGTTCTGCGTGACCACGTCAGCGATCCGGAGCATCTTGGCGGGATCGGACAGCGTGCCCTCGTCTTTGATCTTGCGGGTCAGGGAGGAGAGGAAGCCCTGTTGGGCCTTGATGCGGCCCAGGTCGCCGCCGTCCGCGAAGGCGTGCCGGGTCCGCAGGAAAGCAAGCGCCATTTCGCCCTGCACGGTGGACGTCCCCTGCGGGAGCCGGAGGCGTGAATCGGGATCGTAGACGGCATCACTGATGCACACGCTAACCCCGCCCACTGTGTTGGACAGCTCCTTGACGGCATTGAAGTCAGCCATCATGAAGTGGTCCACTTCGAGGCCGGTGAGCTTGTTGACGGTGTCCACCGCGCAGCCGATGCCGGCCTGGGCCATCGCCTCGTTGATCATGACTCCGCTGCGGGCGGGATAGACCTGGTTTGTTTTCTGGTCCTTGCACTGGGGAATGTCCACCAGCAGGTCCCGCGGGAAGCTGATGACGTTGACGCGCTTGTTGTCGGCGGAAATGTCCATGAGCATCATCACGTCAGACTGCCCGTAGCCGCTGGAGAGGTCAGCGGCGCCGTACTCGGAGTTCTTGCCGTCCCTGGTGTCTGAGCCCAGGATCAGGATCTGCATCCTGTCCTTGGAGTCGCTGACAGGCTGAGCGGTACCGTCCCCGGCGGTGAGTGGTGCTTTGGAGATGTTGGACTGAAGGCGGAAGTACCAGTAGCCGGCGAAGACGAGCCCGCCCAGCACGACAACGGTGATCAGTGCGGTGGCGATCTTCAGCCACACCGGCATCGGGCGCTGCGGTCCCAGGTGGCGGGCCGCGCCCACCGCCGTGTCTTCCGCGTGACGGGAAACTGGTCCTTGTCCGGCTGACAGGTCAGCTCCGTACTCGCGCTCGTCGCGGCCTCGCACCACAGGGTGTACCTTCCTCTAAAATCTGAATCCGGCCCATTTTAGTAGTCCAGGCTGGGAAAAAGCCGGGTGCCCCTGCCCGGGGCACCCGCTGGGACGTTCTCAGAAGCCTAGCTTGACCAGCTGTTTGGGGTCCCGCTGCCAGTCCTTGGCCACCTTCACATGAAGGTCAAGGTAGATCCGGGTGCCCAGCAGGGCCTCGATTCCCTTGCGTGCGTTCGTGCCTACTTCGCGCAGCCTGCTGCCGCCCTTGCCGATGATGATGGCCTTCTGCGACGGCCGCTCCACATAGAGGTTGACCCGTACGTCGAGCAGCTGGTTATCCTCGGCCCGGCCTTCGCGCGGCACGATCTCGTCCACAACCACAGCAAGGGAGTGGGGCAGCTCGTCGCGGACGCCCTCCAGTGCGGCCTCCCGGATCAGTTCGGCCACCATCACGGCCTCCGGCTCGTCGGTGAGCTCGCCGCCGGGATACAGCGGGGGCGACGGCGGCATGTGGCTGATGAGCACATCCGCCACGGTGCTTACCTGGAAGCCGTCGGCGGCCGAGACCGGCACGATGTCCTTCCAGCCTTCCTCCCCGAAGACATCGCGGCCCAGGGCGGCGACGGCGAGAAGCTGTTCGGTCAAAGCCTGGCGGTCCACGAGATCGGCCTTGGTGACGATCGCGATGACCGGCTTGTTGCCCACCGCCGCCAGCTGGGCGGCGATGTATTTGTCGCCGGGGCCGATCTTTTCGTTTGCCGGCAGGCAGAACCCGATGGCGTCCACTTCAGCCAAGGTGTCTGCCACAAGGTCGTTGAGGCGTTTGCCCAGCAGCGTCCGGGGACGGTGCAGGCCCGGAGTGTCCACCAGGATCAGCTGGGCGTCATCGCGATGGACGATCCCGCGGATGGTGTGCCGGGTGGTTTGCGGTTTGGCCGAGGTGATGGCCACCTTCTTGCCCACCAAGGCGTTGGTCAGGGTCGACTTGCCGGCGTTCGGGCGTCCCACCAGGACGGAAAAGCCGGCGCGGAAACCGCCGAAATCTTCGATGGAGGGGGCTTTACTTTTCTTGCTCACGTGGAACTCCCTGCTGGGTTGTTTCCGCCTCGTCGAGGAGGTCTTCAAGGTCAGTGTCTACTTTTGGTACGGCTGCCGCAACGATGTGGCTGACGCGGTTGCGGCGGCCTTCCAGCCGTTCGGCACGCAGTGAAATACCGCCCACCTCCACGGTGCTACCCACGATCGGTACCCGGCCGAGGGCTTTCGCAAGCAGCCCGCCCACGGTGTCCACTTCGTCGTCGTCGAGTTCAATGTCAAAGAGTTCGCCGAGGTCATCAATGCTCATGCGGGAACTGACGCGGTACGAGCCATCACCGAGCGCCACGGCTTCGGCGCTTTCGGTGTCGTATTCATCCACGATCTCCCCGACGATTTCCTCGATGAGATCCTCCAGGGTGACCAGGCCTGCCGTGCCGCCATATTCATCGATGACGATGGCCACGTGCGTGGATTCCTTCTGGAGTTCCCGGAGGAGGTCGCTGACCGGCTTGGATTCGGGTACGTACCGCACTTCACGGGCCAGGGATTCGACCGGCGGCGGTTCCTCGTCCGGCGCCAGTTCGTGCAGGGTTGCTGCGACGTCCTTCAGGTACACGATGCCCAGGATCTGGTCGGTGTTGTCCTGGATTACCGGAATCCGGGAGTAGCCGGAGCGCAGGAAGAGGGACATGGCCCGCCGGAGGCTGGATCCGGCGTCGATGCTGAGGATGTCAGTCCGGGGCACCATCACGGCGCGGACCAGCGTATCGCCGAAGTCGAAGACGGACTGGATCATCTCGGCCTCGGTGTCTTCGATCATGTCCGATTCACTGGCGCGGTCCACCAGCTCACGGAATTCCTGCTCGCTGAAGAACGCCTCGTCCCCGCCGGGCGCACCGGGCGCGGCGGCACTGCCCAGGGCCACCAGCCACGCCGGGATGGGTCCGAGGATCCAGGTGAGGAAGCGGATGAGCGGGGCTGTGAACCTCACGACGGCGGCCGAATGGAGCCTGCCGAGCTGCCGGGGCGAGACGCCGACAATAACGAATCCAAGCAGCGCCATGATTCCGGTGGCTGCCAGGCCCGCGAGCCAGACGTTGTCCAAGAGGCTGTGCAGCAGGACCGCCACGGCCACTGCCGAAGCCATCTCGAACCAGATCCGCCAGAACCTCAACGCGCGGATGTGGGCCACCGGGTGGGCCATGATGCTTTTCATGGCGTTTCCGCGGCTCCTCAGGAGCGCCTCTTCGGCGTCGTGCCGTGGAAGGAAATTGAAAGCGGCCTCCGCCGCGGTCAGGACGGCGGCAATGCTGAGGAATGCCAGGGCCATGCCAACGAGGAGCAGGGGCGTCACTGCGTGGTCTCGGCGGGTGCTTCTTTGCCGGTGAAGCCGGACAGCAGTTCGCGCTGGAGCCCGAACATTTCAGCCTTTTCTTCGGGTTCCGCATGGTCGTAGCCAAGGAGGTGGAGGATGCCGTGGGTGGTCAGCAGCAGCATCTCGTCCTGGAGCGAGTGTCCGGCGTTTTTTGCCTGCACTTTGGCCACCTGCGGGCAGACGGCGATGTCGCCCAGCATTCCCTGCGGGGTGGGCCGGTCCGGGGTGCCGGGGGTCAGTTCATCCATGGGAACCGAGAGCACGTCTGTGGAACCGGGCTCGTCCATCAGTTCGATGTGCAGCTTCTCCATGGCAGGTTCGTCCACCAGGAGGATCGACAGTTCGGCCTGCGGGTGGATGTAGAGCTGCTCAAAAATGTACCGGGACAGCGCAACCAGCCCGGCCTCGTCCACCTGGATACCGGACTCGTTGTTCACTTCGATGCTCACGCGCGCTCCCCCTGCTTCTCACGGCCGACCGAATGCTTGACCCGGTTCCGCTGGACGTCGTCCCAGACGCTGTAGGCCTGCACGATGTCGCCGACGAGTCGGTGGCGTACGACGTCGGTGGCGTCCAGGACCGAGAAGCTGATGTCCTCGATGCCGTGCAGGATTTCCTCCACGATCCGCAGCCCGGAGCGGGTCCCGAACGGAAGGTCCACCTGGGTGACGTCCCCGGTGACCACCATTTTGGACCCGAAGCCCAGCCTGGTGAGGAACATCTTCATCTGTTCGGGTGTGGTGTTCTGCGCCTCGTCAAGGATGATGAAGGCGTCGTTGAGGGTTCGGCCGCGCATGTAGGCCAGGGGTGCCACTTCGATGGTGCCGGCAGCCATGAGCCGCGGGATGGACTCGGGGTCCATCATGTCGTGCAGGGCATCGTAGAGGGGCCGGAGGTAGGGGTCGATTTTGTCGCTGAGCGTGCCGGGCAGGAAGCCGAGCCGTTCGCCCGCTTCAACAGCCGGCCGGGTCAGGATGATGCGGCTGACTTCCTTCTGTTGCAGCGCCTGGACGGCTTTGGCCATGGCAAGGTACGTCTTGCCGGTGCCTGCGGGGCCGATGCCGAAAATCACCGTGTTGTCGTCGATGGCATCCACGTAGTTTTTCTGGTTCAGCGTTTTGGGCCGGATGGTCCTGCCGCGGCTGGAAAGGATGTCATGGGTCAGGACATCGACCGGGTTTTGCAGGGACTGGCTTCGCAGCAGCGCCACCAGCTGCTGCAGCACTGCGGGGCTGATCACCGTGCCGCGCGCCACCAGGCCGCGGACTTCCTGCAGCAGCCGCATGATCCTGGGTACATCGGCGGCCGGCCCGCTGATGGACAGTTCGTTGCCGCGCACATGGAAGTTGACGGCCGGGAACTGTTCTTCGATGAAGCGCAGCGCCTCATCGTGGCTGCCGAGCGATTGGACCATCTGATCGGAGTTATCAAAAACCACCACCTCCGTCCGGATGCCGGGAAGGGTGTGGGGAAATTCTCCTGCGGCGCGCTCAGTATTCAGCCGGCGCTTTCCGTTTGCTGATTCAGTCATGGTGCTGGCCCGCAGGCCTGTGGTCCCCTCCAGTTCAAATACGGCATACCGTTGACCGCCGGGTCATGCAGCCATGCCCACCGGAGGTCACCGGATTCATACCATCTTACGCCAGCGCGGGGCCAGGGGCGGCTGGAGGGCCGGCCGCACGGCGGCCGTGGGCATCCTTCTGCCGGTGCCGGAACGGCCCGCGGGGGCGGGAAGTTGCCGTCATTAGGTATCAACTTCATATCGGCCTCATATCGTTCCCATTGCAGTTATGCCGGGCAACCCGATAGGGCCATCGGGGCGGGATTCCTTATGCGATGCTGGAAATCAAGGCCGTCCGGGGACCGGCTACATGATCACAGCCAGGAAGGACAGTGCCATCACAGTGCCGGGACGAGTAACGCCCCTTGCCTTGGGACCTGCCCTGGGGTGCCTTCGCTCCGCCGCCCTGCTGGGCCTCCTGCCTGTCGTCCTGGTCCTGACAGGCTGCATCGCGGATCCGGGTCCGGAGCCCACCGTGGCACAGAACTCAAGCCAGGGCACCGGGAACACCCCGCCGGGGGTGCCGTCTACCAGCGCGCCGCTGGAAACCACCCAGTCATCCAACAAGGCGCCGGTCTATTGGATCGGCCGGAGCAACAACAACGTCTTCCTGTACCGCGAGTTCAGGGATGTGCCCGAACAGGAAAACCCTGTCACCCGGGCATTGCGGGCGATGATGTCGGACAAGCCCCTGGACCCGGATTTCTTCACGCCCTGGCAAAACCCCAAGAAGCTGGCCACGTCCATTTCAGGTAAGAACGTCATCACCGTTGACGTCTCCGAGGACGCCTTTAACAGCAACCTCGACGCCGACATGGCCGGCCGTGCCATCCAGCAGCTGGTCTACACGGCCACAGCGGCCGGCGCCAGTTCCGGCCTCATCGATTCCGGCCAGCAGATTCAGGTGATGATCCTCGTCGACGGGCACACCGACTATCTCGCGTTCGGCCACGTACGCCTGGGCACGCTGATGTCCCGCAGCCCGGGCATGGTGGCCCCCGTCTGGATCATCGATCCGCAGGAAGACGTGGAGGTCGCTGATGGCAGCGTGAAGATCACGGGCCGCAACACACTTGCCGGTGGCAAGCTCCGCTGGCGGATCCTGAGGGAGGAAGGGAACGGCGACAAGACGCCTTTCCTCACCGGTGAAACCACCGCGGCGGCGGAGGCCGCCCAGTCCGGCGTGTTTACCCTGGCACTGACCCTCACACCGGGTGACTACGAGCTTCGCGTCGCGCAGGCGGACCCGTCAGGGAGCGATCAGGAGCTGAACGTCGATACGCGCAGCTTCAGCGTGCGCTAGTTCTACTGTCAGCCCGCAGGTACGGACCAGCGGCCCAGCACGTCACTGGCAAGGACCACCGCCGCGGGACCGGCCGTGGATGATCTCAGGACGTGATGGCCCAGTAGCGCGGTCACTGCGCCGGCACTGCACAGCCTGGTCACTTCGCGCGGACTGATCCCGCCTTCGGGCCCCACAATGAGCAGGATCTCGCGGGGACCGCTGCTGCCGTCCACGGTCGAGTGCCAGGACTCCAGGACGGACCGAAGCGGCCGGACGGCGTCCTCGTGCAGGATGATCGCGAGGTCTGCCTCGCCGGCCGCCGCAGCCAGAGCGGGGGTTTCGACGGCGGCGCGCACCTCGGGGATCCAGGCGCGCCTGGCCTGCTTGGCGGCCGCGGTGGCCACCGACTGCCATTTGGCATGGGCCTTTGCTGCCCGTTCGCCCTTCCACCTCACGATGGACCGTTCGGACTGCCACGGGATCACGGCATCGATTCCCAGCTCGGTGGCGGTTTCCACTGCCAGCTCGTCACGGTCGCCCTTGGCCAGGGCCTGGACCAGGACCAGCCGGATGTCCGGTCTTTCTTCAGCGGTAAGCGCGGAGCACTCCACGGCCAATTCGGAGGGCGACGCCGCCACCACCGTTCCTGTCAGCCGTTTGCCGGCGCCGTCAGCGATGTCCACTGACTCGCCGGGGGCCAGCCGCTTGACCGCCACGGCGTGCCGCGCCTCAGGCCCCTGAAGGACAAAGACGCTGCCGGGAACCTGATGGTCCAGCGTCCCGGCAGCGCTGAAGAAAACCGGATTGCTCACGGCTACAGGTTACCGAGCCGGTCCCGGAGCTTGGCGAAGACGCCGCCGCTGGCCGCGAGCTTGCCCTCGGTGAACTGCTCGCCGCGCAGTTTCGCCAGCTGCCGCAGCAGGTCTTCCTGCGCCGAATCCAACTTGGCCGGCGTTTCCACCTGGAGGTGGACTTTCAGGTCGCCTCGCCCATACCCGCGGAGGTGGGTCACGCCCAGTCCGCGCAGGGTGATGATCTCGCCGGACTGGGTCCCGGATTTGACGTCGATTTCCTGCAGCCCGTCGAAGGTCTCCAGGGAAAGT
>DATFAE010000349.1:0-24730 GCA_035254945.1 Arthrobacter sp. | reverse complement strand
GTCCGATGACTGCAACATTGCTCATGATGGTTCTCTTTCTGAAGTCTGTGGTGGTGCGGGCGGGGAGCGAAACCGTTAGTTCGAGACGCGCTGGCGGATGGCCCAGCTGAACGCGGTCTCCGCCGGTTCCTTGTATTCGAGGCCGATGTAGCCTTCGTAGCCGAGTTCGCGGCTGCGGGCGATCCACTCGCCGAGGGGAAGCTCGCCGGTTCCGGGAGCCCCGCGGCCGGGGTTGTCGGCGATCTGGATGTGGCCGAAGTCCTTGGCGTGGTTTTCGATAACCGACTCGACGTCATCGCCGTTGACGGCCAGGTGGTAGAAGTCGGCGAGGAGCTTGATGTTGCCGACGCCGGCCTCCGCCTTGACGCGGGCGATGATCCTGAGTGCGTCGTCGGCGGTGAGGAGCGGGTATCTTGGTGCGCCGCTGACCGGTTCGAGGAGGACGGTGCCGCCGATGCGCGCGACGCCGGCGGCCGCCGTCGCCAGGTTTCCGGCGCCGATGGCATCCTGCTTTTCAGCCGATTCGCCGTCGATCCGGTTGCCGTAGAGGGCATTGAAGGCCTTGCAGCCGAGGCGCTCGCCGATGCCGGCGACGACGTCGATGTTGTCCTGGAATTCGGCGGACCGTGCGGGCCAGGAGACCAGGCCGCGGTCACCGCCCGGCATGTTGCCCGCGTTGAAGTTCAGGCCCGTGAGCTGGACGCCGGCGTCCGTGATGGCGTTCTCAAACCCGGTGATCTGGGCGTCGGTGGGGACGGAGGTTTCGAAGGGCCACCAGAACTCGACAGCGTCGAAACCGGCTGCCTTCGCGGCTGCCGGGCGCTCGAGCAACGGCAGCTCCGTCAGGAGGATGGAGCAGTTCACTGTGTACGTCATCGTAGGTCCTTCCGGGGAGGGCTTTGATCTATCTTCCCGCCCGCTTCGCTCTTTGCTAAGTTTCCGCTTTGTGGAATTTAGATTTTGCTTTATGAAAAGTGTAGGGAAGGTGGGGTGGATGAGTCAAGGGGCGGGGATGGGCGCTCCGGTTGAGGCGGTGGCCCATTGACTTCAAGGGCCGGAGGGATACGGTTGTAGATACACCAGCAGGGCTCTGCTGGACGAGCGCGCGCCGGGGCTAGAAGCGCACGCGGCTACTTGGTCTCCGCATAACCTCACCGCACGTCGGTATCCGAACCCATCGTCTGGTTCACCGCCAGGCACCCGCATCATGATCCCCAGGCAGTGTCCTAATGACCGCAAATTTCGTCAGAGCTTTGGCAGTTAAATCCTTTGATGTCCCTGACCGCAGGCGGTGCCCGGACAAGGCCGAGTTCGACCTTGTCACCGTTGACGACTACTCCGTGGCCCGGCTGATCCTTGCACCGGGGTGGCGGTGGTCCGAGTCCGCCAAGCCGGCCGAACTGACCGCCTTCTGCGAGCACAACCACCTTGGCTATTGCATCTCCGGGGTGATGGAGATTGAAACGGCCGACGGCGCCCGGTCCACGATCCGTGCACGCGACACCTACGCGCTCCCTCCCGGCCATGATGAGTGGGTAGTGGGGGACGAGCCGTTCGTCGCCATCGAATTCCTGGGAGCGGCCTCATTCGGACGGCCCCGCAGCCACGGGATGCACGCGCTGATTTGAGGCAGCATCTGACGTAGGACAACAGTCCGCTGGCGCACATTCGTGCGAAAGCGGACTCTTGCGTGTGCGGAAGGATCACGCGTAACGTGATAGGTGCATGTAAGTGCACCTATGCACAGGAAGTAATGATGCTCTCAGTACTCAGCAACGGAACATACCGGCGGCTGTTTTTCGCCCAGGCCGTGGCCCTTGTTGGTACGGGCCTGCTGACGGTTGCGCTGGGCCTGCTCGCGTTTGACCTTGCGGGCAGTAATGCAGGGGCGGTCATGGGGACCGCCCTGCTGATCAAGATGCTGGCCTATGTCGGCCTTGCCCCGGTGATTAATGCCCTGGTGGCACGGCTGCCCAAGAAGCCGGTGCTGATCGGCGCGGACCTGGTCCGGGCGGCGATGGCGCTGTGCCTGCCTTTCATTACCGAGGCCTGGCAGATCTACGTCCTGATCTTCCTCCTGCAGTCCGCCTCGGCGGCCTTCACCCCGGCCTTCCAGTCGCTGATCCCGACCGTGCTGACGGACGAGCGGGACTACACCCGGGCGCTTTCCCTGTCCCGGCTGGCGTATGACTTGGAAGCGCTGGTCAGTCCTGCCGCAGCCGCCCTGCTGCTGACCGTTCTCAGTTACAACAACCTCTTCCTGGGCACAGTGGGCGGATTCCTGTTCTCCGCCCTCGTGGTTATGGTCACCGTCCTGCCGCGGTCCGCCGCAGTGAGCGGGCCTGCCACGTCACTGTGGCACCGGACAACCCTGGGCACCCGGCTGTTCTGGGCTGACCGGCGGTTGCGCTCGCTCCTGGCACTGAACCTGGTGGTTGCGGCACCCACGGCACTGGTCCTGGTCAATACCGTGGTCTACGTCCGCGATACGCTGCACCGGCCGGACGCGGACCTGGCCCTGGCGTTGGCATCTTTCGGCATCGGCTCCATGGTGGTGGCCCTGTCCGCGCCAAGGCTGCTGGAGCGGGCCGGGGACCGCGGTGTCATGCTGACCGGAGCAGCCATCATCCCCGCCGCGCTCGCCGGTGCCACCGCAGTCATCTTCCTGGCGCCTCCTGAAGCGGGATGGTGGTGGCTGCTGGTGCTCTGGCTCCTGCTGGGCGCGGGGAACTCGACCATCCTCACGCCGTCGTCCCGGCTCCTGCGTGACGCCTCGAACGAGGAGACCCGTCCCTATGTCTTCACGGCCCAGTTCTCCCTCTCCCACGCCTGCTACATCATCGCCTACCCCCTGGCTGGCTGGGTCGGTGCCGCTGCCGGATTGGGCTGGGCTGCGCTGGCACTGACAATCCTTGCGATACTAGGCAGTGCAGGAGCCTTCCTGTCCTGGCCCCGCCGCAGCATCCCGGGGAAGGGCCGGCCCGAAACCGAGGAGCAACCCGTTGATCAGTCAGCCGAGCAGCGCACTTCGGGCGCCAGCTGAGGAACCCTCGCTCGTCCATGCGGTCGCGCCCGGGGCGGAGCTGCTGGAAACTGCAGCAGGGACCCTGCGGATGCTCGCCGAACCCACGCGGCTGCACCTGCTCTGGCAACTCGCCCAGGGCCCCAGGACCGTTACCGAACTGACGGCGCAGGCCAACGTGCCGCGGACCGTGGTCAGCCAACACCTTGCCAAACTCCGCCTCAGCGGGCTGGTGGACACCCGCAAGGACGGCCGGCATGTCATCTACTCCCTGCATGACGGCCACCTGATCCGGCTGATCCAGGAAACCATTAACCACGCAGACCACAGGATTACCGGAGAGCCCGTCCACGACTGACCGGCAGCACCTGACGCGCCGCTAACTCCGGACGGCCGCTTCCTGCCCAACGATCCCGACGAGCCCGGCGAGCCGGGCCACGACCTCGTCCGGCGGGCACGCGGCGTAGAGCTGGATGAAGCCCGGGTACTCGGGCATGGCACGGTAGGCGTCCCGCAGGGCCATCAGGTCCTCCAGCGTCTCCGCGTCGGTGCCGCGGGCCACGATGCGCCGGTGCGCCAAAGCGGGCTCCACGTCCAGGTGCACAACTGCATCCGGAGCGGGCAGGACGGACAGGAGCCATGGAAGCAGCCGGCCCCGGGGCAGTCCCTTGGCAGCACGCAGGGCGAGCTGGCAGTGGAGATGCCGGTCCATGACCACCAAGCCGTCGAACCGGCTGGCTTTGGCGTGGGAGATGAGCACGTTGATGATCCGGAGGGCGGTTTCCGCGGCGTCGGCAAGACGGTGCGGCCACTGGATGCCCAGCCGCTGGGCGAGCACGGACATGCTCCGCCGGCCGGCATGGTTGCTCAGCAACAGGGCATTCCGGCCTTCAGCTTGGGCCGCAGACACCAGCGCGCGGGCGGCCGTGGATTTTCCCGAGCCGTCGATTCCGGTTAAGACAATGAGCACGTGGCCTCCTTCCGCCAATGGTTCAACGGAGGGGACGGCGTGATCGTCCCGCCATGGGGCGGAGGTCACACTAAGCTGGGACCGGCCGGCGGAAGTTCCGCCCAACGAAAGGCAGGCCCATGACCGCTCCCCACGAAGAACCCCTGAACACCGCAGATCTCCGCGGCCCGGGCGACCCCCAAGAGGCCGCGGCGCAGCAGGGTGAAGATGCGCAGCAGGCCGGCACCCGGCATGAAGCCGCCAACATCCGCGAAGAACAGCAGACGCAGGCAGCCGGGACCGTGCCGGCGTCGTACGTCGGCAGCGGTGACCCTGATGCGGAACACAAGCCGGAGGACGCCACGGACCAGCCCGGAACCTGGGACGACGAGGTCTAGCACCGCCCGTTTTCCATTTCGCGGTTAAACATTTCCGCAGTATGGATTTATCCTCCGCGAAACACTGCCTCCCTAGCGTTGCCTGTGACCGAAACGGCCGCCGGCCGTTCCTACGTTGATAGGCAACGCCATGATCCTCCCCTCCGCCCCCGCCAACACCACGCCAGCACCCGCGGCCCGGACGAAGAAGCCGTTCTACGCATCCCTCTTCTTCCAGATCCTCATCGCTGTCTGCCTGGGAATCGGGATAGGACACTTCTGGCCGGACGTAGGTTCGGGCCTGCGTCCGCTGGGCGACGGGTTCATCCAGCTCATCAAGATGATCATCGCCCCGCTGATCTTCCTGGTGATTGTCACCGGCATCTCGGCCGTGGGTGACGTCAAGGCGGTGGGGAGGGTCGGGGTCAAGGCGCTCGCCTACTTCACGGCAGCAACGCTGTTCGCCCTCGTCTTCGGCCTGATCGTCGCCAACCTTGTCCAGCCGGGCGCAGGACTGAACATCGACCCCAACACGTTGTCCCAGGACGCCGTCAACGCCAAGACAGGCACGGCGCCGCCCAAGGACGCCGGCGCGTTCCTGCTGGGGATCATCCCCACCAGCGTCGTGGGCGCCTTCGCCAGCAACAGCCTCCTGCAGGTGCTCTGCTTCTCGGCGTTCTTCGGAGCCGCGATCGTGGTGGTGGGCCGTGAACGGTGCCTGCCCGTGATCAGCCTGCTGGAGACGGTCCTGGAGCTCTTCTTCAAGATCATGGCCTGGGTCATGCGGGTGGCACCCATCGGTGCGTTCGGCGCGATGGCCTTCATCATCGGCCAGTACGGACTGGGCTCGCTGGGCACCTACGCGCTGCTGATCGCCGCCTGCTACGGCGCGGCCATCGTCTTCATCGGACTCCTGTTTGTCGTGGCCTGGACCTACCCGCGCGTTCCACTCTGGCAGTTCATCAAGTACTCCCGCGAGGAATTCCTCCTGGCGCTGGGCACGGCCTCCACCGAATCGGTTCTGCCCCGCATCATGACCAAGCTGACCAACGCCGGCTGCTCCCGTGCCACCACTGGGCTGGTTGTACCCACCGGCTACTCCTTCAACCTCGACGGCGCCGCGCTCTACCTGTCCATCTCCCTGCTCTTCCTGGCGCAGGCATTTGGCCACAACCTGGACCTCGGCCAGCAGCTCGCCGCCCTGGGCATCCTGATGCTCACCTCCAAAGGCATGGCCGGTGTCCCCGGCTCAGCGTTCCTTGCACTCTCGGCCACCGCGGGTGCCCTGGGGATTTTCCCGGTGGCCGGCGTCGCGTTGCTCCTCGGTGCGGACCGGCTCATGGACTCCATGCGCGTGTCGGTAAACCTCCTCGGGAACTGTGTGGCCACCTTTGTAGTGGCCAAATGGGAAGGCCAGTTCGACCGCGAGGCCATGATGCGCGCCTTCCGCGGCGAGCTCACCGAGGGGGAATCTGGGACAGCGAAGTCTGTCGATTGCTCCAATGGCGCCCTTTTGGGAGCTCAAAACGGCGTCGATGGAGCGGTCGATGGTGGTATGACGGCGGGCACGGAACCCGGGAGCGGGGCGCCGGCCCTCCCCGAGCCTGCCGCCGGGGTTCGCTAGGCTGGAGCGTCAGACGGCAGGTCAGTCTCCTGGCCTGCGTTCGTTTCAAGCGCCGCCTATCTGCCACACCCAGGAGCCCTTCATGATTACCCGCGCCGACGTGGACCTGGCCGCTGCCCGGATCAAAGGCCTGACACGGCTGACGCCCATCCTCGAAGCGGACCGGGGCACTTTTCCGGGGCCGGTGTGGTTCAAGTGCGAGTTCATGCAGCACACCGGAACCTTCAAGGCCCGCGGTGCGCTCAACCGGATCCTCGCCAGCAAGGAGCGCGGCGAGCTGCACCCCGAGGTGGGGGTGGTGGTGGCTTCCGGCGGGAACGCCGGGCTTGCCAACGCCTATGCCGCCGCCCAGCTGGGTGTTCCGGCAACCGTCTTCGTGCCAGAGTCGTCGCCCGCCGTCAAGGTCCGGAAACTCAAAGCCATCGGCGCCACCGTGGTCCAGGGCGGTGCCGAGTACGCCGTGGCCTACGAGGCCGCCGTAGCCCATGCCGCGCAGACCGGCGCCGTGTACTGCCACGCCTACGACCAGCCCGAGATCGCTGCCGGCGCCGGCACCGTAGGGTCCGAGTTGCTGGACCAGCTCGGCAGCGTGGACACCGTGCTGGTGGCGGTGGGCGGCGGCGGGCTGATGGCCGGCATCGCGGCCGCCGTCGAAGGCCACGCCAGGGTGGTTGCCGTGGAACCTGAAACCGCACCCACCCTCCACGCCGCGCTCGCAGCCGGGCACCCCGTGGACGTGGCGGTGTCCGGGATCGCGGCCGACTCGCTGGGAGCCCGCAGTATCGGCGGGATCGGCTTTGCGGTGGCGGTCAGGACCGGCGTCGAAAGTGTCCTGGTGTCCGACGCCGATATCGTCGCCGCACGCAGCCGGCTCTGGGACGAGTACCGCCTGGTGGTGGAGCACGGCGCGGCCGCAGCATTTGCCGCCCTGCACGCCGGTGCCTACATGCCGGCGGCAGGGGAGCGGGTCGCGGCAATCCTCTGCGGCGCCAACACGGATCCGGCCACGCTCTAGGCAGGCAGGGAACAAGGCTCAGCCCACCCGCAGCTCGCTCACCGTCAGCGCCCCCGCCAGGATGGTCCGCACGGCTCCCAGGACGCCGCTGCCGCCTGCCATGCTTTGCCCGGTTTGAGGTGACGGTGTCAGACGGGCAGGCGGTCGCCGTCGCGCTCTGAAATGGAGGTGCCCGGGCCGCCTTTTGTGCCGCGGCCCGGGCGTCTTCCTGATCGTTTCCGGTGCCTCTGGTCAGCGCACCGGGGGGTGCCTAAACTGGCAGGACCATCGTGCGGAGCCTGCCGCCAGTAGCTGCCGCCTGTTGCCCCGCGCGGACCAGTCCAACCGAGGAAGCATCATGCGCCGAACCGTACAACGCCGTACCGCCATCGCGTTTTTCGCTCTCATGGCACTGCTCGTCCCGTCCGTGCCGGCCTCCGCGGCGCCGTTCGCGGACACCGACTTCGTCCTCGATGGCGCGACCTCCGCCGAGGGGATCGCCGCCGGAACGGGAACCACCTTCTACGCGGGGGACCTGATGCTTGGCGATATCTACCAGGGGGACATCCGCACGGGGACGTCCGAGCTCCTCATTGATGCCCCCGACGGCAGGATGGCCGTGGGCATGAAGTTCGATCCCGGGACCAACCTGCTGTTCGTTGCGGGCGGAGCCTCTGGCACGGCGTACGTGTACAACACAGCCACCCTGCAGCCGGTCGCCGAAGTCACGCTGACCACGCTGCCTGGTTCCTTCATCAACGACGTCACCCTGACACCGCACGGTGCTTGGTTCACCAATTCAAAGTACCCGGAGATCTACTTCGTGCCTTTTGACCAGTTGGGTGACCCGGATGCGGTAAGGACGGTGACCCTGGAGGATCCGAGCCTTGTCCTGGCTGATCCCACGACGCAATTTGGCTTTAATGGCATCGCGTCGGCCAAGGGTGGCAGGGTGCTGCTTGTCGCCCATTCGCAGAACCAGGCTATTTACACCGTTGACACCGAAACCGAGGAAAGCGCCCTCCTCGAAGGAGTAAGTGTGCCGAACGTCGACGGCATCCTGCTCCGGGGTCAGCAACTTTGGGCGGTGCAGAACTTCTCGAACCAGATCAGCCGCATTGATCTCGCCAACGATTTCTCATCCGGGGTTATCGAGGATGTCATCACCAGCACCAGTTTCAACACTCCAGCAACGGCCGCCCTGTTCGGCAACACGCTTGCGGCCGTGAACGCCCAGTTCATGATTCCGGACACCGAATATGAGGTGGTCCTGGTTCCGGCCCGCCTCTAATTACCAGCCCTTCTGGCTGGCAGCAGACGTCGTCAAAAAACGTCTGCTGCCAGTCAGGTTCGGGTGAATCGTCCGGATTAGTTGGTGCGCGAAGCCCTGGAAAGGTTTTCCTTCAGCTCGGCCTCGTTCTGTCGGACCACGTACGCCGGGCGGTCCCGTTCCACGCGCCAGCTTTCGTCCAGCAGCCCGATGTTGACGGTGTCGAAGCCGAACTCGTCGTAGAGCCGGGCCACCAGCTCCGCGGCTTCGGGGTAGTCGCTGGCTGTGGCGAGGGCACGCCGGTTTTCCGTTCCGGTCGGGGTGCCGTCGGTGGTGATTTCCTTGGCCATGATGTGGTTGAAGCCCTTGGCCACCTTGGACTCGGGCAGGTGTTCCTGCAACAGGCCGGTGGTGGTGGCCTCACCGTTGTCCAGGACGGGGATGCGGCCGTCCCGTTCCCAGTAGTAGTTGTTGGTGTCGATGACGATCTTGCCGGCCAGCGGTTCCACCGGAATGTCCCGGTAATTCTTCAGCGGCACGGTGACGACGGCGAAATCGCCCGCCTCCGCTGCCTCGGCCGGGGTGGCGGCCCGGGCCTTCGGGCCCAGTTCCGTTACCAGCTCGGTGAGGGTCTCCGGGCCGCGTGAGTTGCTGATGACCACGTCATAGCCGAGCTCCACCGCCTTCCGTGCAATCTGGCTTCCAATGTGTCCTGCTCCGATGATTCCAATTGTTGTCATGTCCGGGCCAACAGCGGTTCCGCCGGAGATATTTCAGGCCCTCGCCGGGAATATTTCGGCGATGTCCTGAATGGGCGATGTCCTGAAACGTCAGACGAGGTCCGGGGCGCTGGCGATGATGTAGTCCGCGGCCGCAGGTCCTGTCATGATCAGGTTGTTGTGCTCGGCAGCGATCCCATGTTCCTTCAGCGCCTTCCACAGGGATTGCGGCTCCTCAGGTTCAACATGGTTGATCAGGCACCAGCTCGTGTAGAGGCCATACAGCTCATCGCGCCCCAACCCCGTTCCGGAGTCCCGCTGGGGCGTCACGGATTCAGCCAGGAAACGTTCAAAATGGGTGGCAGGCACTGTTGCTCACTTTCGGCGATTAAGCGGGCGCCGGACTGCTTCAGCGCTGGGGGCCCGCCGGGCAGGCGGGCCATGTTTCGACGCTAGGACAGTCCCGGCTGCCGTGTCCAGTCATGGCGGCCAGAACTGTGGCAGGACTGCGGGAGGAGTGTGGCCGGCGGGCAGCCGGCCGCAGGTTGCAGTGCCCGGCTTAGGCAACTAAATGGAACAATTTCTCCCACTATGTATCGGAAAGACCTTGACTGATCTTGTCATGCCCTGATAAACCTTAGGTGCGGAAAGCGCTTTCAAACCCCCACGCCAGCCCTCCGGGAACATTCGGAAGGCCACCTTTGGCGTGGAAATGAAACGTTACAAAAACGATCGTGCGGCAAACTCAGCTGCCGCCAGCATCAAAGGAGATGTTCTTTGGCATACCCCGCAACAAGTTCCCGGCACCATAAATCCTGGAAAGCGGCGCCCTTGGCCGCCGCCGCAACCCTGGCCGCAGCGGCCCTCGCCTTCACCGGGCTCCCGCTGGCCCAGGCGGCTCCGGTGGCGCCGCCGCTGCCGGAACAGTCCGGCCTGAACGTGCAGAAACGCCAGGTAGAAAGCCTGGACCGCGCCCCGGTGGCAGTGCTCACGGACCAGGGCGTCACCCTGGGCTGGCGGATGCTGGGCCTGGACCCGGACAGCATCGGCTTCCACGTGATCCGCGACGGCGTCCAGCTCACCGTGGACCCTGTCCGGAACAGCACGACGTACGTTGACCCGGCCGGAACGGCAGACTCGAAGTACGTCATCCGGGCGGTGGGCAACGGCGACGGACTGGACCAGGTGGTGACCGGGGAGTTCAGCCCGATGGCCCAGAACTACCTTGCCATCAAGCTGGACAAGCCGGCGGGCGGAGTCACACCCGCCGGGCAGGCCTACACCTACACCGCCAACGATGCCAGCGTGGCGGACCTGGACGGCGATGGCACCTACGAGATTATCCAGCTGTGGAACCCGTCCAACGCCAAAGACAACTCGCAGTCCGGCTACACCGGCAACGTGTACGTGGACGCCTACAGGATGGACGGCACCAAGCTTTGGCGCATCGACCTCGGCCGCAACATCCGCGCCGGCGCGCACTACACCCAGATGCTTGCCTACGACTTCGACGGCGACGGCAAGGCTGAAGTGTCGATGAAGACCGCTGATGGCACCACGGACGGTGTGGGCACCGTGATCGGTGACCCCGCTGCTGACTACCGCAACACCGCCGGCTATGTGCTCGCCGGCCCAGAATTCCTCACGGTTTTCAACGGCGAAACCGGCGCCATCATGGACACCGTCAACTACGATCCGCCCCGCGGCACCGTCTCCAGCTGGGGCGACGGCTACGGCAACCGCGTGGACCGGTTCCTTGCCGGCGTGGCTTACCTCGACGGCGAACACCCCTCCATGATGTTCAGCCGCGGCTACTACACCCGCACTGTCCTGGTCACCTACGACCTCGTGGACGGCAAGCTGGTGCAGCGCTGGAAGTTCGACTCCGACGTTGCGGGTGCCGAATACAAGGGCCAGGGCAACCACAACCTGTCCGTGGCAGACGTGGACCAGGACGGCAAAGACGAGTTCGTCTTCGGCTCCATGACCATCGACGACGACGGAACCCCGCTGTACAACACCAAGCTGGGCCACGGCGACGCCATCCATACCGGCGACCTGGATCCGTCCCGCCCGGGGCTGGAGACGTTTGCTGTCCATGAGAGCATGTCCGCCAGCGGCAACCGCGGCGCCACGTTCCGCGACTCGGCCACCGGTGAGGTGCTGTGGAGCATCCCCGCCGTCAAGGACACCGGCCGCGGTGCCACGGGTGATATTGACCCCCGCTTCCCCGGTTCGGAAAGCTGGGCCGTGGGCGGTGATGCTGCCTGGAATTCGCCGGTCGGGTTCCTGATGTCGGCCAAGGGGGAGCGGATTTCGGACAAGATTCCGGCGGCGAACTTCATGGCCTGGTGGGACGGTGACCTGCTGCGCGAGATTGTCGACCACGACTTCAACGCCGACGCCGGCATGGGCGTGCCCACCATCTCCAAGTGGAACTGGGAAACCGAAACCAGCGACCGGCTGCTGACCGCCACCGGTGCCCGCACCAACAACCACACCAAGGGCAACCCGTCACTTCAGGCGGACCTGCTGGGTGACTGGCGCGAGGAACTGGTGTTCCCGTCCACGGACAGCACCGAACTCCGGATCTACACCACCACCTCACCCACCGAAGTCCGGTTGCGCACGCTGATGCACGATCCGATGTACCGGACGGCAGTGGCCCGTGAAACCGTGGGCTACAACCAGCCTCCGCACCCGAGCTTCTTCATCGGCGAAGGCATGGAAACCCCGGCGATGCCCGCGGTGACCTACGTCGGCGCCGGCCAGTAACAGCCAAGCGCGCCAGCAAGAACGGTCCTGCCCCGCACGAACGGTGCGGGGCAGGACCGTTTAAGCGGGCCGGGGCCGCCGATAAGAAGTACGACGTCGGGTGGCGGCCCGGGCAGACGGGTTCAGAGCGAGCCCGAGCCAGGATTGGGCGGTATGTATCCCTCGTCCCGGTGGCGGGCCTTGCGTTCCGCCGGGCTGTAGTTCTCACCCTCGGCCGTCTCATCCGACTCGCCCTCGACATCAACCAGTCCATTGGTCTGGTCAAACGGGTGGGAGAACCTGGCCGCCACGGTGTCGGGGACCGATTTCCGCCAGGCGCCGGTGGCGTGACCCTCGTGTTCGATGAACTCCTTGAACTTCTTCAGGTCGCGCTCCGCCTGCCGGGCAACCACATGCAGCAGGTCGCCAACCTTTTCCACCACGCCTTCGGGCTGGTATTCCAGGGTTAGTGACAGCTGGGTCTTGTCCCCGCCGGCATCCTGGAACTCCACCGATCCCGAGTTCGTGGCGCCTTCCGTGGACGCCCACGCCACCCGCCGGTCCGGGACCTGCTCAACGATCCTGGCTTCCCACTGCCGGCGGACTCCGGCAATGTGCGCTACCCACTTCAGCCGCTCATCGCTGAGTTGGGTCACGCTCTCCACGCCACCCATAAAGTGCGGAAAGTCCTCGAACTGGGTCCACTGGTTGTAGGCAGTGCTTACCGGAACGTCGACAACAATCCGTTTCTCCACTTTTGTGCTCACAACGCCTCCTTCGACTGGAACCGAACCTGATGAAGAGCCGGTGCCTGTCAGTGCTGGCCGAGGTTGCCTCCCACCGGCGGAAGTCCGCCCGGACGGTTATCCTCTTCACGGCGTTCGCCGGCGCTGAATTGCTCGCCTTCGGCCGTTTCGTCCGACTCGCCCTCGGTGTCCACCAGGCCGTTGGTCTGGTCGAACGCGTGCCCGATCCTGTTGTCGCCAAGATCGGCGAGCGAACCGCTCGACGCGTCTGCCGCCGTCGTGCCTGCCGCAGGTGAGCCGGTTGAGACGGGTTCCGCGGGCAGGGGTGTCACGGTGACCGGCTCCGCCGGGACGGCGTCCGGTGCGGTGACGTCCCGTGCCTCGTGGGCGTCCTTGTTCGTGCCGGCGCTCATGGCTGCAGCCGCGCCGGCCGCCGCGGCCACTCCCGCCGCTGCTGCCACCTTGCCGGAGAAGCCTGCCTTGCCCGAGTCGCCCCGGGAGGCCGCCGCGTCCTCGACGCCGGGCGTCCCGACTGCTGCGCCCCCGCTGACGGACCCGCGCCAGGCACCGCTGGCGTAGCCTTCGTCCTCGATGAACTCCTTGAACTTCTTCAGGTCCGCCTCGGCCTGGCGGTCAACGACGTGGAGCTTGTCGCCAACCTTCTCAACGAAACCCTCGGGATCATACTCAAGGGTCAGCTGCAGCGAGGTCTGGCCGCCGCCCACGTCCTCGAATTCCACGGCGCCGGCGTTGGTGGCTCCCTCCGTGGCGGCCCAGGCAACCCTGCGGTCCGGGACCTGTTCCAGGATTTTGGCAGTCCACTGCCGGCGGACGCCCGCAATCTCGGCCACCCATTCCAGGCGGTCATCGCTGAGCTGCTTGACGCTCTTGACGCCGCCCATGAAGTGGGGGAACTCCTCGAACTGGGTCCACTGGTTGTAGGCCGTGCTCACCGGTACGTTCACCAGAATGCGTTTTTCCACCTTCGTGCTCATAACGTCTCCTTCGACTGGAACCGAAGCTGACGAAGATCCAAAATTCATCAGCATGCTTACCATACCTTCCGAAGCAGCCCACGGCCAGAGCCAATCTTGGTAGGTCCAGGTGTCGTTATGAGGGCAACGCCGGGTGGCGTCACCGGGGGAGGTGGTCGCCGATCAGCGCCAGGTTCTGGATCACCGCCAGCCCGAACTGGGAGGCGTCGTTGGTGGAAACCGTCGGTGCCTCGTCCACGGGGAGCAGCACGTGCGGCGGATGGATTGTCCGCAGCGTGAAGGCGTTTTCGTGGTTGAGATGTTCCCCGCCTTCAGCGAAACTCTCCCAGGCCCGGACGGCCAGGTCCGGATCTTCCAGGCGGGCAGCTGCGTAGGCGCTGAGCCTGCTGTGCGCCTGCGTGAGGTAGATGCCGGGCAGCGGCTGCCCCACGGCGTCGATCTGTTCCTCCTCGGTGGCAAGGAACAGCCGGCAGTACTGCAGCCACGCCTGCTCGAAGTCCTTGTCCGGGACCAGGTCCACCAGTTCGCTGCAGATTTCCACCAGCCCGAACACCGCCGAGAGGTGGGAGACCTGGATGCGTTCGCGTCCGGCGTCGAACCTTCCCTTGTCCAAATCATAGAGGGCCTCGCCCGTGAGGAAGCCGTATTTCAGGGCGCCGATATCCGCCATGGTGCCCAGCAGCCGGTCGCGGGAGTGCGGGTTGCCGGTGCGTTCCCAGTCGGTCAGCCAGGTGGCCGCCAGCGAACCCCAGTCTGTGCCCAGCCCCACGCCCAGGGCGTTCCGGTCCGGCCGGTATGTGTCGGCGTCGGGCCTGACTTTGCGGACCGGGTCCAGGCCCAGGAAGTTCTGGTCACTGTCCACCAGTTCGGTCAACAGGTCCCCGGTCCGTTCGTCTGCGGTGAGGTAATAGTAAAAGCGGCGGTAGGCGGGGGTGCTGATGCGCAGCTGCTTGGCGCTGCAGCCCCAGTGCTGGACATTGTGGCGCGAGCCCAGGCCGCGCCACGGACCCAGGTGGTACACATCCACTTCGCCGGTGTGCCGGGTCATGGCCTCCGCAAACCGGAAGATGTCCGCCCGGCCGGAGCGCAGGTAGGAATACCAGAGCCAGAGGTCCGGGGAGAGCTCCGAGTTGTCCCAGGCATACCCGCCGACGTCGTACCGCCACACGTGCCTGTCGAAGTCGTAGGTGTGCATCACGTCGCCGTAGTTCCAGAAGCCGTACCAGCGCCGCTGTTCCACCTGGCCGGCGTAGAAGTCGAAGAGGAAGTCCAGCCGGTCTTCGAGCTCGGCCCGCGCTGGCGTACTGCGGTCCACGGGCGTCCAGTCGCCAAACACCCCGGCCGAGTGGAGGTATTCCGGGGTTGCCTGCAGCAGGGCAGGGGTGGACGCGGCGCGGGCATCGGCGGCGAGGCTTTCCGTGGCTGGCGTCGCAGTGTACGCAAACAGAGTTAACTCATGTGTGCGGGCAATGCCGGCGGGGTTGCCGAACCCGGGCTCGTAGTCCTCGTAGGTGATCTCCAGGCCTTCGAGCTGCTCCTCGAACGTGTCCTGGCCCAGGCCGTCGTGATAGAAGCGAAGGTCCATGGGCTGGGCCTCCGGCGAATACAGCCAGGCCGTCAGGGATGCCTCATCCGTGGCCGCATCGCGGATGTCCAGCTGGCCGGGGTGTGACTGCCAGAAGTCCTTGACGCCCACGCCGAAGCCGCCGCGGGTATCACTGAGCGAACAGAAGCCGGCGGCGCGCGTCCCGCCGGAAATGCCCACCCAGGCGTGGCCGGCGGCGGTGCGTTTGCGCAGTTCGAACCCGTCCGCGCTGAGCTGGCTCAAGGAGTAGTCGTTCCACGACGGAATGAGGTGCAGGCGGCGGGAGACCTCCTCGTTCCAGGCTTCCGGTGGCGGCGTGGGTTCGCCGGCAAGCTGCGCCTGGCGCACGTCCTCGCCGGGGTCGCGGCGGAGCCCGGTCAGCCCGCGCACCGCTTCGGACAGGAACCCGCTCTCTGCGCCGGCGATCCTGATGTGCCGGTTGTGGAGTTCGTCTTTGAGGGGCACGGTGAAGCGGACGCCCAGTCCGGCGAGGAAGTCCTGCCCGGCGTCGCCGTCCCAAATGAATGAGTGGACCATCCGCACGCTGCGCGCACCGGCGTAGAAGTAGAAGCGGACCACAAAAGGCAGCCAATTGCGCTTCCCGCTCGCGGCGTTGTCCGGCCGGTGGGTGCCTTCGAGCCGCACGACGGCGCGGACCGGGCCGCTTTGTTCAAGCACGACGGCGGACACCTCGCCGGTGAAGGCCTCCCGGCTGACGGTGCCGGGACCGTCAGCGATATCGTCCTGGCGCAGGCTGACCAGGCGGCCGTCCCGCGCCACCGTGGTTCCTTCCCGGGCGAGGGTGCTGAACAGGCTGGAACCGTTGCGGCTGATGACCATTTCCATGGTGCCGGTGGATACCGTGATGCTGTCAGCGCTCTCCGTGACCGCCACCCGGGGCGAGGGGTCCCCGGCCGGTGCGCTCCCGCCGTCGGACGTCACACGGTACTCAGGCGTCGGGGAACCGGAGGCGGGCAGGGCAATCCCTGCCCATTTCAGCGATCCGTCGGGCCACGTCGCAAGCGGCCAGGCCTGGCTGGCGACCTGCCGTCCGGATGAGTCGCAGACCGCGACGGCATCGGTGCCCGCCACCGTTCCGCGGGCAAAGGGCAAGCCCCAGGTGGTTCCGCCGCTGAGTTCCAAGGGTGCTTCGCCGTCGATCCACCTGACAGTGGTGTTTACAGTCATCGTGTCCAATTCCGCCGTGAACCGCTGCTTGGCGCGCGCCTCGTTGCGGCACGGGAAAGCGGTTTCTTGTATCGATTCAACCTAGCCGGGTTGAAGCGTGAACCGCAAGACCTGCCGAGTTTTTTGTCTATGTTTTGCGCGTCGGCGCTAGCCGCCGGCCTCCGGCTCGGTGTCCGCACCCTCGGCGGGCTCCTGTGAATGCATCCGGATATCCGTGGGGTCCGCGAGTTCGTCCCCTTCTGCCGGTGCTTCGCTGTGGATGCGCTGCGCTGCTGCCTTCTCGTTCATGACTGCTGCTCCTGTGCTGCCGGTTGCCTGCTGTGGATCCGCCCTTAGTGATCATTCAGCGCCTGCCCGGACGGGCTGTCAAGAACCTTCCGGAGCCTCTGGCAGAGGCGGTTGTTCTGTGCTGGACTGGGGGACGCATTGTGCTTTCAGTACCTGCTTGACCACCACAGCACCGTCAGCCAGCCGGTTACCGCCGGCTGTTGGGAAGGATGTTTGTTATGGCAACTCACAAGATCGGCTACTTCGTCGGCAGCCTGGCACGCGGCTCCATCAACCGCACACTGGCCAAGGCCTTGATCAGCCTGGCTCCCGCGGACCTTGAGTTCACCGAAATCCCCATCAAGGACCTGCCGCTCTACAGCTACGACTACGACGCCGATTTCCCGCCCGCCGGACGGGCCCTGAAGGAAGCGGTGGAGGCCTCGGACGGCATCCTCTTCGTGTCCCCGGAATACAACCGTTCCATCCCCGGTGCCCTGAAGAACGCCATCGACTGGGGGTCCCGCCCGTGGGGGACCAACTCGTTCGCGCGCAAACCCACCGGCATCATCGGAGCCTCACCCGGCAGCATCGGGACGGCGGTGATGCAATCCTCCATGCGCAGCGTGCTGAGCTTCCTTGATGCTCCCCAGCTCAACGCGCCGGAGGCCTACGTCAAGTTCAACCCCGCGGCGTTCGGCGAAGACGGCGAGGTCAAGGACGAAGCCACTGCCAAGTTCCTGCGCCACTACATGGAGGAGTACTGCGCGTTCGTCCAGCGGGTTACGGCGGCCAATGCGCCCGGCCACATCGGTGATCTCGAGCCTGACGCCGAGAAGCTGTCGCGGTAGGCAGCCGGGCCGGAATCGACGCCGGGCCGCTATCGCCGGGCCGGTACGGAGGTCCGCCGCCCCCCAAAGCGCGGCGGGCTTCCGTCCTAGTCCAGCGGCAGGGTGACCGTCACGCAGGTGCCGCGGCCGGGGCTGGAGCAGATGTCAACGGAGCCGCCGGCCTCGTGGACTGCCACGGACATGAGCCGCAGGCCGTAGCCGTGGTGCCGGCCGGTGATGGCGAGTTTGCTGTCAAAGCCCGCGCCGTCGTCGGACACCACCAGGCGGATCCCGTGGTCCACGGCGGCGAGCTGGACCGTGAGCTCGGACGCATCCGAGTACTTCAAGGCGTTGCTCAGCGCTTCGCGGGCCGACTGGTAAAGCAGGGACGCGCAGTCCGCCGGGATCTCGATGCCCCAGTGCGGAGTATCCCAGCGGACTGCTGTCCCTTGCTGACGTAGGGGCACGGTGAGCCGGTCGATGCAGCCGGCAAGCCCCAAGGTGTGGAAGTCGAGCGGATGCTGGTCCGTGATCACGCCTCCCACGGCGGTGACCTCATCCAAAGCTGATTCGTTCCCCATGACTCTTCCTGCTTCCCCGCAGATGGTGGCCTGATGCTTCCAGCGTGGACCGCCAACTGCAGGGGATCCGAAGGGATACCTCAAGATCGGCTCAAATTTCGCGGAAGATTCGGGGCGGCAGCTCCGGGGTCAGAGGCCGTGCCGGGCCAGTTCTTCTGACACCAATCGGGCAAGTTCGCCCGCGCCGGCGCGGTTGGGGTGGAGCGTATCGCCGGCCATAAAGAGCGCCAGAGTGTCCTCGGGGCCGATTTCGGTGAAATAGGCAGACGCCAGGACGTTCAGGTCAACCAGCGGCACGTTCTCCTCGCCCGCGAGTGCCACCGTGGAGTTCCGGTACCAGCGGTTCACCGAGGAGTGCACGCCGTCCACGAAGTCCGTGGCCCGGCCCTGCGGCGTGACCAGCACCGGCGTGGCGCCGGTGGCCGCCACCTGCCGGACCATGTCCCGCATGATCTCCTTGAACTCGGCCTCAGTGGTTGCGTTCTTCTCCGCGGTGTCGTTGATGCCCATTTCCAGCAGGAAAAGGTCCCCCGGCTTGATGTACTGCAGGATGGCTTCCAGCTGACCGTCGTTGCGGAAGCCCCGCGCGATCTGCCCGCCGGTGGCCATGTTGCGGACATCGAACGCCCCAGGGTCCACGTACTGCGGCAGCATTTGCCCCCAGCCGCCCTGGACGCTGGACTCAAGCGGGTAGTAGCTGGCCACCGTGGAATCACCGCCCACCCAGATGGTGGGGTCCATCTCCGGATCGCGGGACACCTTCACGATCTCCAGTGCGCTGAGGGTAAAGGCGGTGCCAACCTTTCCTTCGGTCACCAGCAGGTTCAGCTGCCCGTCGGTTACGGGGATCTCGAAGGAGTCCTTCGCGCCGTTGCCGGTGAGGTTCATGGCCTGGAAGACGCCTTCGGCGGCGATGCTCGCCCGGGCGGTGTCACCCAGGGTCACGGACACCTTGTACAGGCCCTCCTTCAGGTCCACGTTGAAGGTGTTGGTGCTCTTGGTGCCGAACTGCAGGAAGCGCACGGCATCGCTGGCAACGCCGCTGCCGGATGCGCCCACGTTGGCCATGTTCTCCGGGGTATTGAAGCCGTACCGGGTTTCCGGGCTGTAGGCGTCGGCCGCACTCACGCCGATGAAGCCCTCCTCCGCCGGCCCGTCGCCAAAATCGAAGCGGTAGTCGCTGGGTTCAGCATTGGCCGCGGGTGCTGCCAGGCTCACACCTGCGCAGCCCACCAGTATGGCTGCTGCCAGGCAGGCGGCCAGGGTTTTGGGGCGGTTGCGGGGCGTGCGGGGTGTCATGGGACTGCCGGTCACATTCATCTCCTTTGATGACGCGTGGGACTGTGGCCACGGCGTCGTGGTTTGGATCGTTTCAAAAACACCGTGCAGGGTGAGCCCTGCCTTGGAAGGGGGCGCGATATCTGGGATCAGCCCTGCAGTATTACAACATTTGTAACAGCGTGAAACTCGGCCGGTCAAGCGTTTTTGATAGTTTTCTGTGAGGTTTTGATGCGTAATGTTGCGGTTGTGGTGATGTGCGACGGCGGCGCGTCACCTCAGGGCTGCCTGCGGTCTCTCAGCAGCACCCTGATTGAGGCTCGGTTGAGTTGAGTCCATCTTTACTAAAGCTTGTGCGTTCGCTGTCGGTTCTGTGCCGGTGGATTGAGGTGCCACTGGAAGGCTCAAAGGAAATAAGAATTCAATGACTTTTCCGATGGGGACAATTTAGTTAATGCGCGCTGCGTCACAATTTCATGCAATTATTCACGCGTCCGGCCGGAAACTTTCGGCATCTGTTGCGGCCACTTCCGGGCCCGCGCTCCTGTGATTACCGTCCTTGTTCCGGCGCACAATGAGGAAGCCGGCATCGGTGAAACCCTGAAATCCCTCAAATCCCAGAGCCGTCTTCCGGACAGGGTGATTGTGGTGGCCGATAATTGCACCGACGCCACCGAGGAAATTGCCCGTCTGGAGGGTGCCGAGGTCCTGCGTACCGAGGGTAATTCCGACAAGAAGGCCGGCGCCCTGAACTTTGCGCTCAGCGGGCTCCTTTCCGCCGCCGGGCCCGAGGACATGATCCTCATCCAGGACGCCGATTCCCAACTGTCCTGCGACTTCATCGAGCGGGCGGTGGCCCACCTGCACCGGGATACCCGGCTGGGCGCCGTCGGCGGTGTGTTCCGCGGCGGGCACGGCGGCGGGTTCGTGGGGCACCTGCAGCGGAATGAATACGCACGCTATGCCCGCGACGTGAAGCGCCTCAAGGGCAAATGCCTGGTGGTCACCGGCACCGCGGCCCTGTTCCGGGCCCGGACGCTTCGGGATGTCATTGCCGCCAGGCTGGACGGGTCGCTGCCGCCGGGAGATGGCTGCGGCGGGGTATACGACACCTCCGTCCTGACCGAGGACAACGAACTGTCCTTTGCCCTGCTGACACTGCGCTATCGGATCAAATCTCCGCCGGACTGCACGCTGGTGACCGAGGTGATGCCCACCTGGCGCGAACTGTGGGCACAGCGGCTCCGCTGGAAGCGCGGAGCCGTGGAGAACTGCGTGCAGTACGGCTGGACCAGGGTCACGCGCCCGTACTGGGGCCGGCAGGTACTGGCCATAGTGGGCGTCCTGGTCACGCTGGCGTACTTCGGCACGGTGGCGTTTGCACTGGGCACGGGGGAAGGGCTGAACATTCAGCCCTTCTGGCTGGCCGTGACCGGTGTCTTCGTGATCGAACGTGTGGTCACGGTGCGGCTGCGTGGATGGAAATACATGCTCGCCGCCGCAACCATGTACGAGCTGGTGATCGACCTGTTCCTGCAGGTGGTCCACGCAAAGGCGTACCTGGATTCAGCCTTCAACACAAAGAAAGCCTGGTAAACAACCATGTATGACAACCCAGCAGCCCCCGCCGCGGCCGGAATCGGTTCCGGAACCCTTGCCATGACCGGTGCAGGTGACCTGTTCTGGTTTGCCCTTGCCGCCTTCGCACTCCTGGCGCTGGGCCTTGCCGTCAAGCGGATCGTTCCGGTCCGGGGCGAGAAGTCCTAAGCGGTTCCACGCCACAGCTGACCAGGGAACTGCCGGTCAGAGTACACAAGTGCAGGGCGTCCGGTGATCCGGGCGCCCTGCACTTGTGTTTGGAGCGGAGGGCATCAGGTGGCCACGCTCAGGATGCTGGAGCATCCGGCGGTGTCGCACACCTTGTAAGTGGTGGTGTTGCCGCCCTTGAACTTGTTGACGTAGCTGCCCGTGTTGGGCACAGACTTCTGGACCCCGTTGATCCACAGCGTCACGTAGGTCCCCGTTGCGCCGGTCCACTTCAGCGTGGTGCTGTTCATTCCCTTGACCTTGGTGGTGGTGGCGGACAGTTTGATGGCCGACGTCGGTGCGGGCGGCGGTGCGGCGGCCGTGGGGACAAAGGAAAAGTCGCGGACCACAACCGACTCGGGCTTCACATGGGCAGGATCCCCCCCGCCGCCGCCGGTGACCCACAAATTGAAGTGGATCTGTTCCTTTGCCGGCACAGGCACAGTTGTGCCCTGCAGGACGGTGCGTTTCAGGAGCGTTCCGGTGAAGCCCTCGCCGGCAAAGGTCTCAAAGGTCAGTTTTCCGGGTTCCCACACCATGCGGTGGGTGGTGATGGGGCTGGTGGTGACGTCGAAAACCACGGTGTTGTTGCCTTCGCCGGGAGGCTTGCTGGCGTCAAACCAGTAGCCGTGGCCCTGGCTGACGGGCCACGATTCGCCGTACGCGGCGCCGCCGCCCCAGGCCGATGCCTCGCAGAGGTCGATCTCGTTGTAGCCGGGCTCCGCAAGGGGATCGTAGGTGAACAGGCAGCCCCAGACCACCTCCTTTTGCAGGATGCTGAGGTTCTTTTCCACCGTGGTGCTGTAAGTTCCGTAGCCGAACCCCTGTCGGGTGGACTGGAATTCAGCGCCCACCGGCGCCTCGCCCGTGGGGTTGGTCAGTTTGAGGGTGACGTAGCCGTTCGCGTCGGGGTTGCTGACGTTGGCCGCGTCAAAGAGCCTGTTGTACTGCGGGGCCCCGCCCCAGAAACGTTTTTCCCAATTGAATCCCTTCCAGGCGAAGTTCCCGGCAGGTCCGGGGTCCAACGGCGTGGTTTCGGCGGCTTGCGCGGACGGCATGCACGCCAGCATAGCCAGGCCAGCGGCCGCCAGCATGGCCAAGGGTTTGAGCGGTTGGGTGGAATGTGAGACAGGTAACCGAAAAGAAGCCATGCAACGCCCCTTGTGTCTTGCTCCCCAGCGAGCAGCTTTGCGCCCCCATTGAGCACACGATGATCATCAGTCACAGCAGTAACAGAAGGCAATAGCCGAAATGCGATTAATTTGAGCGGATTAAAACCTCAAGAAATACGCAATATTTTCCAAACCTCAAGAATTACTCAACTTAGGGTCAATATGGATTTGAGGGCAAAATGAGTGTGTAGGCTCACTTAATAGGATTTCTGCTCCGGGCCCTTGAAAAACCCATCTGTGTGGTTTATGCCAACGAATAGAACATGAAATAGCTTGAATGGCAGGCCTGCGCAGCAGGCAGAAGACTTATTGGGGGCATGGATGGTGGAGCGGGGCGTGGCTGTTGTCGTTGAAGACGACGATGACATCAGGACATCTCTCAAGGAGGTGCTCCTGCAGTCGGGTTTTGCCGTGTTTGAAACGTCCTCCGGCCTGGAGGGCGTGGAGGCCGTGCGCGAACACGACCCCGTCATTGTCACCATGGACGTTGGCCTGCCCGATTTCGACGGCATCGAAGCCTCGCGCCGGATCCGGACCTTCAGCGATGCCTACCTCATCATCGTCACTGGCCGGGTGGAAGAGGCCGATGCGCTGATGGGCTTCGAGGCCGGCGCGGACGACTACCTGACCAAGCCGTTCCGTCCCAGGGAACTCCGTGCCCGGATTGCCGCGATGCTGCGGCGTCCGCGCTCGCTGGGTTCCGCGCCGGGGGACAGGGTGCTGGCGTCCCGGCCCCGGGCCGGGCAGCACCCTGCGCCTCCTGCTGCCCTTGTCACCGCCCGCGACGCTCCGCCCAGGAACGCCGGGACCGCCGTGCTGTGCGACTTCGAACATAAGGGCCTGACGCTGCACGAAGGGTCCCGTTCCGCAGCCATCCACGGCATACCGCTGGAACTGACCCGCACCCAGTTTGACCTCCTCCTGGTGCTGATGGAGAACGGCCGGGTAGTGCAGACCAAGGCCGATCTGGTCCGCCGGCTGCGGAACGAGCCGTACAACACCGGCTCGTTTGTCACTGCCGGCGAGGAGCGCGCCGTCGAGGTCCACCTGGGCAACCTGCGCAAGCGCCTGGGCGACAGTTCCCGGTCACCCCTGTGGATCGAAACAGTGCGCGGCGTGGGGTACCGGCTGGCACCCTAGGCACCGCTGCGCGATCAGCGCGGCTGCGTTTCCCAGGCGTACTGGATCCACACCTGGTACCCCTGGGCCCGCTCGAAAAGGCGACGCGGCTGGTGGCCCTCGGCGGCGAGCCAGAGGATGGACCCGTCCTGGGTGACGGCGTCCACCCGGCCCGCCCGGACGGTGCTGTTCCAGTGCCGGATCTCCACCGTGTGGCCCAGCACGGGAAACCAGTCATGCTGCAGATGGAATGCCATGGGTCTCCTCCGTGCCTAGCAAGCCTCGAAGTCCGCGAGGACCTGCAGCTTGCCGGCCGAGGCCGACGCCGGGTCGAAGGTATAGCCGATCCATTCACGCGCCAACCGCCTGGCCAGTTCGACGCCCACCACCCGCTGGCCCATGGTGAGGACCTGGCAGTTGTTGGAGAGCACGGAGCGTTCCACGGAAAAGGAATCATGGGCCGTGGCGGCGCGGATTCCCTCCACCTTGTTGGCGGCGATCGCCACCCCGATGCCCGTACCGCAGAACAGAATTGCCCGGTCCGCACGGCCGTCGCGGATCAGCTCACCTGCGGCGATGCCCACGTAAGGGTAGGGCCTGGTGAATTGTTCGGGGGAGTCGGCGACGTTCACACCGATATCGAGAACTTCGGCGACCCTGGGATCGGCCCGCAGGTCCTCCACAATACGGTCCTTGTAACCGACTCCCGCCTCGTCTGCGCCGACGACGACGCGAAGGCCCGCGGCGGGCAGTCCACCGGTCACGCCAGTGCCTCCGCGGTTTGTCCGGCGGAGTGGCGGGCGCTGGCCGGGTGCGCTGCGGCCAGGTGCGGACCCATCACGGTGAAGATCATCGCCAGGGAGGTGGCGCCGGGATCGGCGGTCCCCACGCTCTTCTCCGCAAGTGGTCTTGCCCGCCCCTTGAGCGGCCGCAGGGAGGCGGTGTCTTGGGCAGCTTTGACTGCCTGCCGGGCCGCGGCTGCCCAGGCGTCGGGTGCCTGGGCTCCTTCCGCGACAAGCCTCCGCAGGGTTTCGGCGAAGGGAAGCAGGGCGTCCACCATGGTCTTGTCACCCAGGTCAGCCTTGCCAAGCTCCGTGATCCTGGCCGCGAACGCCGTAACCCCCGCGGCCAGTTCGCCGGCGTCGGGTGAACTGTTGTTGCCCAGGGTTTCCCCGAAAGCCCTCAGCCCGGCGCCCCACAGGACTCCCGAGGTGCCTCCGGCCCTGTCGGCCCAGGCGTCTCCGGCCGCGATCAGGACCGAGCCGGCGCCCGCGCCCTCGGCCGCGGCGGCTGAACCAGCGGCTGTTGCCGCGTCAACGCCGCGCACCATGCCGCGGCCGTGGTCCCCGTCGCCTGCGATGGCGTCCATGGCGCCAAGCTCTGACTCGGCGGTGTGCAGTGAATCCCGGGCCGCCTCCAGGGCCGAAACGCAGCTCACCGCGAAAGCCCGGGAG
>DATFAE010000348.1:0-5261 GCA_035254945.1 Arthrobacter sp. | reverse complement strand
TGATGCTGCTGGCGCTTCGTCCGGGGGCGGCAGCACACCTGCTCCTGGGACTGCACCGCCGCGTAGAGCGGATACTTGAACAGGGGGAGTCCCTTTTCCGGCCGCCATCGCCCCGCCGCAGGCGGTCCGGTCCCGGGCATGGCTTGGAGCCGCGCCCCCGGCGTGGCAGGCTCAGACACTGCAACATCACCTCCGGAAGGAACCCAGCACGGCCACCTGGTGGGACGTAGCACGGCGGCAGTGGGGCTGATTGCGGTCCGGAGGAGTACCTGGGGATCCGGGCCATGGACCGGACCGCGTCAGGGCGCATGTGCGGGAAATGCCGCCTGACGTCGAATCACCCGCCTCACCGCCGGAGGCTACGAGGCCGGCCATGGAGTGGACCACCAAGACAGGACATTGTGCGTGGTTGAGGGCCCGGGTCGAGACCGAGCCCAGGTGCAAACCGGGAAGTCCCGCGTGACCCAGGGAGCCGACGACACTAAAATCCGCGTCCCTGGCAGCGTCGAGTATTACCGACGCCGGCAAATGAGTGTTGACGAGGTGGTCGGGTTTTATGGTTCCAGCTTCGAGCCGCGGGTGGCTGGCTTTCAGAGGCTTTAGTCCGGACAGATCCGGAGCAGTGACGGGACAGTGTTCCGGGATGGCCATCAGGGCGGGGCCGGTCACCGGGGACGGGCATGCGGCCCAGCCGGGAGATGACGAAGCCGGCTACTGGCTCGTAGCGGCCCCTCCGGCAGCGTGATGCCGGAGACTGCCGCGAATTCCTGCAGGATCAGGCCGCCGTCCACGTCGATGGATCCGTTGGCCATGGTGACGCGGTCCTCGTGGTCGGCCCCGTGTCGTATTCGTCGTAAATTTCGCCGACGGGTTCCTCCACGAGGCCTTCCAAAGTGACGATGCCGTCCGTGCCGCCGTATTCGTCCACGACGAGCGCTATGTGGTGGCCCAGCTTGCGCATCCGGGACAGCGAGGGCAACACCCTGTTCGTTCCCGGCAGGGGGAGGATCTCGCGGACAATGTCCTTCACCATTCCCTGGTCCTGGTGTTTATCCCGGGGCATCAGGTCGCGGATATGGACGAATCCAAGGACGTCGTCGGGGGTCCTGCCGATCACGGGAAACCGCGAGTTGGGGCCGTCCCGGACCATGCTGCGTGCATCGGCGATGCTCATGGTGCCGTCGATGAACGTCTCCTCGGTGCGGGGGCGCATGACCTCCTGCAGGGCGCGGTCTCCGGCGCCAAAGACGTCTGCCAGGATGCGCCGGCTGCGCTCTTCCAACAGGTTCGTTCTCGGCCACCATGTCCCAGAGTCCCTCGGAGCTGATGCTTTCCCGTTTGGCGTGCGGGTCGCCGCCGAACAGCTTGACCACGGCATCGGTGGAAACGGACAGCAGTCAGATGACGGGCCGCATGATTTCGGACAGGATGATCAGCGGCGGGGCCAGGACCTTGGTGAATCCGACGGCGCTTTGCACGTCCTGCCGATGAACGACACCGGGAATGAGGGGCTTATGGCCCTGACGGCGGCTTCACTGCCGGTGCACACTGAATCGTCAGCAGACTGTGGGTAACGCTGCTGCATGATGGTGCACGCGGAAGGCACCGCACACACCGTGGAGAAGATCGGGATCCAGAATGAATAAGCCAATCGTCGTCGGTATCAACGGGTCTGCCAAAAGCGAGACCGCCTTGGCGTGGGCGCTCCGGCGCGCGTCGCAGTCCAAGCTGCCGGTCATCGCCGTTTATGCCGTGGACGACCGCTGGATGTCCCCGGACTTCCAGTACCAGGACCTCGTCCGGGATGCGGGGATGAAACTGCTGCAGAAGGTTCAGGCAAGCGCCCGTGCCCAGGCCCCCGACGTTGAAGTGGAGATCCAGCTACGGCACGGCGGCGCGGGGGCGGCCCTCAGGGAAGCATCCAAGGAAGCCTCCATGCTGGTGGTCGGTGCGCATGACCGGCACTGGCTGGACGGCGGGCCGCTGACTGACCGCGCCTTGCAGGTTGTCTCCGCCTCGGACAGCCCGGTCGCCGTCGTCCCGCCAACCCCGGACACGGGCCGCCACGGGGTGGTGGTTGGGGTGGACGGATCCGAAGAGTCACTGCAGGCCGTCTCCTTCGCCGCCGCCGAAGCTGACCGTGCAGGCGATGAGCTGACGGTGGTCCTGGCCGTCCATGGCCCGGCCAGGTGGGTCGAGAACGAACTGCCGGGCAGCGGGCTGGCCGAGTCCATCGTCGAGGAGGACAAGGTGGTCCTCGCCGAATCGGTGGCGGGGCTACGGGACAGGTACCCGGATCTGGTGATCCATCAGCGGCTCGAAACCGATAGCGAACCTGCCCAGGCCCTGGTCGACGCCGCGCGGGTGGCCCGGCTGCTGGTGATCGGCAGCCGCGGACGCGGAGCATTTTCCCAGCTGGTACTGGGCTCCACGGCCCACGCCGTCCTGCTGCATGCGCCCTGCCCCACCATCGTCACCCGGTTGCACGACATCAAGCACAACCAGGACTGACCCCTCCATAGGACGGTGAGGGTCACCCAAGCATGCGGACCTCCTGGGCACGTCCCCGCGCAGGCTGTCAGCACGTGCCCACCGGTCGGGAAAGCCGTATCCCTGGCTCCCCGGAAAAGCCGGACCCGAAGGAGCACCATGGAGGAACACCATCCGCCGCGGCTGCGCGCAATAGAGTACAAAGCCCTTCCGGCCGGCGGGCGCTCTCTCTTGCCGGGTGCACTGAAACGCAGGACCATGCAAAGTTCGCGGGCGGCAACCATCGCCCGGTACCTCTATCCGCCATCGAAGCGATGGAAGCTGCCGGACTCACGCCCATAATACGCACCCACCCCGAAGCGTTGCGCCCTCCCGATCACCGGCGACCTGACGTGTGAGGCTCCTGCCGGGGCAGAACCGGTCCCCAACAGCTTCTCCAACGGAGTTGCCGGTTCACGGTCCTTGAATTCAGCCCTCGCACTCGATGCAGTAGGCGTGAGCGTCTTTCTCCCGCACCATTTGGGAGCGGTGACGGACCAGGAAGCAGGAGCCCTTCCTTATAGAGGTTGTCCGACATGCAACGTACGCCGTGCCGACCTAATTCCGCAGCCAGGAGGTTCGGGCAGACACTTGCGTGCAGTGCCCGGCACGTTCCACTTCCTTTGAACCGGGAGCCTCCTAGATCGCCCAGCACATTGTTCAGAAGGAGTGATCGGGACCGGACGTACCACCGTCCCTTCTACCAGGACAGCCAGACCAAATCCGGCTTTGCCGTGGCAAGGCAGCGCGCCGCTGCATTCCTCATGGTCGTGTGGTCTGGAGGTAGTCGCTGCCTCGTTCGCGGGCGATTTCCAGCGGGTGGAGTGGAAGGCAACCTCTGCCGGAGCGTAGACCGTGTCCTCTCGCCGTGCCAGAAGTGCACGCCGCTGGGTGCAGTAGAACCCAGACTGAGCACTTTCACGTCGGGGTGCTGAAGTGCCACAACAGTGAGCCACTATATTGGGGACGCGAGAGTGCAAGAGGCGGACATTGAAGCTTTCCTTGACGTTCCACGCGACCAGCATTTCCGGGTTCTTCAAACCCTGCGACACGAAGCATCCCTCGTGGCTGGTGGCGGCCTGTCGTGGCGGCTGGAAGGGTCATGGTTATCAGGCCCAGTGAAGTGAAGCTCCAGGGAAATCATGCCTTGGAGCGGACCACTAGGTCAGGACATTGCGCGTGGTTGCCGACCTGGGTGGAGACCGAGCCCAGGTGCAACCCCGGACCCCCCATGACCCCTGGAGCCTACGACGATAAGATCCGCGTCTTTGGCAGCGTCGAGTCCTGGGGCAGCGGTTGGTCCGAGGCCGGCACAGGGCGGCAGTGATCGTGCTGGGAACGTTCGCCGTGCCGGTGTGGTCCATGAACCCCTGCTGCGTTGCTGGGTCCAGCAGGGGCCAGAGCGGTCTCATGTCAACACCGGAGCCGGGGCCGCCGCCCGGATCGGGTTGAGGGACGGTCTTCAAACGTGGGCTGAATCGCCACGGGGTATCTCAGGCATGAGCGGCCGTGTTTTGAAGCCTGCCATGCCGGGCTGCTGGAATCGCCAAATGGTGTGCCATTCGTATGCCCGAGATCACGACTTCACGCTGATCCGGCCCTGGCCCCGGCAAATCCGTATCCGGGATCGATCGGGGCAAAGGACCAAAGCCTCTGAACGCCAGAGATTGAGGCGGCGAAGCTTGAAATCATAAGCCCGGAACAGGGCCTGATTCAGTCCGCAGGTAGCCGTTTTCCATCCGCTATCAACAGCGGTGGCAACTTTCCAAGGAACAAAAAATGTCTGTCCATTATCCGTCTGCTGGTTCAGCCGCTCGGGAGGCCCGGTGCGCATAGGACTGATCGTTGGCCCCGGGTTTCCCGTTCCCCCGCCCAATTATGGGGGTATAGAGCGGGTCGTTGACACCCTCGCGCGTGGTTTCGCGGCGTCCGGACACGACGTCCTCCTCGCCGCACCCTCCGACAGCTGCTGCCCGGTACCTCGGGCAGCAGGAATGCGGGAATCAGATTCGGCCCGGCGCGGTTCGATCCCCACGGAATTAAGCCACAGCCTCAGGGCCTACGCGGCCATGGGCCAGGTGGACGTAATCCACGATCACACACTCATCGGGCCCTTGTGCGCCCGCCGTCCGGGGCGCATTCCCACGGTCGCCACCATCCATGGCAGGCTGGTTCCGGAAGTGGCTGAGATTTACCGGGCCATGAGCAGCAATACGAGCATCATCGCAATCTCGCATGATCAGGTCCGGCACGTTGCGGATCTTCAGGTTGCCCGGGTGATCCACCATGGCATGGACCTCTCTTCGGTGCCGGTCGGGGCGGGCAGGGGCGGCTATGCCTGCTTCCTTGGGCGGATGTGCCCTGACAAAGGCGTCCTGGAAGCGGTTCTGATCGCCCACTCAGCCGGCATGCCCCTGCGGATAGCGGCCAAAATGCGGGAGCCTGCCGAGCTCGAATACTTTCACGACGTCATTCGGCCTGTCCTTGGCCCTGACGATGAGTTGGTCGGTGAAGTCGGCGACTCTGAAAAGTTTGAGCTGCTGGGAAACGCAGTTGCCCTCCTTAGCCCGCTGCAATGGCCCGAACCCTTCGGCCTGGTTATGATCGAGGCCCTCGCGGCCGGAACACCCGTCATCGGTACCGCGTCGGGGGCGGCACCGGAGATCGTGGACAACGGCATTACCGGATACCTGGCACCCGTCCAGGAACTCGCCCGGCTCTTGCCGCTGGCC
>DATFAE010000347.1:0-2208 GCA_035254945.1 Arthrobacter sp. | reverse complement strand
CATCTGCCGGCATGCAATAGGTGCAGCGAAGGTTGCATTTGTCTGTGACGGACAGCCGCATGTCGGTTGCTTGGCGGCCAAAACGGTCCAGCAACTTCGAAGGCAGTCCGGCCGAGCGTGATGTAGCTGCGGGCCCTTGACTGTTGTTCCTGGCCAGGCGCAGTACTGGGATGCCCAGTTGAACGGCCATGGGTTATATGGCTGATGCGGCGTGGCCGGTGCGGCCGCCGTCAGTTGGGGCCAAGGTCGCTGTCGATGTAGGAGCCGGGGCGGTTGCCGGTGTCGTGCTGGCAGGTGCAGCCCCCGTCCAGTTGCAGCCGGACGGTCACTGGACTTGTGGACTGCAACTGGATATCCACGAATTCCTTCCCTTCGCTGTTAATCCGGAGGGTCTGTTCTTGGTCGTGGCGCTGGGACATGTAGGTAACCTTTGCTTTGCGTTGGTGGTGGGTGTGCTTAGGCGGCACGGGCCGGAACAAGCCGCGTGCCGCCGAGGCGGGTTGCTACTTGAGGTGCGCGGCTATTTTCTGTCCTGGTCCGCTTGCCGGGCCTGGACGGTGGGGATGCTGCCCGTGTGGGTGCCGCCCTGGTGGGAGTCCGGGTCCGGGCATGAATCAGCGCAGTCATGCTTCGTGACGAGGTCGAATTGAACGCCGCCGTGTTGTTCCACGCCGGTCCGTATGGCCCGTTCGACGACGGATGTGGCCAGGCGCCGTCGCAGGGACAGGGGATCGCGGCGCAGGTCCTTGGCGAGGGCAAAGCAGAGCAGGAGCATGACGATGACGAAGGGTAGGGCTGCGACGATGGTGATGCGTTGTAGGCCGGCCAGGGCTTCCGAGGGTTCGTCGCCGCCGGCCAGCAGCATGACCGCTGCCACGGCGCCGGTGAGGCTGCCCCAGAAGATCACCACTCCGCGGCGGGGGTGCTCGGCGCCGTTGGAGCTGAGCGATCCCATCACGATGGAAGCGGCATCGGCGCCGGTGATAAAGAAGATCGCCACCAGGACCATGGCCAGCACGATGACACCAGCAGTAAGCCAGCCGGGCATGCCAAGGTTCTTGACCAGGTCGAAGAGTGCACCGTCGAAGTTGACGGACGAGACGCCGTTGACCGTTGTTACCAGCCCGGGCGTGCCTGCTTTATCGGCTTCCTGCTGGACGTGGAAAGCGGCTCCGCCGAAGATGCTAAACCAGATCACGCTGACGACGCTGGGCACCAGCAGCACGCCGGTGACGAACTGGCGGATGGTGCGGCCGCGGCTGATGCGGGCGATGAAAAGTCCTACGAAGGGCGTCCAGGAGATCCACCAGGCCCAGTAGAAGATGGTCCAGCTGGTCATCCAGCTCCGCAGTGCCTCGTCGCCGACCGCTTCGGTCCGGGAGGACATTTCGGCCAGGTCGCGGGCGTAGTCGCCGACGGCGGAGGGGATCAGGTTGAGGATGAACAGGGTGGGGCCGGCAATGAAGACGATGAGTGCGAGGACGACGGCCAGGACCATGTTGATGTTGGAGAGCCACTGGATGCCGCGGCTGATGCCGGAGACGGCCGAAGCGACGAAGCATAAGGTCAGGACCGCGACGATTCCGACGAGCACGGGGGTGCCGATTTCGCCGAACCAGCCGTTGGAGGTCATGCCGCTGCCGACCTGGAGGGCGCCCAGGCCCAACGATGCAGCGGTACCAAACAAGGTGGCGAAAATGGCCAGGATGTTGATGAACTTCCCGATTGGCCCTTCGACCCTCCTGATGCCGAAGAGCGATGTGAAGGCGACAGAGATCAGTTGCCTGCGGCCCAGGCGGTAGGTGCCGTAGGCCATGGCGATGCCTACCACCGCGTACATTGCCCACGGGTGCAGTGTCCAGTGGAAGATGGAGGTTGCCATGGCCGTCTGGATGGCTTCGGGGGTCCGTCCGTCCACGGTTCCGGGCGGGGGAGAGATGTAGTGGTAGAGCGGTTCGGCCACGCCGTAGAACATGAGCCCGATGCCCATGCCGGCGGCGAACATCATGGACACCCAGGAGACGGTACGGAATTCGGGTTTTTCGCCGTCCTTGCCCAGCGGGATGTTGCCGAACTTGCCCAGGGCCAGCCACAGGACAAAGACCACGAAGAGTGAGGCCAGGAGCATGAACAGCCATCCGGTGTACTCCATGACCCAGTTCAGGGCAACCGTAGAGGACGAGGCGAGGCTGTCGCGGCCGACAAAGC
>DATFAE010000346.1:0-20451 GCA_035254945.1 Arthrobacter sp. | reverse complement strand
AGCCCAGGACCCCGACCAGCAGGAACACGGCACCCACAACAAGCGATGCCTTCTGGACGTTGCTGCGGGCCGCGATGCCGGTGCTGGTGTGTGTTGCCATGGTGATCTCCTGAATGCGATATGTGGTCCTGGGCCGGCGGTTTCCTGAAGGCCAACCCAAGGGGTTATGCCAGCTATTCGGGCGTTGTCGCATGTCGGATGGGTGTATTGACAAAAAGATATCCAGCTCAGCGGCCGGCGGCGCACCCATCGCGCGTGCCGCCGTCGTGCGTTACAGCTCCAGCCGGAACACCCACAGCAGCACGTCCTCGCCCGGCACGTACCAGTCCCGCTCCGGCGCGCGCCGGAAGCCCAGCGACTCATAGAGGCGGTGGGCGCGTTCCATGAACGTGGCGCTGGTGATGCTGATCGCCCCGATGGCAGGCAGCTGCCGGGCGTGGTCCACCACCTTGCCCACCACCGCGCGACCCACGCCGCCGCCCTGGCACGACGGGTCCACCGCCAGCATCCGGAACTCCAGCTCGCCGTGCGTAGCGATCTCGCTGTACGGCTGGCCGGCGAACGTCAGCGTCACCGCCGCGACCACCTGCCCGGCAGCCTCCGCCACCCACACCTGCGCGTGCTCGGCGCGGTGTTCCACGTCCTCCAGGACGCTCATATAGGGATGGTCCGCCGTAAAGTGGCCGGCGCGCAGGTACGCGTCGCGCGTGATCCGCCGGACGTCCGGGAAGTCCGACGGCGCCGCCCGCCTCAGCGCGACGGTCACCGTCCGCCCGTGGCTGGGGAGGTCCGCTCCACGTAATGGCCCAGCTGTGCCAAATCCGGCTGGGAGGACGGATCGCCCACGGCGTCCGCCCCCACCGCGTTGGCCACGGCCAGGGCGCCGGTGTAGTCCAGCCCGCTGCGCAGGGCCAGGACCAGGGCCGCGCAGAACGCGTCGCCGGCGCCCACGGTGTTCGCCACGTTCACGGCGGCCGCCGGGGCCTCGGCCACCTTCCGCCCGTGCTCGAGCATCGCAGAGCCGTCCCCGCCGTACGTCACGGCCACCAGTTTGGCCGACGCTAGGGCGGGGATCAGGGTGTATTCGCTTTCGTTGACGATCACCAGGTCGCAGCGCTCCAGCAGCTCCGCCGGAAGGTCCATCGCCGGCGCGGCGTTCAGCACAAAGAACCCGGCGGACCGCCGGGCGGCCTCCAGCACCACGGGCAGGCCCACCTCCAGCTGGCACAGCACCGTCTCGTCCGGGCCGAACTCCACGCCCTCGAGGGACAGGTTCGAATTGGCACCCGGGCAGACGACAATCTGGTTCTCGCCGTCGCGGTCCACCACGATGAGCGCCGTCCCGGTCGCCCCGGGAAGAACCGCCACGTCTGCGGTGTCGACGCCGGCCACCGCCAGTGCGTCCAGCATCCGCCGGCCCTGGGCGTCGCTGCCCACGGCGCCCACCATGCGGGCGGTGCCGCCCAGCCGCGCGGCGGCCGCGGCCTGGTTGGCTCCCTTGCCGCCGGGCTGTTCGGACAGCACGGCGCCGCCGATGGTTTCGCCCGCCGTCGGGAGCCTTGCGGCGGTGGCGATCAGGTCCAGGTTGATGCTGCCGACGACGGCGACGGCAGGAAGTTGATTGCTCATGGGAAGTCTCTCTCGAGGGGAAGCCGGAAGCGGCCGGATTAGGAAACAGTGTACGTTATGGTTGTACTTGTGCGTCATACATGGTTGTATAACAACTCGAATCGCCCTTCCGGACGATCCCCGTTCGAACAAAGGAGTTTGATGTGAACACCCCCACCCCGGTCAACGCCTCCCCGCCAGCCACCGCGGAACAGCCACCCACCGCAGAGCTGCCCGCCTTCGCTGGCCGCCGCGCAGCCCTGCTGATCTCCACCCTGCTGCTGGGCGTGCTGTCCTTCCAACTCAACGCCAGCATGGTGACCCCGGCCCTGCCGCAGATCGCCGCCAGCTTCGGCCGGAGCGCCGACAGCGCCGCCCCCGTCCAGTCCATGTTTTTCCTGGCCGGCGCCATTGCCGGTCCCGTGATCGGGCGCTGGAGCGATTTCATCGGACGCCGCGCCGCCCTGCTCCTGGTGCTCGGCATCATGGGCGCCGGCACCATCCTCTGCATCGCCGCCCCCACGTTGCCGCTGCTGGTCACCGGCCGGTTCCTGCAGGGCGTCTCCAGCGCCGTCTTCGCGCTCGCTTACATCGTGCTCAGCGAAAACCTGCACGCCAAAGTCTTCGGCACCTCGGTGGGCATCATCGCCGCCATCAACGGGGGAGTGGGCGGCGTGGACGGCTACGTGGGAGGGCTCATGGCCGAGACCCTTGGCTTCCGGTCCATCTTCGTCGTCGTCCTGGTCCTCACCGCCATCGCCGCGGCCTGCATCGTCAAGATCGTCCCGGCCGGACGCCCCGCCGGCGTGCGCGGCGCCATGGACTGGTGGGGCGCAGGATCCCTGTCAGTGTTCCTGGTCTTCGTCACCTACTTCGTCTCCGGCGGATCGGCCGCCGGCTGGACCGCGCCCAGCACCCTGGCCCTGCTTGCCGGCACCATCGGCTCCTTCACCGCCTTCTGGATGATCGAAAAGAAGCGCAGCCACCCACTGATCGCCGTCCACCACCTGCGCTCACGCCAGGTCTGGCCGGTCATCGCCACCACTGTCCTGACCCTGGCCGGCATCTTCGCCGTCATCAACTTCACCGTGGTGCTCCTCAGCCAGGACTCCGGCGCCGGCTTTGGCCTCACAGCCTCCATGTCCGCGCTGCTGTTCCTCACCCCGGCCGCCCTGATCGGCGTCTTCGCAGCACCCCTCGCCGGCTGGCTGGCCGACCGGCGCGGCTGGATCAAAACCCTCCGCGCCGGCACCGGACTCAGCCTCACCTGCGCCATCGTGGCCGCCACCTTCTCCGACAACCAGATCGCGGTGCTGATCGCCGTCGCGGCCCTGGGCATCTTCTACAACGGCTTCTTCCTCACCGCCATCAACGGGCTCTCGGTGCTCCTCTCACCCAAGGAAGCCCCGGCTGCCCTCCCCGGCATCAACGGTGCCTCCTTCGGCATCGGGGCGAGCCTCGGCGTCGTGCTCGTGGCGCCATTCGCCGCCCAGGCCACCGCCGCCGGCTACGCCACCGCCCTCTGGATTTCGGTGGCCATCACGGCCGCCGCGTTCATCGTCAGCCTCTTCGTCGCCGCCCCCAAGGGCGAGACCCTCTGACCCCGACCCTCAAACGAAAGACAAAAACCGCCATGACCACCACCAGCCACCCGTTCTACCTGGACTGCGATACCGGGATCGACGACGCCCTCGCCCTGGCCTACCTGCTCGCCGCGCCCACGGCCCACGTTGTGGGGATCGGGACCGTCAGCGGCAACGTCAGTGCCGCCGTCGGCGCCCGCAACACCCTTGACCTGCTTCAGCTCGCCGGCCACACGCACATTCCCGTGGCGCTCGGCGCCCACGATCCCGTGGCCGGCCAGTTCGGCGGAGGGGCGCCCTGGGTCCACGGGGACAACGGCATCGGCGGGGTGTCGCTGACGACGGCGTCTACCGGACTGGCGCCCGAATCCGCCGCGGAGATGCTGGTCCGCCTCGCCCGTTCGTATCCGGGAACGCTGCGGGTGCTGGCCATTGGCCCGCTGACCAACATCGCCGAGGCCCTCCGGCTGGAACCGGCGCTGCCCGCGCTGGTGGAGTCGATCACCGTGATGGGCGGCGCGGCCCTCGCCCCGGGCAACATCACCGCCGTGGCCGAGGCCAACATCCACAACGACCCCGAGGCCGCCGCCGAGGTCCTGGCCGCCGACTGGGACGTCACCCTGGTTCCGCTGGACGTGACCATGGCCAACGTCCTGGAGGAGAGCCACCGGCAGGAGCTTTTGTTGTCTCCGGGTCCCGTGCCGCAGGCCCTGGGGGAGATGCTGGGCTACTACTTCCGGTTCTACGAGGGCATCTTCGGCCGCCCCTGCTCCGCCATGCACGATCCGCTGGCGGCGGCGCTCGCGGTGGGCGGCGTCAAAGCCGCGGTGGCCCCGGTGGTGCATGCCGCCGTCGACACCACCGACGGTCCCGGCCGCGGGCAGACCGTCTGCGACCTGCGCGGCTCCTACCTGGCTTACCCGGACCAGCCCGGCGCCCGGTGCCGCGTGGTCCTCTCGCTGGAAGGGGACTTCGCGCCGCACCTGGTGGAGACGCTGCTGTCCTTCCCTGGAAGCACGACGGCGGCACTCGCCTCCGCGGTTCCGGTCACCGCGCCTGCGTGATTAGGTAGGGCGATTTGCCGCGCCGCTCTATCCAGGCGTTGCCTGTAGGAGCAAGATAACCCCATGAAAAAACTACTTGTGGTTAGTGTGGCAGCGGCGATGGTGGCGCTTGGCGCAGTTCCCTTGGCGGCCGCGGATGAGGCACCGGCCCCTGCGCATGTGGCGGGGCAGATCATGGTCAAGTTCCGTGACCATGCGGCGGCAGCCGGGGTACTCCGCCAACATGGCCTCAGCGAGGGCCCGGGGATCGGCAGTACCGGCGCCCATCTCATCGCAGTGCCGGCCGGTAAGGAACTCCAGCTCGTCGAGGCACTGAGCCGGAACCCGAACGTTGAGTACGCCGAGCCGGACGAGCTGGTCACCGCCGCCACAAGTGACCAGTACTTCCCGCAACAGTACGCCTTGCAGAATACGGGCCAGGATATTTACAACACCGCCGGCAAGCTGGTCATGGCTAAGGGCACGGCGGACGCTGACGTGGATGCCGTCGAAGCGTGGACCGTTACGACAGGTACCGATGTCCGGGTGGCTGTCCTCGACTCGGGTGTGGCCAACGACAACCCGGACATCAACCCAAAGGTTGTTGCACGGGCCAACTTCACCAACGGGGAAACCGGTGACGACAACTACGGCCACGGGACCCATGTGGCCGGCATCGTTGCCGCCAGCCACAACACCCAGGGCGTGGCCGGGACGTGCCCTGCGTGCACCATCCTGGACGGCAAAGTGCTGAACGACAGCGGGATCGGATCCAGCTCGGGCCTAGCGGACGGCATCAACTGGGCCGTCAGCAACGGCGCCAAGGTGATCAACATGAGCCTCGGAGTGCGGGCGTCACGTACCCTCGAAACCGCCGTCAACAACGCGTGGAGCAAGGGTGCCGTTCTCGTTGCGGCAGCAGGCAACGGCGGGAACCAAAGCAAGATCTACCCCGGCGCCTACCCCAACGTCATCGCGGTCGGCGCCACCGACAACTTTGACAACAAAGCATCATTCTCAAGCTACGGAGCCAGCTGGGTGGACGTCGCGGCGCCGGGGGCCAACGTCTACTCAACGTTCCCGAACCACGAGTTCGTCCTCAGGGCGCAGTACAACCGCTCTTTGGGTTACGACGTCGGCAACGGAACCTCAATGTCCTCGGCGGTGGTCGCCGCCACTGCCGCTCTGGCCTGGAGTTCCCACCCCGGTGCCACGAACAGCTCAGTCCGCGGAATCGTCGAACTGACCGCCGAGAAGATCACCGGCCAGGACTCTTACTGGGCATATGGCCGCGTGAACGCCGACAAGGCCGTCCGTTATGTAAAGCCTGCGGGTCCGTAGTACTAGGACTGGAGGGACTGCATCACGGACAGGTGCCCGGCGCGTGCTGCGATGAGGCACTTGGCCAGGTAGAAGGGCCGGTTCGCGTGCCTGACGTACTGCGTCAGCACGAGGACCGGGTCCGGGGCGCGCAGGTCCAGGAGCTTGGCCCGGCTGGGCCCCACCTGGCTGAGGCTGATCTGGCACTCGCCGGGCCCGAGGACCTTGCCGAAGCGGGTGTTGAGGGCGGCAAACAGGGTGCTGCCGCCGTCGTCCTCTATGTCCAAAGGCGCCGCGGCGGAGCTGCTGCCCAGGCTCACGGGCAGGGCGGAGATGTTTTCCTGCAGGTGGGCGATGGCCTCACCGTCGCGGATCAGCACGGATTCCCAGAGCCAGCAGTCGGCGCCGGGCTCCACGCCGACGCCGGGGGCTACGAATTCCGAGGCGGGCTGCCGCTCGCGCTGGATGCGTTTGATTTCGAGGTGCTGGCCGGGGCCGCCGAGGACTTCCTCGAAGGGGCGGATCCGCTCGATGCCGATGCGGGGGAGGGTGTCGGCGACGAAGCGTCCGACGCCGCGGCGGGCGCGGATGAGGCCGTCCTCTTCGAGGAGCATGAGTGCTTCGCGGACCACGGTGCGGCTGACTTTCATGTCCGCGCCGAGCTCGGTTTCGGTGGGGAGCATCGAGCCCGGCGTCAGGAGGCTGTTGCGGATGGCCTCGGCGATCCGGGAGTACACGGCAACCCGGAGCGGCGAGCCCGGCTGGGCCTCCACCGGCTGGGACAGGAACCTGGCGGCGTCCTCGTGCACGTTATGCCTCGCTTCGTGGTCTGGGGACTCCCAGCCTACCGGTGTGACGCGCTTGTTGGACACGTGGCGTGGGTGCCGAGTGGCCGGTGGGGAAGCGGCAGTTCACGCAGGCGGGTGTTGATGGGAAGCCTGACAGCGAAAACTCCTGTGCGCGTCCGGGACGATGTCCGCGCCTTGCAAAGTTTCTCAAGCAAGCGCTGGCTGACCGAGGGACTCACGCCGATGACCTCGGCGATCTGACGGACAGGCATACCTTCAGCCCAAAGAGCGAAAACTGCTTCGGCGCGCCGATCCGATGCCGCAAGCATCTCGCGGCGGGACTTTTCAGCTTCCGCTCCGGCTACAGCGTCTCGGGAACCGTTCGTCCCGGGAAGAGCGTCGCGTACTGCTTCCGGTACATTCGGCGACCCACGAGTTTGTAGGCGAGCCGGACCGGCGCGGGGATCTCCCTGAAGAGTTCCTGCCGGTCCGCGGGCGGGTTCGTGGCCAGCACCATTCCGAGGTAGGCCACCATGAACTTCTTGTCGAACTGCTTGACCCCGTGCTGCCCAATGGCTTTGCTCTCCTCTTCGGTCATCACCCGGTCGGCGACGGGCATCACCTCAGTGACTTCGCGCCGCAGGTGCACCTTCAGGACAGCCGACAGGTCCTCATAGAGCGCCGCGAGTTCCCCGCCCGACGCGGCGTCCGCAGTCCCCATCCACCGCAGACGGAGGGGCTCGATGACCTCCAGCCGCTGCGTGACCTGCCGGTGCTGCTCAAGCATCTGTGCCACATGCAGCGCGCACGCCGGCGCCCGCTGCTCCAGCTGGGGATACATCAGCAGGTCCTCGCCCTCGTGGTGGACATGGAGTACCTTGTCGAAATTTCCAAGCACCTCGCCCACGTAGGCGGCCCGGGCGGTGTCTCCGGCCTTGACGGAGCGGACCAGTCCGGGCGCCTCGTCGTAGGCCCACAGGAAGAACCGGTGGATGCGCCGCATGGCCGCCGATCCGGTGCACAGGACGGGTCCCGGCGGAAGAGGAGCGGCGGTTTCGCCGGGCTGCATGGTGAAGAAGTCGGTCATTTGGATTGCCCCTAACGCTGATCACGGCGACCAGGACCCTCTCCCCGCCAGCATCGTATCGCCGGGACCGGGGCCGCACAATGGGCCCGCCACAGAGGGCCGACCGAGCGGCGGCGCCGTGAATCCCCTGCTCGTTTCTGGAGGACCTTTGCCTCTAAGCCCACAGGATCCGATGGCCGAAACTGATGGCAGGACTGGAGTGCGCAAGGAGGTGGCGGTGATGCGCTGGGACCTGGGAATAACTGGTTTGGGACTGCTTGCGGCCATGTCGCTGGGATTCGGCCTGATAGCCCACTTGATCGCCGGCAAGGGCCTGAGCCGATGGTTGTGGCTCTACTCGGCCATCGCTTATTTCGCCGCGGGAATCCTGGTCAGCGAAGTCTGGTTCGGTTGGGCGACCGAGAAAGAGTTGCAGCCGAACATCGACGGGCTCTCCTTCGACGAGGTGCAGCTGGTGACTCTCGCCGGCCTTGTTGCCGCGCTCACCGCGCGGTACATGATCCACAGGAAGGCCCGGGCCAGGGGACCAGTGCGAAAAGCCCCAAGCTGAGGCACAGCTGGAATACATCGCATGGCAGCATCCGGCCAGGGTTGGCCACGCAGAAGAAGGAAATTCACCAGCTCCGCGCCGTACGCTTAGCCGTAGACCGACTGTCTGAAGGTCGGCGTGTCCGAACGGATCCGCATGCCAGCGCCCAACGTCCACGAGCGGACCACCCTCCAGCTGCCCATCACCGACGCCGCCAGCCTTGAGTCAGGGCAGGTGCTGGACCGGCTCGCCTCCGGCCCGGAAGGCCTGTCCGGCCAGGAAGCGGCCGCGCGCCTTGCCGAGCTCGGACCCAACGCCGTCCGCACCCACCGCGCCAACGGCTGGGCGGTACTGGGGCGGCAGTTCGCCAGCCCCATCCTCATCCTGCTGCTCATCACCGCCGGGCTGTCCCTGTTCCTGGGCGATGCCACCAATTCGATCGTGATCGGCGTGATCCTGCTGGTCAGCGTGGGACTGGGCTTCACCAACGAGTTCCGCGCCGAGCGGGCCTCCGAAGCCCTCCACTCCCGCGTGACCCACCGTGCCGTGGTGCTCCGCGGCGGAACCACCCAGGAAGTGGACGTCATCGCCCTGGTGCCCGGCGACGTCGTCCATCTCTCCCTGGGTGCCATCATCCCCGCCGACATCCGGCTCCTGAGCACCAAGAACCTCCTCTGCGACGAAAGCATCCTCACGGGGGAGTCGGTGCCGGCGGCGAAGGACCCCGCGCCGGTGGCCGCCGGGGCAGCCCTGGGGGACCTCGCCTCCTGCGTCTTCATGGGCACCGTCATCCAGTCCGGCGGCTGCACCGGCGTGGTGGTGGCCACGGGCGGGCGCGCCGAGTTCGGCCGGATCGCGCTGGGCCTGGGCGAACGGCAGCCGCAGACCGAATTCCAGCTCGGGCTCAAACGGTTCTCGTTCCTGCTCCTGCAGGTGGCGGTGGTGCTCACTTCACTGATCTTCATCGCCAACCTGCTGCTGCAGCGCCCGCTCATCGACTCCCTTCTCTTCTCCCTGGCGATCGCGGTGGGCATCACGCCGCAGCTGCTCCCCGCCGTCGTCAGCACGTCCCTGGCCACCGGAACGCGCCAGCTGGCCAAGCGGAAGGTCCTGGTCAAACGGCTGGTCTGCATCGAGGACCTGGGCGACATGGACATCCTGGTGACCGATAAGACCGGCACCCTGACCGAGGGACGGATCAGCTTCACCGGCGCGCTTCCGGTCACCCCGGAGACGTCCGACGACGGCCTGGTCACCCTGGGGCTGCTGGCCACCGAGGCCGACTACACCGAAGCCAGGCGCTCCTCCGCCGGGCAGAACCCGCTGGACGCGGCGCTCTGGGACAGCCCTCAGGCGGCCGGCTTCGATCCGGCACGATTCGAGCGGCTGGACCTTATCGACTTCGACCACCAGCGCCGGCGCACCACCGTGCTGGTGCGGGAGGCGGGCAGCCCCGCGCGGCTGGTCACCAAGGGCGCGCCCGAGGACGTCCTGGCCCTCTGCGGTCCCACCCCGGCTGCCGTGCAGGCCATGCTGGACGAACAGTTCGACGCCGGCTCCCGGGTGGTGGCGGTGGCCACCCGCCCCGGTGCCGGGCTGGGTAAGCTCACCCCGGATGACGAGCGCGACCTGGTGTTGGCTGGCTTCCTCATCTTCCTGGACCGGCCCAAAGCCAACGCCAGGGAGTCGTTGGACCAGCTGGAAGCACTGGGCATTGCAGTGAAGATCGCCACCGGGGACAACGCCAGGGTTGCCGAAAAGGTCTGCGCGGAGGTTGGCGTGGTCTCCGGCGGGACGCTGACCGGCGCACAGATCGATGAGCAGTCCGACGACGAACTCGCCGCCTCCGCCCGGACCGCCACCATCTTTGCCCGCGTCTCACCCGAACAGAAGGCGCGCATCATCTCGCTGCTGCGCCAAAGCGGCGGGTCGGTGGGCTTCATGGGCGACGGCGTCAACGACGCCCTGGCACTGCACAAGGCGGACATCGGCATCTCCGTGGACAGCGCCACCGATGTGGCGAAGGACGCCGCCGACGTCGTACTGCTGGACAAGGACCTGGGGGTCCTGGCGGAGGGTGTGATGGAGGGCCGGCGGATCTTCGCAAACACCATCAAATATGTCCTGATGGGCACGTCCAGCAACTTCGGCAACATGTTCAGCGCGGCCACGGCGTCCGTGGTGCTGAGCTTCCTGCCCATGCTGCCGGGCCAGATCCTGCTCAACAACCTGCTCTACGACTCCGGCCAGCTGGCAATCCCGGGCGACCGCGTGGACAAGGAACAGCTCCGCGCGCCGTCGCACTGGAACATCGCGTTCATCCGGCGGTTCATGTTCCTTTTCGGGCCCATCAGCTCCCTCTTCGACTTCGCCACCTTCGCCCTGATGCTGTTCGCTTTCGACGCCGTGCCGGGGGAGTTCCGGGCCGGCTGGTTCATCGAATCCATCGCCACGCAGACGCTCATCATCTTCGCCATCAGGACGCGGCGGGTCCCGTTCCTGCGCAGCCGGCCTTCCGTCGGGCTGATCGTGGCCTCGCTGGGGGCGGTGGCCGTGGGGATCTTCCTTCCGCTCTCGCCGCTGGCCGGGGTGCTGGGCTTTGACCCGCTGCCGGTCCCGTTCTTCCTGGCCCTGCTGGGCATGATCGTGGTGTACCTGGTGCTGGTGGAGGGCGCCAAGCAGTGGTTCTTCTCCCGCGACGCCCAAAAGATCCCCGCCGGACCGGTACCCGTCCGTCCCCGGCCGGACACCCACCACATCGGCCGCCGCGCTTTCCGCTTCAGCGCCCCGGTGCCGGTGGCATTGCCGCGTCGCCCGCGCCGGAAGCGCGGTGGCCCGGTTTTGGCGGGCCACTAGTTCCGGCCGGGAACGATCAAGGGACGCTCCAAACCTCCTGCCCTCCGGCCACCCACACCGCTTTCCGGAGTGCTATAAATAGCTCAAGGCAACTAAATTTTGGGTCTCTGCAGAACGGTGTTTCGGACGATCCCGGGCCTGCCCGGAGGCTGGAGGCAAGATGCGGATCAGGCCAGCCATCGGACGCGCCGCGCAGCAGAAACCCGTTCTCGCCGCCTGCCTTGCGGCACTCACCGTGCTCACGTCCTGCAGCGGAGGCGGCATCACGGACACTGTGTCCACCGCTGTTGAGGACAGCTCGTCGGCCATCGCCACGGCCCGGCTCGCCCTCCGCCAGGACTCGGCCGGCAAGCTGACCCGCGCTGCCACCTCCACCGCCCTCGACGACGCGCTGAAGGAGCTCACCGCCAGCCGGGACTCCGTGCTGAGGCTGGCACCCAGCACTGCCGCGGACAGGGCAGCGGTCCATGAAGCCCTCACCGTCCTGGACGGCTGCACCGCCAGTCTGGCCACCGCCCGCGACGCCGTGGCCAGCGACGACGGCATCCCCTCCCTTCCTGACGGGGACCGGGACCTGGCAGCAGCCGCCGACCGCTTGTCCGCGCTGACGGCGATGGAAGGCGGCAAGTGAAACGCCTGCTGGGGGTGGCCCTGGGTGTCCTGACCGCAATCGGCGGGTTCGTGGACATCGGTGACCTGGTGACCAACGCCGTCGTCGGATCCCGCTTTGGGCTGTCCCTGGTGTGGGTGGTGGGCGTTGGCGTGGTGGGGATCTGCCTGTTCGCGAACATGTCCGGGCGGGTGGCGGCGGCCTCCGGCCGGGCAACGTTCGAGGTCATCCGGGAACGGCTGGGGCCGCGGGCCGGGCTGGCCAACCTGTCCGCGTCCTTCCTCATCAACCTGATGACCGTAACGGCGGAAATCGGCGGCATCGCCCTGGCGCTCCAGCTGGCCAGCAGTGTCCACTACCTGCTCTGGATTCCGCTGGCGGCGCTCGCTGTCTGGCTGGTGATCTGGCGGGTGAAGTTCTCCATCATGGAAAACGTCACTGGGCTGCTGGGCCTGACCCTGATCGTGTTCGCCGTGGCGCTCTTCCTCCTCAAGCCGGACTGGGGCTCCCTCGCCGGGCAGGCCCTGGCGCCCGCGGTACCGGCCGAGGAAACAGCGCCTACCTACTGGTACTACGCCATCGCCCTGTTCGGGGCCGCCATGACCCCGTATGAGGTGTTCTTCTTCTCCTCCGGGGCTGTGGAGGAAGGCTGGAAGGTCAAGGATCTGGTCCAGTCACGGATCAACGTCCTGGTGGGCTTCCCGCTGGGCGGGTTGCTGTCCGTGGCAATCGCGGGGTGTGCCGCCGTCGTGCTTCTCCCCGCCGGGATCGCCGTGACGTCCCTGGGCCAGGTGATCCTCCCGGTGGCCGAGGGCGCCGGAAAAGTGGGGCTGGCCTTCGTGCTGGTGGGCATCGTGGCCGCCACCTTCGGCGCGGCCCTGGAGACCACACTCTCCAGCGGCTACACCCTGGCACAGTTCTTCGGCTGGTCCTGGGGCAAGTTCCGCCGTCCGGCGCAGGCCGCCCGCTTCCACCTGTCCATGATCGTCTGCCTGTTCGTCGGCCTGGCGGTCCTGGCCACCGGCGTGGATCCCGTACTGGTCACCGAATACTCCGTGGTGTTCTCAGCCATCGCGCTTCCGCTGACGTACCTGCCCATCCTGATCGTGTCCAACGATCCCCAATACATGGGCCCGCACGTCAACGGCCGGACGGTCAACGTGCTGGCCATGGTCTACCTGGTCATCATCCTGGTGGCCTCCCTGGCCGCCATACCCCTGATGATCGTGACAGGAGCAGGATCATGAACATTGTCCCGAGGCTGGCACCGGTGCCCCCGACGGCGGGGCGCACCCTGGATGCCCAGCTCCACCTGATGGACCGGCAGGTCCTGGATCACGATGGCGTCCCCGTCACCACCGTGGACGACCTCGAACTCAGCGGCCCCGATCTCGACGCGGACCTGCCGCCGGGGATGCCGCCGCCGGTCCTGACAGCGCTGCTCACCGGCCCGGTGCTGGGGACCCGGATCTTCGGCGGCAGGCCGCCGTCGTCCCGGCTGATCCGCCTCCCGTGGGAGGACGTGGCCGACGTCGGCGTGGTAATCAGGCTCGGTGTCAGCGGCGAAAACCTCGACGCCGGCTGGGTGGAGCGCTGGATCCGGGACAAGATCATCGCCCGCATCCCGGGAGGCCGGCATGATCCTCGGTGACCTGCTGGGAACTGATGTGTACGACGACGGCGGCGCGCGCCTGGGCCGGGTGGCGGACGCCCGGTTCGTGGTGGACGGCGCCCCGCAGCAGCTGATGGCCGGCGCCCGGCTGTTGGGGCTGGTGGTGAGCCCGCACAGCGCATCCTCGTTCCTGGGCTACGAACGGACCCCGCTCAGCCAGCCCTGGCCGCTGCCGCAGATGCTCAGGTGGCGGCACCGCGGATCGTTCCTGGTGCTGTGGGAGGACATCGCCAGGGTAGGTGCGGACTCGGTCCGGCTGCGGGAGGGATTCACGGCGTATTCGCCGGAACTGGACGCTTCCGGGCAGGAGTGAGGGGCCGGCGGGCTCAACCGCCGAGCAGCCCCGGCACGCCGTCCTGGATGGCGAAGGAGGCCTTGGTGCTGACCGGGGATCCCGGCGTCGTGACGTAGTCCAGCACCCGGAAGTCCGCCGTCATCGCCTCCTTTGTAATGCGGGTGTTCACGTAGCCGCGGTTGTCGTTGTAGAACTTCAGGTGCGGGTTCCAGGCCATCGTCGGATCGGTGGTGGAGCCGGTGCCGTTCCCTGTGGACGTGATGGAGGTGCACACCAGTTCCGAGCCGACCACGGGTGCGGCCGGGTCCTTGTAGTCCACCTTGAGGTTGTTGGCCCAGTTGCGGTGCACGTCGCCGGTGAGGACCACGGCGTTGCGGACATTCGCGTCCACCCAGCCCTGGGTGATGCGGCGGCGCGACGCGGCGTAGCCGTCCCACCCGTCCATGGAGACGTCGTCGATCTCCGGCGCCTGGTTCCGGTCCCGCTCGGCGAAGAACACCTGCTGGCCCAGGATGTCCCAGCGCTGGGTGGAGTTCCGGAAGCCGTCCAGCAGCCACTTCTCCTGCTCGGCGCCGGTGATGGTGCGGTCCTCGGCGAGGCGTCCGGCCACGTTCTTCTTCCAGCCGTCGCCGGCGAGCTGGTCGTCCCGGTACTGCCGGGTGTCCATCATGTGGAAGTTGGCCAGCTGGCCCCACTGGATGGTGCGGTAGATCTTCATGTCGAACCCGGCCGGCACGGAGGAGGCCCGCAGCGGCATGTTCTCGTAGTACGCCTGGAACGCGGCCGCGCGGCGCTGCCGGAACCGCTCGGTGGTGTCGTTCAGCTGGGCTGCGTCGGTGTTCTCCGGGACCTCGTCCGCCCAGTTGTTGTCCACCTCGTGGTCATCCCAGACCACCAGCCACGGTGCGATCGCGTGCGCGGCCTGCAGGTCGCCGTCGGACTTGTATTGCGCGTGCCGCTGCCGGTACCCGGCCAGGCTGGAGGTCTCGGGGCCCTGGTGATCGCGCGGGTTGCCGCCGCCGATCACGTAGCTGCCCTTCTTGTATTCGTACATGTAGTCGCCCAGGTGCAGCACCAGGTCCGGGTGGTCCTGGGCGAGGCGGGTGTAGGCGGTGAAGTAGCCGTGCTCGTACTGTGAGCAGCTGGCGAATGCCATGGCCAGCGCCGCCGGCGTCTCGTGCGGGGCAGGGCTGGTGAGCGTGCGGCCCACCGCACTGACGTGCCGGCCGGTGCGGAACCGGTAGAAGTACTCGCGGCCCGGCCTGAGGCCCTGGAGTTCAACGTGGACGGAGTGGGCGGTTTCGATGCGGGCCTGCTCGACGCCGCGGGCTACCACCGTGCGCATGCCCTCGTCCTCGGCCACCTCCCAGGCGACCGCGACGCTGCGGGAGGGCATGCCGCCCAGGCCATCCTCGGCGACCGGGTCCAGCGCCAGCCGGGTCCAGATCACGAAGCCGTCCGGCCACGGCTCGCCTGACGCAATGCCAAGCATGAACGGATCGGTGCGGAGCCCGGCGTCGTCCGCTGTTGAAACGGCGACGGCGGCACCCGGCAGGGCGGCGACGAGTCCGGCCCCGAGGCCGGCGGAAATCAGGGATCTGCGTGAAATGTTGTCCATGGATCCGAACCTACGGACGCCGGTTGGACAGGTCCTGAGGGCGATGTGAATGGGCGGTTAACTCCGTGACAAGAACTGTCGATTACCGAATGACCCGCCAGGACCCCGGATCGTAGACACCCGGAGCCGGTGCCGGACTTAAGTCCCTGTTCCGGGGTAGCGGCTGCGGCGTAGGTTGAACGTGGGGTCCCGTAAAAATGCGGGGCCAGCACCCCAGGGGGCATCATGGCCAGGCCCAGGTTTTCGGTATTCAGCATTCTCGGGGTCTGCGCCCTGTTCGCGCTGTCGGGGTGTTTCGGCCCTCCGGCCCCGGCGCCAACGAGCAGCTCCGCCTCCCCGAGCCCCACAGTGAGCCCCTCCGCCACCCCAAGTCCGACAGCGAGCCCGTCCGCCTCGGCCACGCCGACCCCCACGGCGACTGCACCGCCGTCGTCCGCCACCGCGACGCCGACGCCGACACCGACGCCGGAGCCTACCCCCACCGGATTCCCGGAACAGGTCGCTCCGCTGACGGTCTACTACGTCGCAGTGGGCGACAACGGCATCTCCGGGCCCGTGATCGGCTGCGGCGACAGCATCATCGCCACCACCACCGCCCCCGTCCGCTTCACGGACCAGGTGGGCCCCAGCATCGGGACCTTGCTCGCAAACAAGAGCCGCGACGTCGGCCTGTCAGGGCTGGTGAACATCCTGTACCAGTCGAGCCTCACCTACCTTGGCGGCGAGCTGAACGGCAGCACCATCACCATCTATCTCTCCGGACAGTTCATGCTTGCCGGTGTGTGCGACATCCCGCGCGCGAAGGCACAGCTGGAATACACCGCCATGGCGGCGTCCGGGGCCACCAACGCCCAGGTCTTCATCGACGGCCGCCCGATCGACGAGGTGCTCAGCCTCAAGTAGCGGTGGCTGATCCAGGAACGGGTTGGGAGACCTGACCAGGAAAAGGGGACAAAGGAGTCGTCATGAAACGCTTGCTCATCGGACTGTCCACGGCTGCCTTGGTGGCGCTGGGTACAGCACCGGCCGGGGCCGCTCCCAACATCTACCACACGATTTCGTCAACGCACGGCTCCGCAGCGGTGGCCGAAACCGTCGGCTGCGAGCGGACCGAAATCTTCGTCTCCTCAATGGTGGGCATGTTCGCGGCCCAGCCCGGTCCGGTGAACAAGCAGGGCCTGACCGCCGTGTTTGTTCGCATTTCCGACGTCTGCGCGGCGCCCGGCCGCGGCGTGGTGCTGTTCCAGGCTGACGGCCAGAACTTTGCACCCCTGGAGGCTGAGCCGAGACTGACCAGCGCATCCATCAGCACCAGCCTGGCCGGCACCGACGGCGCCGGCAACCCCGTCACCATCAGCCTCTCGGCGTCGTGGACCGGCACCGGCCCGCTCGAACACGACACCGTCCACACGCACGAGAACTTTCCCGGCGTGGGAAACGTCAACTCAACCGACAACAACCTGAGGCGTGCCGCCACGGCAACGGTGTCCGTCACGGTGAACGGCCTGACGGCCGCGGGCACGGACAGCAACGCAGTCCTGGAACAGGTGAAGTCCCGCTGCATCGAAGTGGCCCGCCCGGGCGTTGAGGGGTTCTTCCCCTGCTTTGGGTTCCCGGGGTAGGGGATGCCGAACGAACGCACGGAGCAATTCGAGAGTGAGGCACGGCTGCAAGCCTTGGCGGTTGTCGCCGATGTCCATGCCGGCGACGACCAGGATTTCATTGAACAGATCTCGGAAGGCTCGCCGGCGTGAGCTGCCGTCACTGAGCGTCGGCAGCGCGTACAACGTCTGATTCCCGTGCCTGGCGTATAGCGCCAGTAAGAGGCGTCCCGTGTATGGACCAGCCTCGGAACAAGCTCAGCCCTCCGCGGGATCGCGGCCTCACCGAACGCACACATAGCTGGGTCTGGTGCGCAGGTTTATTTATCTTTGGGGACTTTATCTGAACCTAAGCTACACGCCGCCACGGACAATTTCTGTGGCGGCCTGATCAATTCCCCCGAGTTACGGGGCCGGGACCTGGAGACAGCACGTTGATGCCGGCATCAACGGCCGCCGCCAGGAGTGCCGCGTCGTAGGCCACGAGAACGTCCGCCTGCAGGCGGATTGCGGCGGCCAAGTGAATGGCGTCGGAGCTGCGCAACCTGCCAGGCAGGGCCGCTGCGTACATAAGGTCCGAACGTGCAAGGTCAACCAAGTTGATGCCGCCGAGGGCGGCATTGACCAGTTTGCCGGGAATGGCACGACGGTGAGCCGTGCAGTGAAGTTCCGTATAGAGAAGCATCGAGGCGACCAGGGTATTGTTCCGGGACACGGCTGTTGAGAGGTACTCTGCAGGGCTGATGATTCCGGCTCCTCCGCCACGAGTTTGAGAACGGCCGACGTGTCCGCGTAGATGATCAACGGTCCCCGCGAAGGTCGTCCAGGATCTCCTCCGTGCTGGATTTCAACGTGACCCGCGGCAGGGTGCTGAAGTCTACGTAGCAACTTCGGTATCTGAAGGTAAGTGTCAGCCTTGGCCTTCTGCCTGCTCCCAGTGCCGCCGGAGCAACCCAGCCAGCCGCTCGGGCTCGATCCGGTGCGGCGGGTCGAAGTGGTGGCGCCTGGGGAAAACCTCCAGATGGAAGTCCGGGAAGAACACCCTTGCCAGCCGGGTGGCAATCTCGCCGTAGTCGTCCGGGTTGCTCAGGCCACCCAGGGCAAAGAACACGGGCGGCCTGAAGGCGGACAGGCGCGCCCTGTCCAGGTCATAGGTTTTGAAGGTCCGCAGGAAGGCCTTGATGCCCGCGGGCCGTTTGGCCATCCACGGCGGCGGCGGACCGGGCGGCGGTGGCGGCAGGACGACGTCGGGCCTGACCCCCAGCCTCATGAACGCGGGCAGGAACTGCTCCGGAGGGAGTGCTTCCAGCTGCTCGTACTTCTTCCAGAGCTCCGCATGGGCCGGGCTCCAGTCCCAGTTCCCTGCCCAGGCGGGCTCGAGCAGGGCCAGGCTGAGGAGCCTGTCCGGGTGCTTCGCGGCGAAGGCCAGTGCAGCAGCGCCGCCGCCGGAGTAGCCCACGAGATGGAACGTCTCCCAGCCGAGGGCGTCGGCCTCGCGCAGCACGCCGTCGGCCTCGGTGTCCAGGCTCCAGCCGGGCGGGGGAGCGTCATCTGCGTAGAGCTCCAGGTCCTTCGCGACGGCATGGACGCCGGGTCCGAGCGCCCGGATGAGTGCCTCGTAGGCAGGCTGGGCGGGGAGTACGCTCCCGGGAAGAAGGATGACCCGAATAGGTTCCATGGAAGGATGCTACGCCCGGACGGTGGTGGTTCGACAGACGCGACTGCTCCTGCGTCGGGCTGGACCTGCTTGTGGCCTATACAGCGAAGCGGCCGTTGAGGCCGGTGCCGATGTGACTCGCCGCAGGTCTCGACTTGCGGCGCAGGGAGTGAGAGAGGGTGGCCCAAAAACGCGCAGGAAGTGAGAGAGCGTCCTGGGAGGTGGGGGGCTGAAGAGCAGGCTTAGCTGCCGCGGGCGGCGATGTGCTCCGCCACGTACTCGGCGTCCTCGCCCACCAGCGCCAGCGACGCCGAGGCATGCCTGGTCAGCCATGGCAGGCCGACCGCGTACAGCCCGGGAACCTCGGTCACGCCGCGGGAGTGCCGCGGGTAGTTCCACTCATCCAGCACGGGAATGTCCAGGAAACTGAAGTCCAGTCCATAGCCGGTGGCCCAGACGATGGTGCTGATGTCCTCGGCGGCCAGGTCCAGCCGTGCGCCAGATTCTTCCGGAAGCCACGGATCGGCCTCGGGCGGTTCCGGGGCAGGGACGGGCAGGTGCGCCGCCTCGACATACGCATCCGTCATGGCCTTCAGGCGCTGGCCGAACCCGGCCTCCACCATCGCCAGGCGTTCGGGGAGGTCATCGCTGAAGGTCAGTACGCCGTCGTCCGCTCCCTCAAAGCGGCCGTGCAGCCGCACTCCGCGGCGGCCCAGTCCGCGCAGGTGGATGGAGTGGCCGCCCCCGTTGCCGGAGAGCAGCGGATTGCACATGAACCGGCCGGCGGGGGACGGGAGCTGCCCCACCTGGAGGCCGTTGATCCCGTACTCGGGGCCGTGGACGTTGACCTCCAGGATCCAGTGGAAGATGTCATGGCCCCGGTACCGGCGCGGCGCCTCGGGGCACGTCGACACGGACAAATGGACCTCGCGGCCTGCTGCCAGCAGGTCCTCAGCAATCTGGCCGCCGGACTGGCCCGTGCCTACCACCAGCACTGCACCGTCCGGCAGCTGCTGCGGGTTGCGGTAGTAGTGGCTGTGCAGCTGGTGCACATGCCCGGGGAGGTTCACGGACGCGCCGGGGATCCGCGGACGTTGGAACGCCCCGTTCGCCAGGATCACGTTCTCTGCCGTGAACCTTCCGGCCGGCGTCTCCACGCTGAAGCGGCCGTCCGCCACGGTGATCCGGGTGGCCTCCGCCCCCAGCCGGACGGGAGCTGCGATCCGCTGCGCGTAGTCGCGGAACAGGTCAATGACGGCGTCGCGGGGGAGGAACGCGTCCGGTTCGGGGCCGTCATAGGTCAGGCCGGGCAACATGAACGAGAAGTTGGGTGTGTTCAGGTAGAACGAGTCCCACCGGTCCTGCCACGCCCCGCCCAGGGCGTCCCGGCCCTCCAGGACAAGATGCTCCACCCCGTGATGGGTGAGCCAGTAACTGGTGGCCAGCCCTGACTGTCCCGCGCCGATTACCAGTGTGTTGACCGTTTCTGCCCTGTCCTGGGCGTTAAAGTCGGCGGACGGCATGGCTACCTCTTTGCGGCCTTGGACTTGCTTGCTTTGGGTTCCTTGGGCGGCAGCGTTGCGACGTGCTCAAACGCCTTCTCCACCCAGGCACGCACCCGGGCGTCGTCGCCGTCGCCCTCTGCGTTCCACATTTCCGGCAATCCGCTGTAGCCGGCCATGGGCCGCTCGGCCGGTCCGAACGGGACCGTCCGCTCGGTGCTTTCGAGTGCCACCCTGTCCGGTTCGTCGAGCTTCACCCCGATGACCGGGCCGAACAGCCCGGCGAACATGTTGCCGTTCACGAACGCCCCGAGGTTGCCGAACATCGGCTTCACCACCACGTCCGGATGGTCCGGCATCGCCGAGCGGAACCGTTCCTTGTCGGCGTCGGACGCTTTGGGCATCTCCATGGCTTGCCTCCCGGGTGTAGGAGCGGGGTGAATCTGTTGGCAGGATATGCCCGCGCCGCCGCTTCGTACAGGGCCCGACGGCGGCGGCCGGCTTCACTGCCGTCCTCCCGGTTCCAGCGCCGTATTTGGGTTGTGGTAAATGCTGTCCGGAAACTCCTGTACAGTTGATTTTGTTGTTGTGTTTATGCAGTTGGTAGTTCAGGCAGTACGCGCGGTCGAAAGTCCGCGTTCTTCTGAAGTAGCGGTTTTGAACACCCCACACCGGAGGACCC
>DATFAE010000345.1:0-7599 GCA_035254945.1 Arthrobacter sp. | reverse complement strand
AAGGGCGCGCGGTGCTTCCCGCGTTAAGTGCGAGAGCGTTCGGGGTTTTCCCGCGTTAAGTGCGAGAGCGTTCGGGGTTTTCCCGCGTTAAGTGCGAGAGCGTCCGGGGTTTTCCCGCGTTAAGTGCGAGAGCGTCCCGTTAACGGGAGACGCCCCGACTCGGAGGAACCGGGGCGCCTTGCTGAGTGGCGCAGGGTTTGCGCGGCCGCTGTTGCGTGGCTGGACCTGCGCCGCCGCGGCAGACGCGAAGCGGGGACTACTGCACAGGGCTGGAACGGGCGACGTCGGCGGCATTGGTTGCAGCGCTCATCAGCAGTGCGGCGCCGAGCATGTGGGCCCCCACCAGCAGCGCCGGAATACCGTTGTAGTACTGGGTGAAGCCGATGACGGCCTGCAGCAGGGTCACCACCAGAAGCAGGAGCACCGAGGTCCGGAACGGGCCTGGAATCCGGCGGGCAAACACCAGGACCAATGCGAACAGCGTTCCGGCCGTGATCAGGTACGCCGGCACTGCATGGATGTGCGAGAACAGGTCCCAGTCGAGGCCGTTGCGCGGCGCGTCGGCATCACCGGCGTGCGGGCCGGCACCCGTGACCACCACTCCCAGCATCACGGCCGCTGCGGAGAAAAGGGCGACGGCGGAGGTCACCGGGCGCAGCACGCCCGGCAGGGCGGGCAGCGCGACGGCGGCAAAGCTGCCGGTCCGTCCGTAGGCCCGGTTGACCAGCAGCGTGGCGATGACCACCAGCGCCATGGACACGAGGAAGTGCAGCCCAACCACCCAGGGGTTGAGATTGGTCAGCACGGTGATGCCGCCGATGACGGCCTGCGCGGGGATGCTGGCCAGCAGGCCCAGCGCCAGGAGGAACAGGTCGCGCCGTTCCTTACGCAGGTTCCACAGGTACACCAGCATGAACAGCGCCACGGCGGCCAGGGCGAATGTCAGGAGCCTGTTGCCGAATTCGATGAACCCGTGGATTCCCATTTCCGGGGTGTTGACCAGGGAGGTGTCGGTGCAGCGCGGCCAGGTAGGGCAGCCCAGGCCCGATGCCGTCAGCCGGACGGCGCCACCGGTGACAACCAGCAGTGTCTGTCCGATGAGGGATGCCAGTGCCAGTCGCCGGACGCGGGCATCAACGGTGCGGGGAAGCCGGGACGCAAGGCGTCCGGCGAACTGGGGGAGGCGTGATGCCGTGCTCACTGAGATCTCAATTCCACTTGAACCAACGGATGGCTGCTGCTCCGGCAAGAACCGTCCAGACCAGCAGGATAAGGGCGGCACCCAGGTCTACGGTGCCGAGCAGGAACGCCTCGCGCAAGGCCTCCCCAAGTGCGCCTGAAGGCAGGTAGTGAACGATCGCCTGCGCGGCGGCGGGCAGGCGTTCTGCGGGAATCACAATTCCGCCCAGTGCGCCCAGCAGGATCCACAGCAGGTTGGTGATGGCGAGGGTGGCCTCCGGACGCACGGTCCCGGCCACCAGGAGCCCCAGGGCGGTGAACGCCGCCGCGCCGAGGACCAGCAGCCCGAGGCCTGGAAGCCATCCCGCTGTGGGCGGGTTCCAGCCGAGGGGGAGCGCCACCGCCGTGACCACCGCAACCTGAATGGCCAGCACCGCCAACACGGCCAATACCTTGCCTGCGATGAGTCCGGTGCGGCCCAGCGGGGTGGTGGAGAGGAAACGCAGCACCCCGTAACGACGGTCGAAGCCGGTGGCGATGCCCTGGCCGGTGAAGGCGGTGGACATTGCACACAGCGCCAGGATCCCGGGAACGGCCACATTGACGCGGCTCCCGCCCAGTCCGTCCAGAAGTGGCGTCGCCGTCAGTCCTACCAGCGCCAGCAGCGGCAGGACCACGGCCAGGATCAGCTGCTCACCGTTGCGGAGCATGGCCAGCGATTCGTACTTGCCCTGCAGCAGGATGCGCCGCACCAGGGGTGCAGGTGTACGGCCCGGACGGGCAATGGGTGGAACAGTCATCGGATGTCCTTTCCCGAGATGTCCAGGAAGACGTCCTCGAGGCTGCGGGCCTCCAGGCTGAGCGAGCCCGGCATCACCCCGTGGGCGGCCCACCATGAGGCGAGGGACGCCAGGTCCTGCGGGGTCAGCGGGCCGGTGGCAACGTAGCTGCCGGCACGTGTCTCGCTCACGGCGATCGCCTCCGGCAGGACGTCGGTGAGGTCCAGTCCCGCAGGAGCCTCAAAAAAGAGTGTCCGGATATGTTCGGTGCCGGACTCGACGGCGGGGTCCCGCTGCAGCAGCTGGGCGACCGTTCCTTCCGCCACGTTGCGTCCGGCATCGATGATGTACACGTAGTCGGCCAGCCGCTGCGCATCATCCATGAGGTGGGTGGTGAGGATGATTCCCATCCCCGCGTCCCGGAGCTCCCCAATCAGCTCAAAGACCAGTTGCCGCGACTGCGGATCCAGGCCCGCGCTGGGCTCATCGAGGAACAGGACCTCGGGGTTGCCTATCAGCGCGGCGGCCAGCGCCAGCCGCTGCTTTTGCCCGCCGGAAAGCCGGCGGACCGAGGTCCTGCTGAACGCGTCGATGCCCAGCCGCTCCACCAGCCCGTCCAAGGGCCGGGGGCTGGCGTACATCCCGGCGATATGCCGCAGGAGCGGGATGGGACGGGCCGACGGCGGGAGGCCGCCGTCCTGAAGCATGACACCGACGCGGGCGCGGAGGTCAGCTCCTGCCAGGGCGGGGTCCTGGCCCAGCAGCGAGATGGTTCCGCCGCTTCGGGCCTGCAGGCCCTGGGCGCACTCGATGGTGGTGGTTTTGCCGGCGCCGTTGGCGCCGAGGAGGGCCGTGACCTGGCCACGTTCGGCGACGAGGGAAACTCCGCTCACCACCCGGAGCATTTTTCCGTCCAAAGTGGCCAGCGGACCAACATCCTTAATTAACCCGCTGATGGACAGAACCGGGGATTCGGGGGAACGCACCCCAGCATTCTACGCGATGTAGTACTTCACCCCATGATCCGGATGCCGGCGCAGGCCAGCCTCGCCTTACTGGATCGGGGGAGTAAATTACGACATGATTGTGTTGTGTATTCCATGAGCAATGCTACTGCTGTGCCTTTTACGGGGCACGGGGCGCCGCGCGCCTCCGCTGAGCGCAGCCACATCGCCGCCGTTCCGGTGGCTGATGCAGACGAGCGTACCCGGGACCGGGTCCTCGGGGCAGTTCTGGAACACGGCCCCGTCAGTGCGGCCGAACTTGGCGACCTGCTGGGCTTCACCCCCGCAGCGGTCCGCCGCCACCTGGATCACCTCTCCCGCAGCGGTGTCATTGAGGTCAAGAGGGTTGCGAAGGCCGGGGCCGGCGCAGGCCGGCCCGCCCGCCGCTATGTCCTGAGTTCCCAGGGCCAGTCCTCGCTGGGCAATGATTACCTGGACATCGCCACCCTGGCGCTCAAGCAGCTCCAAGCAGTGGCGGGCGAAGAAGCGGTGCGCCAATTCGCCGTCGAGCGTTTTTCCGAAATGGAGCGCCGCTACGCTCCCGAGATCGAGCAGGCCGGGCCGGACATCACCGCGCGTGCGCGTGTCCTGGCCGAGGCGCTGAGCCGCGACGGCTTCGTGGCCTCCGCCGCGTCGATTGAGGCCAAAGCGCCGCTGCCGGCAGCGTTGTCCAGCGTCCAGCTGTGCCAGGGCCACTGCCCCATCCAACAGCTCGCCGCCCAGTTCCCCGTCTTCTGCGACGTGGAGACCGAAGTGTTCTCCCGGCTGGTAGGCGTTGACGTACGCCGCCTCTCCACACTGGCGCGCGGCGGACATGTCTGCACCACCCACATACCCACAGGCCGGCTGGCTGCCGGGGGACCCAACGTCCCCCATGCAGCCCCCGCCAGCCTGGATGAAGTAACCAACCATCAGCAAGAAAGGCCGTGATGACGGACCAACTATCAGAGAAAGCGGTAGCCGAAGACACTGTGATCTCGGAGATTCTGGAAAAGAATCCCGAGCTCCACGGCATCGGCACGTACGAGTACGGCTGGTCCGACAAGAACGACGTCGGCGCCAACGCCCGTCGCGGTATCAGCGACGAGGTTGTCCGCGATATTTCGGACAAAAAGAGCGAGCCGCAGTGGATGCTGGATCTCCGCCTGAAGGGCCTGAAGTACTTCGACCGCAAGCCCATGCCCACCTGGGGTGCAGACCTCTCCGGCATCGACTTCGACAACATCAAGTACTTTGTCCGCTCCACCGAGAAGCAGGCCGCCACCTGGGAAGACCTGCCCGAGGACATCCGGAACACGTACGAAAAACTGGGCATCCCGGAAGCTGAGCGCAGCCGCCTCGTCTCCGGCGTGGCCGCACAGTACGAGTCCGAGGTGGTCTACCACCAGATCCGCGAGGACCTTGAGGCCCAGGGCGTCATCTTCCTGGACACCGACACCGCCCTGCGCGAGCACCCGGAGATCTTCCAGGAGTATTTCGGCACCGTCATTCCCGTGGGCGACAACAAGTTCGCCTCGCTGAACACTGCCGTCTGGTCCGGCGGATCCTTCGTTTACGTCCCCAAGGGCGTCCACGTGGACATCCCTCTCCAGGCATACTTCCGCATCAACACGGAAAACATGGGCCAGTTCGAGCGGACCCTGATCATTGCCGATGAGGACTCCTACGTCCACTACATCGAAGGCTGCACCGCGCCGATCTACACCTCGGATTCATTGCACTCCGCCGTGGTGGAAATCATCGTCAAGAAGGGCGCCCGCGTCCGCTACACCACCATCCAGAACTGGTCCACCAACGTGTACAACCTGGTGACCAAGCGTGCCATCTGCGAAGAAGGCGCCACCATGGAATGGGTTGACGGCAACATCGGCTCCAAGGTGACCATGAAGTACCCGGCCGTTTACCTGGTGGGGGAGCACGCCAAGGGCGAGACCCTGTCCATCGCCTTCGCCGGCGCCGGCCAGCACCAGGACACCGGCTCGAAGATGGTGCACATCGCGCCGAACACCAAGAGCTCCATCATCTCCAAGTCCGTGGCCCGCGGCGGCGGACGTGCAGCCTACCGCGGCCTGGTCCAGGTCCGTGAAGGTGCCAAGCACTCGGCAAACACCGTCCGCTGCGACGCGCTGCTGGTGGACACCATCAGCCGTTCGGACACCTACCCGTACATCGACATCCGTGAGGATGACGTGGTGATGGGTCACGAAGCCACCGTTTCCCGGGTCAGCGAAGAACAGCTCTTCTACCTGATGTCCCGCGGCATGCGCGAAGACGAGGCCATGGCGATGATCGTCCGCGGCTTCATCGAGCCAATCGCCCGCGAACTCCCGATGGAGTACGCACTTGAGCTGAACCGCCTGATTGAACTGCAGATGGAAGGGTCCGTCGGATAACGATGACTGAAATCACTACTGAAAAGGCGCGCATCGGCGCGCCCTCAGCCCAGCCGTTTATTGACGGTTTCACCGAAGAGGGCGAAAGCCTGTCCCCGATCAACGCGGCCGGCTCCAAGGCCCCGCTTGCCGGCGAAGCGGTCAAGAGCCATTCGCACGGCGGCGGAGTGGGCATTCCGGACAGCTCACGCGCCGGACGCCTGACTTCCTACAAGCTGGCCGACTTCAAGCCGCTCACCGGCCTGGAGGAAGACTGGCGGTTCACCCCGCTGAAGCGCCTGCGCGGCCTGCACAACGAGGTCCTCTCCGGTGCGGCACCCACCGTCACCGTCAGCGGCCCGGACCGCGTCACGGTGGAAACCGTGGCCCGCGGTGACCAGCGCATCGGCTCTGCCGGCATTCCGGAGGACCGCGTGTCCGCCAACGCCTGGGAGAACTTCAGCGAAGCCACCGTTGTCACCATCCCGGCGGAGTTCGAAGCGGACACCGAGATCAACGTCCTCATCACCGGCCAGGGCACCGCGGCGGCCGCCCAGCACATCGTGATTGTTGCAGGGAAGTTCTCCAAGGCCCTTGTGGTCCTGGACCACCAGGGCTCCGCCGTGGTGTCCGAGAACGTCGAAATCGTCGTCGAAGACGGCGCGAACCTGACCGTCGTCTCGCTCCAGGAATGGAACGACGACGCCGTGCACGCCTCGTCCCAGCAGGCGAAAATCGGCCGCGACGCCAAGTTCAAGCACGTCATGGTCAGCCTCGGCGGGGACCTGGTCCGCGTTACGCCGTCGGCCCGTTTCACCGGCCCGGGCGGCGAAGCCGAACTGTTCGGCCTGTACTTCGCCGACGCCGGCCAGCACCTTGAGCAGCGCCTCTTCGTTGACCACGCTGTGGCCAACTGCAAGTCCAACGTGCTGTACAAGGGCGCGCTGCAGGGCCGCAATGCCCACGCTGTCTGGGTGGGTGACGTCCTGATCCGCAAGGAAGCAGAAGGCACCGACACCTACGAGGCCAACCGCAACCTGCTCCTGACGGATGGCGCACGCGCCGACTCTGTGCCGAACCTGGAAATCGAAACCGGACTGATCGAGGGTGCGGGCCACGCCAGCGCCACTGGCCGGCTGGACGACGAGCACCTGTTCTACCTGATGGCCCGAGGCATCCCCGAGGATGTTGCCCGCCGGCTGGTGGTCCGCGGCTTCCTGCACGAAATCATCCAGCAGATCAAGGTGCCCGCGCTCGAAGAGCGCCTCACCGACGCTGTTGAGCGCGAACTCGCGCTGACGGACAACTAAGACTGCGCGGTAATACACAGATGACTGACCAGCCAAAGGGCGAGCTTGTCTGCAAGGTGGATGAAATCCAGCTCAAGCAGGCGCTGCGGATCCTGATCGATGACTACCCGGTAGCCATCGTCAAGGACTCCATGGGCGAAATCCACGCCATCGGCGACACCTGCTCGCACGCGGACATCTCACTGTCCGAGGGCGAAGTGGAGGGGTGCATGATCGAGTGCTGGGGCCACGGCTCCCAGTTCGACCTGCGCAGCGGTGAGCCGCTGCAGCTGCCCGCCTACGATCCCGTCCCGGTGTTCGCCGTCGAGGTCCTTGGCGATGAGGTCTACGTTGACTTCACCAACGTCCTCAACGGAGCCGAAGCCCCGAACTTCAGCTAGCAGCATTCCCGGCGCCAGCCGGAGCACGGCAATTCAGCAACAGAACCAAACTTCCAGACAAAGACCGCACCGCCGCCGGAGGGCACGGTGCAGAGGAGAACAAGACCTATGTCTACTCTTGAGATCAAGGACCTGCACGTCAGCATTGACACGGAGCAGGGCACCAAGGAGATCCTGAAGGGCGTCAGCCTGACCATCAAGACCGGCCAGACCCACGCCATCATGGGCCCCAACGGTTCCGGCAAATCCACCCTGGCTTCCACCATCGCCGGGCACCCGCGCTACAACGTCACGTCCGGCTCCATCACGCTCGACGGCGAAGACGTCCTCGCGATGAGCGTTGACGAGCGCGCCCGCGCCGGCGTGTTCCTGGCCATGCAGTACCCCGTGGAGGTCCCGGGCGTCTCCATGACCAACTTCCTGCGGACCGCCAAGACCGCCATTGACGGCGAAGCACCCAAGCTGCGCACCTGGACCAAGGAAGTCAAGGACGCCATGGCCCAGCTGCGCATCGACGCCGACTTCGCCCAGCGCAACGTCAACGAAGGCTTCTCCGGCGGCGAGAAGAAGCGCGT
>DATFAE010000344.1:0-6148 GCA_035254945.1 Arthrobacter sp. | reverse complement strand
GTTTTCTGCACCTTCAACGGAGTTCAACCGGAAAATTTCGTATTCGGTTCCGGCTACATTAAGTTTGCCTTTTGAACCGAAGCTGTCCACAGTGCTCATCGCAGGACTCCTCTCGCAACAGTTTCATCTTTGTCGCGCGGTTGACCGCTTGCTAGTTAGGCAGGCCTAATTAGTGCAGGCCCTCAAAATTACATGGGGTCACCCGTGAATACGGAGCGCGACGTGGGACTACTAAGGGCCATAGTAGTCCAAATAATTCCGGTGTCAGCGGCCCGGCGTCAGCAAAGCCACCGACTCCAGGTGATGCGTGTGCGGGTACAGGTCAAGGGCACGCAGGGCCGCCAGTGACCAGCCTCCCTGCTGGAAGTAACCCACGTCACGGGCGAATGACGCCGGGTCGCAGGACACGTACGCGACGGCCCGCGGACCTGCTGCGATGAGCTGGCCAACCACTGCCTTGCCGGCACCGGCACGCGGCGGGTCCAGCACGATGGCATCAAAATTGCGCGGTTTCTGGCGGAGAACGCGCTCCACCCTCCCCTGGATGATCTCCACCTGCGGCGCTCCGTGCAGGTTCTTGCGAGCATCCCTGCTGGTGCCGGGAGCGCCTTCCACCGACAGCACGGATCCGGTTTCGCCCACGGCATCGGCAAGGGGCGCCGTGAACAGTCCGGCGCCGGCATACAGGTCGGCCACCACCGAACCGGGCGCAAGGAAACCGCCGTCGTGCAGGAAACCTGTGACGGCCCCCACAAGTGCTCCGGGCGCGTCGCGGTGGATCTGCCAGAAGCCCGCGCCCGTAACACGGTAGTCATGTCCCGCCGCGGACTCCTGCACCCATGTGCGTCCGCGAAGCTGTTGGACGTCATCTGTGAGGGGATCGAACGTGGCAACGGAGACGTCGTCGGGCAGCTGGGCCGCGATGGCGCTGAGCCGCTTGGGCTTCGTGCCGGGAGCCGGGGCCAGCAGCACCAGGGGGCGGGAGCCGTTGGCCGGCGCGGCAACTTCCACGCGCCCGATCCCCTGCAGGTCAATGTCCCACAGGCGCAGCCGGTTGATGCCCTCCGAGGCGAGCGGCATCTCGCGCAGCGGGATGATGTGGTCGGAGCGATGGGCGTGCATACCCAGTTTTCCGCCGGAGGTGACCGAGAAACTGGCCCGCGTCCGCCACCCGAGGCCGGAGCCGGCGTCGTACGTTGGGTCCCTGTCCGCGCCGTTGCCGGCCACGGCCTCAACCATGATCTCCCCGCCGGGAAGCTGGCCGACGGCGGCGAGCCGCTGGAGCTGTTCGGCCAGGACCGCCGCCTTCAGGTTGCGCTGGCGTTCCAGGGCGATATGGCCGAACTCGGCGCCGCCTACCGGCGGGTGGCCGTGGGCCCAGGCACGGCGGGAGTCGGCGGCGTGCCAGAAGTGCTCCACACGGTCCGGTGACGCGTCGAGGACGTCCACGACGTCGGCGCGCCAGAATTTGGCTGATTCACCGGCGTCGGTCAGCCGGACACGGACTTTTTCCCCGGGGATGGCGTGCCGAACGAAGATCACCCTGCCTTCGTGCCGGGCCACGCAGTGGCCGCCGTGGGCCACGGGACCGACGTCGAGCACCAACTCCCTGGCCTCGCTGGCCGAAGCGGACTGGGACTGTGTCTGGGTGTGGGTATGGGAGCTCATTGGATATCCTGCAGGTTCTTTGCTTCTTCGGATGATTTCAGCTGCCACGGAACGCTGGCCACCATCACGCCGGGTTCGAAGTGCAGCCGGGTCTTGATGCGCAGCGCCGTCTGGTTGTGCACGAGCTGCTCCCACCATTTGCCCACCACGTATTCAGGGATGTAGACCACGATGAGGTCGCGGGGGGAATCCCGCCGCATGTTCTTCACGTATTCCATGATGGGCGTGATGGTTTCCCGGTAAGGACTTGCCAGCACGGTCAGCGGCACGGGGATGTCCAGCTTTTCCCAGTCGGCCACGGTGTGGGCAGTCTCTTCGGCATTGATGTCCACGGTGATGGCGTCCAGCCGCGAGGGACGCGAGGCCCGCGCGTAGGCCAGCGCCCTGAGCACCGGCTTGCGCACATGGGAGACCAGCAGGACGGCGTGGACCCGGGTGGGCAGGGCACGCGGCGAGGAGTCCTCGTCCACGGCAAGCTCCTTGGCCACGTTGTCATAGTGCGCCCGGATGCTCCACATGATCAGGAACAAAACAAACATTGCCAGCAGCGCGATCCAGGCACCCTGCTCGAACTTGGTGATCAGGACAATGACCAGCACCAGGGCGGTCATGCCGAATCCGATGGTGTTAATGGTGCGCGACTTGGCCAACCGCAGCCGGGCCGCCTTGTCCCTGGCGAGCTTGAGTTGCCTCCCCCAGTGCCGGATCATTCCCAGCTGGCTGAGGGTGAACGAGATGAAGACGCCCACGATGTACAGCTGGATCAGTTTGGTGACATCGGCGTTGAACGCAAGGATGAGCACCAGCGCTCCGGCCGCCAGGGCCAGGACGCCGTTGCTGAAGGCCAGGCGGTCGCCCCTGGTCCGGAGCTGGCGCGGCAGGTAGCCGTCCTGGGCGAGGATGGAGCCGAGTACCGGAAAGCCGTTGAAGGCGGTGTTCGAGGCAAACACGAGGATCACGCCGGTGGCGGCCACCACGATATAGAACGGGATGGACCCTGCGCCGAAGATGGTCTGCGCGATCTGGCTGATGGCCGGACTCTGGATGTAGCCCTCCGGCAGCGGCTTGCCGTCCACGAGGAACTCCGTGGCGGGGTCCAGCACAATATGGACCTTTGTGGCATTGGCCAGGTAGATGATTCCGGCGAGCATCGACGCCCCGATGACGCCGAGCAGCAGCAGTGTGGTGGCGGCGTTTTTGCTCTTGGGCACCTTGAAATTGGGCACGCCGTTGCTGATGGCTTCGACGCCGGTGAGGGCCGCAGCGCCGGAGGAGAAGGCCCGCAGCAGCAGGAAGGCGCCGGCGAGGCCCACCAGTCCTTCGTCAAAACCCGGGGCAGGGACGATGGTGAACCCGGCGGACGGCGCTTCACGCAGCTGGCCGGTGGCGGCCTGGAAGACACCCACCGCCGTCATGCCCAGGATCGAGGCCATAAAGATGTAGGTGGGGACGGCGAAGACGCTTCCGGCTTCCTTGACTCCCCGGAGGTTGACCAGGGCGAGGATGACGACGCCGATGGTGGCGATGAGCGCCTGCTGCCCGTGCAGGGAGGGCACAGCCGAGGTGAGGTAGGTGGCCGCCGAGGACATGGAAACCGCCACGGTCAGGACGTAGTCCACCAGCAGCGCCGACGCCACCGTCAGGCCGGCGAACTTGCCCAGGTTCTCGTTGGCGATTTCGTAGTCGCCGCCGCCTGAAGGGTAGGCGTGCACGTTCTGGCGGTATGACGCCACCACCGTCAGCAGCACCACCATCACGGCGAGGCCAACCCACGGCGAAAACGCCACGGCGCTGACGCCGGCAAGGGCCAGGGTCAGGAGGATTTCATCGGGCGCGTAGGCAACGGATGACAGGGCGTCGGAGGCGAAGACCGGAAGTGCGATCCGTTTGGGAAGCAGGGTGTGGGCGAGCCTGTCGTTCCTGAAGGGCCGGCCCACCAGCACCCTTTTTATGGCGTTCAGCATTGTCAGCACGATTGTTCCTTGAGACTACCCACGACGCCCACTTCTGTTGAGCACTAGAGCAACCTTACGACACCGGCGCCGGACCGGATCGGCGCCGGTGCTTATGCCGGCATCCACACAAGCAGGCCGAGGTCCAGTCACACCGCAACAGGCGGTCACCGGACTAGACCACGCGGGCACGGGCCCAGGTGTCAGGCCGGCACAGCACCGTAACGACGGCACCAGCCTGGCAGTTTGACTTGAATACAGGGCACCGGCCTGTGCACCGCGGCACAGCAGCAAACCGGCGCCCGCCGCCGTGCCGGGGGGACGCCGGAATCGTCCGTGTGACGCCGCGGACGGCCGGAAAACAGGGTGTTGTTTCTCACTGTCCGGCTCCTTGCACCCTTCGCTGGCCGGTCAATAGCGTGGCCACCACCGCCCGGACAAACGAAGGACTGCCTTGAGAACAGCACCTGTTGCGACGGAAATGACCCACCATCCCGGCAGCAAAGAGGGAGGAACAGGTTCCCCCGGCTCCCGGCCCCGCTGGCCGGTCGGCAGCAGGCTGGCCAGTGTGCTGCGCTACGACCTCCCGGCGTCGCTGGTGGTCTTCCTCGTCGCAGTGCCCCTTTCCCTGGGGATTGCGGCGGCCTCCGGTGCACCCATCATGGCCGGACTGATCGCGGCCGCGGTCGGAGGCATCGTTGCCGGCAGCCTGGGCGGCTCACCGCTCCAGGTCAGCGGACCGGCGGCAGGCCTGACGGTGATTGTGGCAGGGCTGGTTGACCAGTTCGGCTGGCCGGCTACATGCGCCATCACTGCGGTGGCCGGCGTGCTGCAGGCCCTCCTGGGCCTGGCCCGGTTTGGACGGGTTGCCCTGGCCATCGCCCCCGTGGTGGTCCACGCCATGCTGGCCGGCATCGGCATCACCATTGTGCTCCAGCAGTTCCATGTGCTGCTGGGAGCGGGCTCTGCCAGTTCAGCGCTTGGCAACATCGCGGCCATCCCGTCCAGTGTGGTTGAAGCAGAGCTAGCCGCTGCAGGACTGGGCATCACGGTTATCGGGACGCTGCTCCTCTGGAGGCGCCTGCCCGAGCCGGTGCGACGCGTCCCCGGTCCGCTGGTGGCGGTCATCGCCGCTACGGCACTCTCCCTTCCCTTTGGCGTGGACCGGGTCACTTTCAGCGGGTCCCTGACGGATTCCCTCTCCCTGCCGCAGCTGCCCGCCGGCAACTGGTCCGCCGCCGCCATTGGCGCCGTCACCATCGCCCTCATTGCGAGCGTGGAATCCCTGCTCTCGGCCGTCGCCGTGGACAAGATGCACCACGGCGCGCGGACAAACTTCAACCGCGAACTCATGGGACAGGGCGCTGCCAACGTGACGTCCGGGCTGCTTGGCGGCATGCCGGTGACGGGCGTGATCGTCCGCAGCGCCACCAACCTGGAAGCGGGGGCCCGCACCCGGGCCTCTGCGGTCCTGCACGGTGTCTGGGTGCTTGTCTTTTCGCTCCTGCTTGCCGGCCTGATCCAGCTGATCCCCGAGTCCGTCCTCGCCGGGCTGCTGATCATCGTGGGGGCCCGGCTGGTCCGCCCTGCGGACATCAGCACGGCGCGGCGGACCGGTGACCTGTTCGTCTACGGCGTGACCCTGTCCATCGTGGTGTTCGCCAACCTGCTGGTAGGCGTGCTGACCGGGCTGCTGCTGGCCATTGCACTGGTGCTGTGGCGGATAGCGCGGGCAACAGTCACCGCTGTCCCGGAACCCGGGACCGCCGGCGCATGGCGCGTGGTGATCGACGGCTCGTGCAGCTTCCTGTCACTCCCCCGGCTCAGCGCCGTCCTGGCCGCCGTCCCTGCCGGTACGCGGGTGACCCTTGAACTGGACGTGGACTACCTGGACCACCCCGTCCATGACGCGCTGGAGGCATGGCAGGCCCGCCATGTGGCCACCGGCGGTTCCGTTACCGTCGAAGAGCACGGGACGGCCAGCCTGGCGGACGCCCACGCCGCACCCCCCTGCCGCGGGGACGCCCGGTCCGCCCTGCGCGGCGGGTTCGCGCCGTGGCGCAGCTGGCAGGGCCGGACCACCACGTCCCCCGCCCCTGAGGATGCGGAAGCACTGTCCGTCCAACCTGTCCTGGCCGGCGTCGAAAACTACCACCGCCGCACGGCCGGCCTGCTGAAGCCGCACGTCGGCGGACTCGCCACGCACCAGGACCCGTCCACTCTTTTCCTGACCTGCGCAGACTCACGCGTGGTGCCGAACCTGATCACCAGCAGCGGCCCGGGAGACCTTTTTACCGTCCGCAACGTGGGCAACGTAGTGGGCAGGCCGGGAACGGATGCAGCCACCGACGCGGCCCTGGAGTTTGCAGTGGGCAAACTGTCAGTCGGGTCCCTGGTGGTGTGCGGCCACAGCGGCTGCGGTGCGATGACGGCGCTCCTGGACGGACGGGCCGGGGACGGCCAGGCCAGAGGGCCGATCGACGTGTGGTTGGAACACTCCCATGCCAGCCTGGCGGCCTTCCGCGGCG
>DATFAE010000343.1:0-10368 GCA_035254945.1 Arthrobacter sp. | reverse complement strand
CGGCGTGTCCATCTTCGTGGGAGTCATCGCCCTGATCTTCTGGCTGCTGCTCCCGCTGGCCTTCCCGGCCCTGACCTGGACCTACTGGAATGCCCTGGCCCTGTCCGGGCTGTTCTGCCTGATTGGACTCCCCTGGCTGGTCGGGGACTAGACTGGCCACCGAAAGCCCTCAGCCGCAACCTTCTCGTGCCCCCGGGAGTTGTAGCTGGGGGCTTTCGCTTTTGACTATAAGGTAGGCACATGAACTGGTTTGGAGAGCCCTGGCCCAGCGCGGAACTCCGCGCCCCTGTGTGCGAAGACGACAAGCTCCGGATCCCCAGCCCGCCCGTCTGGGAGCTGTGCGTCCTGTGCAACCAGCCCTTCGCGGCGGACGCACGAGGAGTCCGGATGCCGCACATCACGGCCGAGCTGTGGACCGTGGAGCGCTACTGCCACCTCGGCTGTCTGCTCGGAAACGTTGGGGGAGAAGGCATCTCCTGGCGGGAAGGATGAAGCGAACCCGTGCCCAGCGGCGCAGGATGCGCCAGGGATACACCCACGAGGTGGGCTACTGGTCGGGCCGAAATAAGCCCTGGAACTTCATTCTGATAATCGGGCCGGAGACGGCCGCCTACTTCCGCAGGCACCAGCATGAGGATGACTGGGTCCGGACCATCTGCCCGCAATTCATTCACAACGGAAGGAAGCCACGTTGAGTGTACGCCACCGAGTGGTGCTGGCCATGTCCAAGCATGAGCCGGGCGCGAGCTACGCCTATGAGGTTTTCTACGGTATCCCAGGGCATGCCACATTCGTCTTCGAGCAGGCCCGCTCCGCCGAGATTGTCGTGGCCATGCTGAGGATCATCATCAAACGCAAGCCATTGATCCACAAGGGAAGGAAGCCGCGTTGAGCTGGGAAAAGCGCAAGGATGAACTCCGCGAGGAGACCGCCCGCACCTACAACAAGAAGAAGAGTACGGCCAGGTGGTGCAAGGGCAAGGTCGGCCGGGAGCACGTCACCGAGATTGTGCTCAACCACAACTACAGCAACCGCAAGGCCTGCATGTGGTACCCCATCTACTACAGCTTCGCCCGCCGGGACGAGGGTCCCAAGGACTACCGCTACTGGTGCCAGCACTCCGTCAAGTGCACCGTCTGCGGGAAGTACGTCGAGTACTTCCTGAAGCCCGAGCAGTGCCCCACCTTCCAGCCGAAGCCTATTCAGAATTGATGCCACAAATCTGAATAGGGATCCGCTTATTCAGCCTTGGCGGGCCATCAGGGCCCGCAGCTTCTTGACGGCGTACTCAGGGCTGCCGCCCTTGGCGGACAGCTCCGGGTAGAGGTCCACCGTGGCGACATGCTTGCGGCTCTGCTCGTCCCACTTCACGTCATAGACAGGCCGGACGGGCGGGGGTGGCTGCGACACGTTCTTGGCCCGGTCCCGGATCAGGGCCACCTCGGACTGCATGGCCGGCTCCTGCCCCATTTCCCAGAGCCTGTAGGCATCCTGGAGCTGGCGCCACTCGATGGCCGGCGTATCCAGGGCTGCAGCGAACGCCATGGCCGTCTCCCGGGTGATCTCCTTCTTGCCGTTGATGACCTCGGAGACGAGCTGCTGCGGCCTGCCGATGACAGCGGCGAAAGTGTTCTGCTGCCAGCCACGGCGGTCGAGTTCGTCGCGGAGCCTGTCAGTCGGATTCTCTGGCGGTCTATTCGTATTCACCCCATCACCCTAACAAAAAAGAACCCCCCTCATGGGCCGCCGAAGCGGTTACCGTGAGGGGGGTCTTTGTTGTGGCCGGCGGGTGTCAAAGCGAACGCCGCCACAACTGTAGGGGTAGCGTCCGGTTGCTGGGAAGAAACCGGAAGCTAACGCTCCACATTAGTACACTGGCCAGTAACTATGCAATGGGTGGGGTGGACTCTTTTGGCGTGGACTTCAGCCGGGAGAGGAAGGACGCGAGCGACGTCAGGATGGACTTGGCCACCAGCAGGCCGGCGGCCTGCCAGAACAGCGGGTCGGTCAGGTCGCCGGTGGCCAGCAGCAGGAGCAGGCCGGTGCCGGCGATGGACAGGCCGTCCACCAGGAAGCCCTGCCACAGCGTGCGCAGGGCACGCTCCACGGCGTCGGGGACTACGGAGGGGGCGGAGTGGTCAGCCATCGGTGGTGCCCACCTTTACGTCAACGGTGATGCCGGCTGCGATGGCCTCGGCCACAGCGTCCGTCAGCGCCTTCTCCAGCTTCTCCTGGTCAATGCCGGGGGTGAACGTGGCCAGCGTGGCCACGGCGGCGCGGATCACGTCGCGGGTGACCACGGCCCTGGACTCGACGGTCTCCTGGAGGAACACCTTGTTGGCGTAGGAGAACCCCTCGGAGCGGATCAGGTCGCGGGTTACCGCGTGCCGGCGCTCTATCTCGTTCTGGATGAATAACTTGTCTTCGGTCGAGAGTGCCATATCGTCCTCCTCTTCTTGTGGTGTGATGGTGCCCTGCGGGTTGATGGACGCGGAGCCGAACAGGGTGGCCGGGTTGATCCGGCCGTACATGTATGAGTTCAGGACGTAGCCATCGGGCAGCACCTCGAAGTGGAGGTGGTCGCCGGTGGATGCGCCCGTGTTGCCCGACAGCCCCAGGACCTGGCCCTCGCTGACGCGCTGGCCGTAGGAGACCCGGGCCGCGCCGTCCATGCAGTGGCCGTAGATCCCGATGAAGGACCCGTGGTCCACCACGTAGGTGAAGCCGGCGAAGCCGGGGGAGATCCACCAGGCGTTGTCGGCGTAGGTCCCGGCGAGCCTGCCGACGTGCACCACCGTGCCGGCGGCCACGGCACGGACTGGGGTCCCTGCCGGGCAGGGGTAGTCGATGCCTGTATGGCCGTCGGGCTGGTAGTTGCCGAAGGTCTGGATCAGCCAGGAGTCCGCCGGCAGCCACTTGGTGGGGTTGTCCCCATAAAGCTGCGAGGGCTCGAAGTCAACAGGGCGGATCACGGTGTTCCTTCAGGGTCGGGCTTGGTAAACGGGATCCGCCTGCGGGTGGGCGGCGGTGGCGGAAGCTCGTTCCAGATGTGCTGTTCCAGCACCTCGATGTGCCGCAGGTCCTCCTCGCGCTGGTGCTCCAGGAACAGGACCCGGACCTCCAGGGCGGCGGCGTTGGACCGCATGGCGGTCATCTCGGCCTGCCAGTAGGACATCAGCGCCGTCCAGTCGGCCGTGGTGGCTGACTGCACAGCGGGTGTCGAGGCCAGGGCGGCGGCCCGCTCGGTGGCGTTTGCCGCCGCTTCTGCGGCACGCTCCGTGGCCTGGGCCGCTGCCTCAGCAGCGCGTTCGGTCGCCTTGCCGGCGGCGCGGGCGCCGAGCAGTGCCCAGACCCCGCTGCCGCCAAGCAGTGCCGATATGGCCGGGATCAGCCATTGCATCCATTCGGCCCATTCCATTACGGTGTCCACCTGTACAGATGGAAGGAGTAGTCGGCGGCGAAGGATTCGGTGATGACCCCGTCGCTGCCCACGTTGATGGTGCGGTTCTCGTTCAGCACGGTCAGCGTCTTGTTGGCCGCCGAGGGCACCGTGATGGTGCCTGTCGTGGCGCCCGGACGGATGGCCTGGGCCAGGACGTAGCGGTAGGTGGCATCCGAGACGGAGCGGGTATGGATCGGCACGCCGTAGGTGCCGCCCATCGGCCCGGCCGTGGTGTTGGATGAGGTCACGTTCGTGACGTAGCCCTTCTCACCGGCCAGCAGAGCGCCGCCCATCGCATGGACAGTGGTGCACAGCTCCTGCACTGCGGCCCGCATGGGCGGGTCGTGCAGCAGCGCCGCGAAGTCCAGGGTGACCGAGACGTTGGGGAACCTGTGGTCGAAGAACACGATGCCCTGGGCGCCTGCGATGATCTGGGCCCAGGTGGCCTGCTTGACCTGTGCCGGCGTGGGGTTGTTCGGGATGGGGCCGGTGGTCTCCACGTAGCCCCAGATGGGCTTCTTGTTCGACGTCATGGTCTTCAGGCGGGTGATGAACCTGGGGTAGGTCCAGACGCCCTCATAGCCCTGGAAGTCCGGGGGCATCAGGTTGTAGTGGTCAAGCGATGTGACGTCCGGGATCTCGACGTGCTCCATCCATTCGGCAACAGCGTCGTTGATCGTCATGCCGATCTGCAGGAAGAACCAGCCGGACATCTTTGACAGGCCGTAGCCGAAGTTCTGCATCGTCGGGCGGGTGCTGTCGATCGCCCGGAGGCGGGAGACAACATCGCGGACGTACTGTGGCTTCTTGTAGGTGCCGGCCAGGTCGGGCTCATCGACGAGGAAGTAGCCCACGATATGCTGCGCCAGCTCGGGGTCGGAGAGCATGTACTGTGCGCCCTCGCCGTTCTCGCCGGCGCTTGCCCAGACGTCACAGCCGGTGGCCAGGATGGCCTCCCGGTAGCCGGCCACGATGGTCGGGATGCCCACAAACGTGGTCACGCCGATGGAGCAGTAGTCCTCGAACCAGGGCGGGTCAGCATAGAACACGCCCATCGGGAACGTGGCCGACGGGTTGTAGTTGGGCCACTGGTCCATGTAGCCGGGCGCGTCCGCCGGCAGCTCAACATCCCATTCGACAGTCGGATGGATGTAGAAGTTGGCGTGGTGGTAGGCGGTGGGGAAGGTGTGGGCGGTGCCGTTAGCAACACAGGAGCCGCCGACCGTGCCGTTGCCAACGGCAATGACCTTGAAGGGTGGATCCAGGATGTCCTGGGCGTTGAAGACCCAGTCGCTCTTCCCATACATGCCGTTGGCAGCGTGGTAGCTGATCCGGTATTCGACGTCCTTTTCCAGGGTGGCCGGTGTGGGGAACGTGATGGTCCGGTAGCCGCCGGCGTCGGCAACCCAGGTCACCGTGGTGGTGGCCAGGCTGGTGCCGGTCTTGGTCCAGAGCGTGACCGGGATGGTCCCGGCCGCATTGGGATGCTTCCAGATCTTCGCTCCGACTCCCCGGCAGGGCCGGTCCAGCCAGAACGTCACGCCGATCTCCTGCGCGGCGGCGACGGTCTGCACGGGTCCCCGGATGTCCTGCGAAAGGGCGGAGCCGTAGACAACGTTGTTGTCGTACATGGTGTGCGTGGCCACATGGGCCGAGGTGCCGGCCGCGACGGGGGCTACCGCCGTGTCGAACGCGGTGGCACCCAGGGTGTCGGTTGCGGATCCGCTGAAGGTGACCGTTGCCGGAAGCCCGGTGCGGATGGCCGAGACGGCGTCGGTGACGCCGACCTCATCCACGACAATGCGGCCTCCGCCGCCTGAGTCCGCGACCAGGACGTCCACGCCGTACCAGGTCTGGCTGGTTGAAGCGTTGATGGGCGCGGTGCCGGCGGCGCCGTACGCGTACACGCCGTTGCCCGGCGTGACCTGGGTAGCTGCTGCGCCGCTAAGGACGTCGTTGGTGGGTGACTGGACGGCCGATGTGAAGACGCTTGGCTTGGATGGGTAGCAGCCGCCGGGGAAGTAGACGGACATCCAGTACTTTGTGTCCGGATCTATGACCTGCGCACCGGAGAACTGCACCTCATTCCAGGCGCCCTTGGTGATCGTGGCGAAGTCCGCCGTGGCGAGCTGTGTCGCGGTCGCGATATTGGAACCGGCCCACAGGTGGGCCTTCAGGCCGGTTGTGGGAGTGTTGGAGTCTGCCGGGATCCAGACCTTGGCGCCGAGCACGGCCCAGTCACTGACGCCTTCGACCAGCTGGAACGCGGTGCCCAGGTTGACCGCTGCGCTGTCCCCGTTGTTGGTGGTTACGCCGGACGGAGGCCCGTCACCGAAAATGGAATGGGTAGCCATGGGTTATGCCCCCAGCAGGTCGTGTGTCCAGGTGATCGAGAGGGTCTGGTCAGCCCCCTTGGAGCCGATCCCGCTAAGCAGCGCACGGGCTATGGTTGCGCCGGTTGCGGAGGTGGCGTCCGTCAGGGTCTCGTTGACCAGGACCACCTCGGTCACGGGGGAGCCGGAGGTTCCCTTGCCCGGCCCGTAGACGCAGGAGTAGGACACCCGGCGGGCGCTGCCGGCAGCGGAACCCTGCGGGTAGCCGGACTCAAAGCCCTGGTGGGAGTTGGACAGGTACGTGGTCAGGGCCGCCCCGGAGCCCGTCTTGGCGGGTGCCCCGCCGCCGGTTCCCAGCTTCATGCCCGTTGGGGCCGCAGGAGCCCCGGAGACGGCGCCGCCGCGCTCTGCGTACATCCGGTCACCAATGGTGGTGACCAGGTTCTCTACCTCCCCCTCACGGACGAGGGAGCCGTCACCTGCGGTCAGCCGCCAGGTGATGCGGCCCTTGATGGTTGTCGCCTCATGCATGGAATGTTCCTTCTTAGATGGTGTAAAGCCAGACGGACGGGTCTGTGGTTGGCCGGATGGAGCCGCTGTCCACGCCGAGGGCCATCGCAAGGTTCTGTGCGTCAGCGTCCCGGGAGGTCACCCGGACCACGACGGTGCCCGACGTGGGGATGGTGGTGGGCCAGGTCCGCACCTCGACAATGGGGGCCACGTTCAGCGCCGGGTTGAACGTGCCGAAGGCGGGGGCGGACACCACCGAGCGCTGCCCGTAGTTGTCGTACGTGGCCACGCTGTAGGAGTATTCGGTGTTCGCCAGCCCGGTGTTGTCGAGGAATCGGCCGGATGCGGCGGCGGCCAGGGGAACGTTGTTGCGGAACACCTGGTAGTAGGCGGCGTTCGGCACGGCGTCCCAGCGGAGCCGCACCATGGTCGCTCCGGAGGTGACCGTCAGGCCGCTCGGCGCCGCCGGCACGGCGGCATCCCGGGGGATGGCCTTTACGGTGCCGTCGGACAGGGCGATGATCTTCTTCGGCTCATACAGGTCAGCGGTGGTGACCTTGGCCGCGATCACGGGGACCACGGCATCCAGGGCCAGCCTGGTGAGCGAGGTGGTGGTGTTGATCAGGTCCCGCATGGCGGTGTCGGACAGGCCGCTGGCCGATGCCAGGGCCGCCTCTGCCGCGAGCTGGGCGGCCAGGGCCGCTGCGGCTGAGTCGCCGGCTGCCGCCATGGCGGCCTCGGCGGCGGCCTTCAGTCCGGTGAAGGACACGATCAGGAAGGCGTAGGGGCCCGAGACCCACCACACGATGGAGTTGTCCTCGCAGAAGAACTCCTCGGTCACCCCGTCATAGGTGGTCCGGACGTTGGGCTTGGGGAGCCCGAACCTGTCCGTGATGGCCAGCGGGGCGGTGTGGGAGGTGTCATTCAGGGCGTAGATAAAGCCGACGCCGTCCTTGACCAGGGTGTCGAGCGTGGGGTCCTTGGCTACCCGCGAAGGGAACTCGTAGGCGACCATCAGTACCCGATTACGATGTAATTGACTCGGTGCAGGCGGTTGGGCAGGGCCTGGATGGCGCCGCCTGACCAGCCCACCGCGACGTAGATCACGTCGGACTTGCCGCCGCTGCCGGAGGTGCCCCAGAACGGGGCGTTGCCTTCGACGTTGAACCAGCCGGCGGACCCGAGGGCGTAGCTGTCGCCGTTGGTCAGGATGACGCTGAGCACACCGTTAGGGAACTGGCGGGGCCAGGTGAGGCGGCCGTAGCCGGCGTTGTCAGTGGTTGCCACCTGGGAGCCGGCCTGCATAAGGAATGCCGGGCCGGCGGTGGCCGCGTCCGGGGGTGTGGTGCCGTTGATGGCGGAACCGGAGGCGCCGTAGAGCCCGATGGAGGTGGGGGCGGAGGTCTTTGTCCAGGCGACGGTGCCGCCGGAGTTGCGCCCGCAGGCCCACTCCTCGCCGTTGATGACCACCTGGGCGCCGAGGCGTTCCAGGTATCCCAGGGACAGCAGGTCCATGGCGGTCATGCCGCCATTGCCGCCCCAGGCCCGCAGGTCCACGATGGCCGTGGGCTGGGTCTGGCCGGCGGTGATCTGAACCAATGCCAGCGGCTGGTCATCCAGCACGCCGGGGCTGGTGTTGCGGGCCGGGATCGTCTTGGCCGTGCCGCCGTTGATCTTCAGCACAGTGGAGGTGCCGGACGCGCCGGTCCAGTTGCGCCGGATGGCGATCAGGTCCCAGCGGGTGCCGGTGGCGACGGTGTCCAGCTGGACGGTGATGTTGGCGTCGTTGGTGTCAAAAATGCCCTTGCCCCAGGCGGAGCCGGTGGCGATGGAGACCGTGCGGTCTGCGCCCGCCACGGCGGTGACGCGGAAGTCGTTGCTGCCGAGCACGCCGTACTCTGAGGAGCCGACGCCGGACACCATCTTGGACCAGGCCAGCTCTGTTACGGAGCCGTCATATCCGCTGCTCGTAATGGCCATTATGTTCCTGCTTTCAGTTCTGCGAGGCCCTTGCGGACGCTCTTGAGGAAGGACGCGATCGTGCGGTCAGGGTTGTCCTGGATCTCGCCGATGACCGGGGTGATGGACAGCCCGTCGTCGTAGGAGTAGGAGATGGTCGCTTCGCGGAGAATGTCGGTGCGTTCCACGCCTCCGATGGAGACGGTGACCGAGTCGCCCACGCGGACGCCCTTGCCGCCGTAGCGGAAGTTGTCGGTCTCGGCCAGCGTGAGGCTGAAGCCGCTCTTGGCGGCGCCTTCGGCCAGGGTTTCCCGGCCGCGCTCGGAGAGCAGGGCGGAGGAGTCGGCATCCCGGGCGTCCCGGAAAACCTCCATCTTGTCGTTGATGCGGGGCTCCCGGTTGACGGCCACCTCGATGGCGAACACGCGGGCCGTGGCCTCTCCCTCACCGCCGATCACCACACGGGTGTTCGTGGCGCGGGTGGAGGTCCATGACCAGTCCTGCACGATGCCGGACTCCTCGGTGAGGATGCGGGGGAAGGTGGCGGGGACGTAGCAGTCCACCAGCAGCCCTGCCCCGGACTGCTTGACCGAGACGCCGATGCCGGCCTGTTCCACGGCAGGGAACAGCTTGTCGGCCAGCGGGTCCATCCGCAGGGCCACGCTGATCGTGGCGCCCCGTGCCAGGTTGGATGCGCAGGTGACCGGCATCCCCAGCCGGGTGATGGCGTTCTTCGTGATGAGGTCCTTGACCACCGTCTCGGCCGGGCCGGTCAGCTTGTAGTACTCGCTGGTCTGGCTGGTGATGGCCTGGGTGGGGTTGGGCCAGCCCAGGACGCCCTCAAAGAGCCGGAAGTCATCATCGACATAGAAGGCGATAACGGCCGCCGATGAGGGCCCCTGGGCGGCAATCGCCGTGACGGGGCCGGAGAGGATGTGCTCGCCGTAGTACTCGCACACCACCCGGGCGCCGTCGACGCTCAGGTCAGCGATCCGGGGATGGTCGCTGGTGAGGTCGATCCGCAGGGTCCCGGAGCTGTTGTACCGGGGGGTGGCGACCACCGTGCGGGGGTCACCGATGTAGCACTTGAAGTTGAAGTCCTTGTCGTACACCTTGATCGTGAATGGGCAGTCCATTACCACGCCCTGTAGAACAGGGGGGTGAACCGGACCATGATGGATCCGGAGCCCACGACATTCAGGGACAGGGTCGAGATGTCACCGACGGGCAGCGCGGCGAAGTCGGCCGACGCCAGGTTGGCGATCTTGTCCACTCCGCCCATCACCGCCGTCAGTTTCTCGGGGTGGGTGTCGATGACCAGGGTCTGGCCGGACGGCACCGGGAAGGGGATGGAGATGACGTGCCCGTCAATGCTGACCGTGGCCGAGGTGGTGGGGCCAACGATCTCCCAGATCGGGTAGGCCTTCTCGTCCCCCGGGTTGTAGAGCGAGGCCCCGGAGATGGAGGAGCCGGCCGTGATGTTCACGACCGCTCCGCCGGGGCTGAAGAACTCCGAGGAGCCGGTGGGCCGGAACACGCGGGTGATCTCCGGCTCGGTCCAGAACGGCTGCTCGGCGTCCATCAGGAAGCCGTAGTTGGCCCACCCGGTGGACGCCGGGTCCAGGTCGAAGGTGTACTGGCCGTCATCCTTGTAGCGCAGCTTCAGGCTGCGCTCGGTGCCGTTGGGCTGGATGACCACCCAGGTGCCCGTCTTGTGCGGGCTCATGGTGCGCCAGAACCGCCGGTCGTGGTTGAGCCACTCCTGGGATCCGTAGTCGTTGAAGATCTGCAGCGGCCAGAAGACCTCGCGCTGTTCGATGTTGTAGCCGCGCCAGCGGGCGCCGTGGGTTGTGGGGTTGGTGTCCTTGTAGTGCCTGGTCGGAGGCATGTGCATGCCCCTGACGCCGGGCATCATGGCAATGCCGCTGATACCCGACGTCAGATCCCAGACCGTGTCATCCCAGCCAATCCAGCGCATGGCGAGACCGGGCCACTCGACAGGGGCAAGCCCCGCACCGAGTGGTGCCGCATAGATTATGGATTCCAAGGTTTAGCCTTTACTTGCTAACGGATGCCGGCTACTGCGAGAGCGTCCCGGCGGGTCTGGTTGAGCTTGCGAACTGC